>CAISDV010000132.1 GCA_903884185.1 uncultured Chitinophagaceae bacterium | reverse complement strand
CTGCAGTTAGTCATTCCTCGATACCTTTTATTATTTCTTTCAGAACTACAATAGCTTCATCTATTGTCTGAATATTCCCATTTACAAGCTGGAGACCTATGCTACTATCTTCCGGCAACTGTGCATTTGTTCGGAGAATGGAGGTTATCCTTTCTTTTAAAAGTGTGTTCCTGTTTAATATTGTTTTCATTTGACGGCCTAAAACCCTTGCGGCTATCCGTTCCAGGCTGTGTTCTTCTCCAGCAAAAAGTTCTACATGATTTTCGTATATTAAATCGCTCTCCAAATTAAAATAGTGGCGTATGATTGCGGCAATGTCTCGAATATCATTACTCCTGATTTCAGGACGGTCATCGTAGGCAATCAATTTCAGAATTACTATCCCAGCCAGGGTTGATACCTTGAAATTATATTCTCCCTCAAAGTTTACTTCTTCTGTCCCTTCTTCATAAACTTCTTTAAACCCGGATATATTTGTGTGAAATAACCCTTCCTTATCAACTATCTTTTTGCCTTCTATTTCTACAGCGCCAAACGGCAATAAGTCAATCTGTTTGCCTTGCTTATTGAATAAAACATATTCATTCGACGATGATTCTGTAAATTCTTCTTCCTTTATTAAAAAATGTCTGAGGCTCTGGTATTTGCTTTCATCCGATACCAACACGGCAAAATCTATATCTTTTGTTCCTAGTGCCCTGATACCTTTTTGGGCAAACCATGTATCTCTCGCCAGTGCCCCTATCAGATAAAAGTCTATTTCTAAAACTTTTAATGCCCTGTTGAGTGACGCAAATACATCTTTTGCCCCTTCCTGGCGGAGTGCCTTAAAACTTATCTTGTATGAATTGTCCATATATTTTTTGTGCAGTTTCTATATTTCTTTTATCGCCTGTGTTAATAAGGTCTGCATATACTAATAAAGGGGGTGCTGTAACATTTTGTGTTTCATTCCCCTCCCAAAATTTTTGATATATCCTGATATAGCCATTAGGATCAGGTATTACCCGGTAATTCTTTATCACTTCCATTTTGGTTTCTTTTGTATAAAGAGTGAGTATTTCCGGGTTTAAATAATTGGTAAGCAAATCTCCGGCTGGTTCTCCGCTCCAACAAGCATTATCCTTTAAATGAATTGCTTTCCATTGCAAAAATCCTGTTTCTTTTACAAACCGGAAGTTACCAATATGCAAGCCCGGTTTCAACCTTGCATCATACTCTCCAATCCATTTTTCAAACAATTCTTTTCGATTTTTCCATCCCATGTTTTTCTTACCTAAAGGAATTATATACCCAAATTGTTTCAATACCTGAATTGTCTTATGAACGGTATCTAAGCTCACATCTGCCTTATTAGCTATGCTTCTTATTGTCTCATTAATTAACTCAGGATACAGTAAAAATTGAAAACCCACTTTTAACCCTGTTTTACTTAATGCCTTTGCCTGAAATCCGTGTTGTGGTTTTACAGGTTTATTTCCCTCAATCAATATTAAAATATCATGGCTGTTGATAAAAGCATTACCGGCAGCATCTATATAATTAATGTGCTTCTCCCGCAGATTTTTTGCCACTTGTTCAGGAATGTCTAACGCTAATAACACCAGGTCTTTCACATGCTTTTGCCTTTCGGTTATAGCTGGTAAATGCTGTGGCCCTATTTTTTTGCTGACCTGCATTGGAAGCAATAACTTTTTTTTATCAAAAATGAAATACAGTCCCCCTTCCATACCATTATCCTTTGCGGTTGGCTTTGGTTCTTTCCAAGTACTCTTAATACCTGTATTCTTTTCAAAGTTTTGCAGTGCCTCCTTTATAATATTTGTTTCCATTGTTCGCTTTTCATTAATGTTCGTAAAAAACGAACAATCAAAAATAGCGAACAAATGTTATTTAGCCAAAAATGTATTTAAACCTTTACTTACAGGCCGGGCCTGCTGTCCCAAAGTTTTTTAATCATGTGGGCTTTCTGCACTTTATCCGCTTTGATATACTTCATGTCTTCTACCATACTAACGATGTATTCCTTCTCCCTTGCCCTTTCTACAAAATGTTCCCTGATATTTTCTGCAATAAACCCTGCGAAGACCGCAAGAAACAACATGATGAATTCGGATAAATACACCTGCCATTTTTTTTCATGGCCGGATTTAGCAGCGTGGTGATGGGTTTCCATGAGGGTGGTTTAGATTGTAAGATAATAAAAAAAGCCCTCCTGTTGAGAGGGCTGGAATTATAAATTATAAGTTATGAATTATGAGTTGTAGATGCAGTATACATCGTACATCCCACATCATACATCTAACATAGTTTCACATCTAACATCGTACATAATTATATCACTTTAAATACTGCATCCACCGTCTTCCCACTTGCTTTCGTTTGTGCATCAGGCTGACTACCACCAACACTCACCTGCACTTTGCCTGCAAGCTCTTTTGAATGTCCTTTATCGTCAATGGTGGAAAGATCACCTGCACTTAATTCAAAACTGACCATCTTGCTTTCACCTGCTTTTAAGAATAATCTTTTGAATCCTTTCAAAGCTCTCACAGGTGCCTGAGCGGATTGCCCGGGATGAGAAACATATAACTCAGCCACTTCTTCCCCATCCATTTTACCGGTATTGGTGATACGCGCTGTTACAGTTACTTTCTTTCCTGCGGTTGCGGTAGCGGGTACATTTAACTGATCATATTTAAAACTGGTATAACTCAATCCATAACCAAATCCGTATAAAGCTTCTCCTTTAAAATAACGGTAGGTGCGGTTCTCCATTGAATAATTATCAAAAGCAGGAAGGTCGTTATCGCTCTTATAAAACGTAACAGGTAATCTTCCGGCTGGATTGTAATCACAAAACAATACATCTGCAATGGCATCTCCTGCTGCTTGTCCGCCATACCATGCATTAACAATACCGGGAATATTTTGCGCTTCCCACGGAATGGCAATGGCACTTCCGGTCATCATAACAAATACAATGGGCTTGCCGGTTCTTTCTTTCAATGCTTTCAGAAAAGCAGTCTGCACAGCAGGCAATGCAATAGAAGTGCGGTCGCCGCCTTTAAACCCTGGTTGGCTCACTCGCATCTCTTCACCTTCCAGTCTTGGAGAAATTCCTCCAACATAAACAATCACATCCGCATCTTTGAGGCTGTCTATTACAGGGAATTTATTTTGCGCATAATTAGAATCTACAAATGGAATGGCTTTTGAATAGAAAACTTCAACCCCATCTCCGAGTTTATCTTTAATAGATTTATAAGGCGTAGTAACCACCGTTGGGAAACCATTATAATTACCAAGCTCTGTATTGGCATTGTCTGCATTGGGCCCGATGATAGCGATCTTTTTTATTTTTTTGCTGAGGGGAAGTACATGGCCTTCATTTCTTAATAATACCATTGATTGATGCGCCATCTTTTCTGCCTGGTCTTTGTGTTCTTTGCTTTCCAATACCGAAAGTGGTATCTGTGAATATTTCACCATTTCAGAAGGGTCGAACATTCCCAAACGCATCCTGATGGTGAATAATCTTTTGATGGATACATCAATTTGTTTTTCTGTTATTTTTCCATCCTTCATGGCCTGTGCAAGAGATTTATAAGTGACCCTTCCACATTCCACGTCTGTGCCATGCAAAACAGCATCTACTGCAGCGCTTTCTGCATCAGTATGTGTTTTATGCCTCTCGTAAAAATCATCTATCGCACCACAGTCAGAAGTAACATATCCTGTAAAATTCCATTGATTGCGGAGAATGTTTGTCATCAAGAGATCGTTGCCGCAGCAAGGCTGTCCTTCAAGCGCATTATACGCACACATCACTCCGGCTACTTTTGCATCTACTACCAGTTCGCGGAATGCAGGCAAGTAAGTATCCCAGAGATCATGATCGCTGATCACAGCATTAAATTCATGTCTTGTAGGTTCTGGCCCGCTATGCACTGCATAATGTTTAGCACATGCTGCAGCTTTCAAATATCTCGGGTCATTGCCCTGTAAGCCGGTTACAAATGCCTTACCCAAAGTACCGGTGAGGTATGGATCTTCTCCATATGTTTCTTGTCCGCGGCCCCAGCGTGGATCCCTGAAAATATTAATGTTCGGTGTCCAGTAAGTAACGCCCAAATAAATAGCGTGTTTATCGTTGCGGATACTTTCATTATAAATAGCTCGTCCTTCTTCAGCAGTATAATCACCCATGGTGTGGAGTGAATTGGCATCAAAGGTTGCAGCCATACCGATGGCCTGGGGGTAAACAGTTACTTTAAATGTTGTACGGGCTACACCATGCAGGCATTCGTTCCACCAATTGTATGCGGGGATATTTAATCTTGGAACAGCTGGGGCGGAATTGAGCATCTGGGCTACTTTTTCTTCGGGTGTTAGTCTTGTTACCAGGTCATTGACCCTTGCTTCAGTTGATAAAGAGGGGTTTTGAAATGGGAAATCGTATTTTTTTGTAGTTGACTGCGCTAAAGAGGATAAAGAAAAAAGTAATGCGGTAAAAATTAAGAAATTGGTTTTCATTGATAGGGTGTATTTGGTCATAACTATAAATTTATTCGTTTGATTAAATATAAAAGGGACTCTTGCGACTATTGGGACATTTTCGTATTGCAGTAGCTAAAAAGTGCGAGTATCAGGGATGCATCTTCAAAGCCATGACTATTTATTTCATTTGCATGTTTAGTAATTCTCTCCACTCTTGATATAATTCGTCATATCTTTTTGTGTCAGTGGGCTCAATCAACTGCAATGCATTTAGCCCTGCGAATGCATCTTTTGAACAGGCATACACCTTTGCGCCCAAACCCGCCCCCATGGCTGCACCTACGCTCCCATCACAATTATATAATTCAACAGGAACATTTACGGTATTTACAAATGCATCGGCAAATACATCACTAAGGAACATATTTGCTTTGCCGGCTTTTATGACCGAAGGATTCATTCCATTCTCTCTTAATATATCCATCCCATACCTGAATGCAAAGGCAATACCTTCCTGCGCCGCACGCCAGGCATGCGCCTGTGTATGTACGTTGAGATCAATATGATGAATATGCGCATCAATGGTTCTGTTGCTGAGCATTCTTTCTGCACCATTTCCAAATGGGAGTATTTTTAATCCATTGCTGCCTGCATCAATGAGCTTGGCAGCATCATTCATTTCACGGTAAGTAAGATCAGTGCCTGTCATATTTTTTATCCATCGGTTCAAAATACCCACACCGTTGATACATAATAAAACACCCGTTCTTTTATGTTGACTTGTATAATTTACATGCGCGAATGTGTTGACGCGTGATTGTTTGTCATACACCAATCCATCGCAAACCCCATAGATCACACCCGAAGTACCCGCTGTGGCAGCCACTTCACCGGCTTCGAGCACATTTAATGATAAAGCGTTGTTGGGTTGATCGCCCGCTTTGTAGGTAACAGGGATGCCTGCTTTCAATGATAATGTTTCTGCCACATCGCCTTTTAATAAACCATGCGTAGAAAACACATCATGAATGGCAGGAAAATGTTCCCTGTTCAATCCGTAATAATTCAATACATCATCGGATAATTTGTTTTCTTTAAAGTCCCAGAAGATGCCTTCTGACAATGCAGAAATGGTAGTAGTCGTATCACCGGTTAATTTCATGGCAATAAAATCACCCGGCAATAATACTTTATGGATCTTCTCGTAAATATGAGGCTCATTTCTTTTTACCCAGGCAAGTTTGGATGCAGTAAAATTGCCGGGTGAATTGAGAAGATGAGATAAACATTTCTCCTCACCTATTGCATCAAATGCTTCTTCGCCAATTTCTACGGCGCGGCTATCGCACCAGATGATGGCATCACGCAATACTTCCTGGTACTGGTCTATCAATACCAATCCATGCATCTGGTAAGAGATACCTATCGCGCCAATATCCTGGGGCTTATATTCTTTTGTGGCGTTTGCTTTTTCAATGGCGGACTGCACATGGCGCCACCACATTTCGGGTGACTGCTCGGCCCAGCCGGGATGAAGAGAACTGATCTCTGATTCCGTTTCAGGATATTGTGCCGAAGCAATGCAATGGCGTGTTGCTGCATCAACTACAGATACTTTAATAGAGGATGTGCCTATATCGATGCCTAATAAAAGCATACTACTTACTTGTTGAATAAATAATAATTATTGACATCAATACATACACTTCCCGTCCTACCAGAAGATCGTATATAAAGCTGCCAATATTCCGCACACGATCAAAGCACCCACAGCAAAGCCCGGTGATAATTTGAACATTTTCTTATCCACTTCCAAACCATTTGGCGTAACACCTCTGCGGTTATCGATCAAACTGATCAGGAACATTCCTACCACACAAATAATAAACACAAAACCCATCCTGTCTAAGAAAGGTATTTCGAAAACACCTTTATCATTTGCCTTTGCAAATCCCATTGGCGCCAGGAATGAGAGGTCCATGATCTTTGGTAAGAATTTAAAGAACAATGAAAATGCAAAGCCTCCCACGGTCGCAAAGAGAGCCGCATTAGAAGTAGCTTTCTTCCAGAAGAAACCAAGAATGAACATGGCAAAAATACCAGGCGATACAAAGCCTGTGTATTCCTGTATGTACTGGAAGCCACCTTTTTTATCAATTCCCAGGAGCGGAGCGATAATTACTGCCAATATCATGGCCACTACCACAACGATCTTACCGGTGTTTACCAATGCTTTTTCAGAAGCTTCGGGTTTTAGTTTCTTTTTATAAATATCCAGTGTGAAGATGGTTGAAATACTGTTTGCTTTTCCTGCAAGCGATGCTACCACTGCAGCTGTCAGCGCTGCAAAAGCAAGCCCCTTTAAACCAATAGGCAACAGGTTCAATAATACAGGATATGCTTTATCGGGATTTACTTCCCCGTTTTGTAAAAGGTCAGTTTGGAAATTTCCCTGCTGGTGTAATACATAAGCCGCAATACCAGGCAACACTACTATCACAGGCATTAATAATTTAAGGAAAGAGGCAAAGAGGATACCACTGCGCGCAGTTTTCAAATCCGCGCCCAGCGCTCTTTGTGTGATATACTGGTTACAACCCCAATAGTTCAGGTTCACGATCCACATACCACCCACTAATACTGTCAATCCCGGCAGGTCCATATAATTGGAATTGTCTTTTTTCAATATCATGTGGAAATGGTCATTGGCATGCTGCATCATTAATTTAAATCCACTTACTGTTCCTGTGCCGCCAAATTTATCAGATACCAAGTTCAAGGCAATATAGGTCGTTACCAATCCGCCTAATATCAAAAAGAAAACCTGTACCACATCTGTATAACCAATCACCTTCATTCCGCCCAGCGTAATAAAGATGGCAAATATGGCAAGCACATACATGCAAAGCGTTGTATCAATACCCGAAATACTATTAATAGCCAATGCACCGAGATACAATATAGAAGTAAGGTTCACCACCACATATAATAATAACCAGAACACTGCCATGATCATAGCAACTGTACTGTTATACCGCTTGTTCAGGAACTGCGGCATGGTGTATATCTTGTTCTTTAAATAAACGGGGATAAAAAATATGGCAACGATCATGAGTGTGGCAGCTGCCATCCATTCATAAGTAGAAATAGCGAGGCCCATTTTGAAACCGCTTCCACTCATACCAATAAATTGTTCTGCAGAAATATTGGATGCGATGAGAGATGCACCAATGGCCCACCAGGTGAGGGAGCCTTCAGCCAAAAAATAATCATGCGATGCAGTGATCGAAGATTGTTTTTTTCTTCTGTAAACCCAATAGCCATAACCGGCTACGATAACAAAATAAAACAGGAATACGAGGTAATCTAGGGTATGTAAGCCTTGCATATCTGGTGGTTTTTAAATTGAATGCTAAATATAACGGTTATTGTATTTCACAGCATTCCTGTTTACCGGGAAATAATAACCTTTTACCAGCGGGCTGAATAGCCAACCCATTTATTTAGCTATCCCTAACGGCGAAAAGTAAACAAATACGGATACTATGATCGCCACCACTATTAATGATAAAATAACATCCCATTTATTCCAGCTTGCACGCGATGCCGCCCTGTCTTCTGCAACGGTTGTGGCAAAGGTCAAACCATTGATCTGCGCTGCATCCGGTTTTGGCGTCAACAGGCTTACGATCACCATTATTGCAATAGAGAACAGGAACAGGTAAATACAGAAATAGAGGAAATTGATCGTTGCAAACTGGTATAATATCCCCGTAAGGTCTCCCTTAAATAATTCTAATGAAAGTTTAATGATACCGAGTATAAAGCCCACTACCATTGCCGTATATGCGCCCTGTGCATTGAGGCGTTTAAAAAACACGCCAAGTAAAAAGACCGCGGCTATTGGTGGCGCAAGGTATGACTGTACGCTTTGGAGGTATTGATACAATGTGCCGGATATCCTTCCCATTAACGGGATCCATACCATACCCAGTATCACCACTACACCTGTTGCGATACGCCCCACTTTCACGAGCTCTTTATTACTTGCCTGTGGTTTTATTTTCTGGTAAATGTCCATGGTGAATAGAGTAGAGCATGCATTATAGACTGATGCAAGTGAACTCATCAGCGCAGCTAATAAACCTCCTGCAAGCAATCCGCGCAAACCCAATGGCATGATCTCTTTTACCAATGTTGGGAAAGCTGCATTATTATCAGTCAAAACCAATTTACCCTGGTTCACCATTGCTACTGCAATTAATCCCGGAACAAGGAAGATAAAGAATGGGAATAATTTTAAATACGCAGCAAAAATGGTTCCCCTTCTTGCTTCCTGCTCGTTCTTGCCTGCAAGGCAACGCTGCACAATATGCTGGTCGGTACACCAATACCAGACCCCCACAATGGGTGAGGCGATCAGTATTCCGAGCCATGGAAAATCAGGATCGCTCAATGGCCTGAACATATTCAGTTTTTCTTTGGGTATGGAGTTGATCATTCCTTCCCATCCACCTACTTTGCCCAATCCAATAAATAATAATACTGCAGAACCTAATAATAATATGATGGCCTGGATAGCTTCTGTGTACATCACGGTATGCAAACCGCCTAATATGGTATAGATACCTGTTACCACTACCAAAATAATAGCACCTGTCCAGAAATCAACTCCTAAAAAAGAATTAAATACAAGCGCACCGGCGAAAATTGTTACCGATGCTTTTGCAATAACATAACTCAATAATTGTATGATGGATAATAACCTTCTTGCTTTTGCATTGAATCTTCTTTCCAGGAATTCGGGCATAGTATATACCATGCTGCGCATATAAAAAGGAACAAATACCCAGCCAAGCAAGAGTACGATCCATGAATGCAATTCATAATGCCCCATTACCAAGCCGGAACTTGCCGCAGTACCTGCTAACCCTACAATATGCTCTGAGCCTACATTTGACGCGAGTATGGACGCACCGATTACCCACCAGCCGAGGTTTCGGTTGGAAAGAAAATAATCAGATGGAGATGATTTACTTTTCCTGATAGACCATACCGAAACACCGGCAATGATCAGGAGATACAGTACAACGAAGACGATGTCAATGGGTCCAAGGAAATGCATGTTAGTCGGTTTTGGTTGGTGAATAATTATGCAAATCGAAAATCAATCCGTGATAAGCGGACTAAATATATCTGTTAATGATATTCTCAAGGTATTCCTGCCTGCCACTTCTTGTTTCGGGTTCGCCATTTTCCAGGGCAAACTTGCGCAGGTCTTCGAGTGATAATTTCCCGGCCTCAAAATCTTTCCCTTTGCCGCTGTCGAAAGATGCATACCTGTCGGTACGTATTTTTTTGTAATCTGATTTTTGTAAAATGGCATCCGTGATCACGAGCGACCTTGCAAATGCATCCATACCACCTACATGTGCATGAAAGAGGTCGGCAGTGTCTGTTGAATTCCTTCTGCGTTTTGCATCGAAATTAATTCCTCCGCCTTTGAAGCCGCCACCTTCTACTATCACAAGCATCGCTTCCACGAGTTCGGTGATATTATTTGGGAATTGATCGGTATCCCAGCCATTTTGGTAATCGCCGCGGTTGGCATCCATCGATCCCAATGCACCACAATCAACTGCAACCTGTAGTTCATGCTGGAACGTGTGTCCGGCAAGGGTTGCATGATTTACCTCAATATTTAATTTAAAATCATCGAGTAGTCCATACTGCCGCAAAAATCCAATGACGGTAGCAGAATCATAATCATATTGGTGTTTGCTGGGCTCGCATGGTTTTGGTTCGATAAAGAATGTTCCTTTGAAGCCATTCTTCCTTCCATAATCTTTTGCTGTATGCAGGAATTTGGCCAAATGTTCCTGTTCGCGTTTCATGTTGGTGTTGAGCAAACTCATATACCCTTCGCGGCCGCCCCAGAAAACATAGTTCTCTCCGCCCAATGCAATGGTTGCATCCAAAGCCGCTTTTACCTGTGCACCGCCATGGGCCAGCACATGAAAATCGGGGTTGGTTGCCGCGCCGTTCATATATCTCCTGTTCGAAAACAGATTGGCTGTTCCCCACAATAGTTTTACACCGCTTGCGTCCTGCTTCTGTTTGGCATATTCTACCAATGCCTGCAGCCTTCTTTCATTTTCGGTGATATCGTTGGTGTAGTCCACCACATCCACATCATGAAAACAATAATAAGGCATGTTCATTTTGGTGATGAACTCAAAGGCCGCGTCCATTTTATCTTTTGCTCTTTCAACTGCATCCTGTTTTTCATTCCAGGGATATAATTGTGTTGGCTCGCCAAAAGGATCGCCACCATTGCCGCAGAAAGAATGCCAGTAAGCGCAGGCAAAACGCAGGTATTCTTTCATGGTCTTGCCGCCGATAATTTTATTTTCATCATACCAGCGGAATGCCAGCGGGTTGTCGCTTTCCGTGCCTTCGTATTTTATTTGCGAGATGCCTTTAAAATATTCTTTGGAACCTGTCAATACTTTCATAACTCTATTGTTTAACTGCGTTTAACTGATCATTGTTTTATAAGGTCGATAAGATATACATCGTTTTCATTTATTGAAATATCCTTCTTAAAAATGCCATCATTAATATGGACGACTGAAGATAAAGCAGGTTTGCCATTATTCTCCTGTTTAAGAGTACTAATCTGCTCCGGGGTTGGAAAAATTGGCGAACCCATTTTATACCAGGCCGTATAAGCATCATTGGCACCGTATCCTGTCTTATATATATTGAGCCGGTAGTTTCCTGAAGGGATATTTTTCAGGCTGATACTGGTATGCCCTTTTCTTTTAGAAGGGAGGTCTCTTTTGTAATAGGTCTCATTATTGACAGAATCACCGGGATGAGTGATCGTAAAATCCCATAACAAGACCTGCACGTTCCCCGAAGCACTTTTACATACCCATGATGCCTTATCTGAATTGTTTAATTCAGTGGCCCCCAGTTTGTTTAAATATTGATAGGCATAGAACGCGGGCTTGGTGATACCATCATTATTTAATAAGCCAAAGCCCCCATGAAAAGGTGTGGCACCAGGGCCGTTCTCTTCAAAGATATCTGTGAATACCCAGTAGCTCATAGAGTTGACAGCATCGCCTGTGTTCTTTAATTTATCGAGTATATAAGCGCATTGGTGGTAACTGTCATGAATTGGATCGCGTGAAGAATAAGAAGAACTCCATTCAGTGTAATGTAGTGGCAATGCAGGTAAAGCAGATTGTGTTATTTTATTTTTTGTACTGATCACTTCTGAATAGAGAGAGGAATATTTATTATCGATTATATGACCACGTTGTCCGTCAAGATCAACAAAACCATTCTTAACCCCATAAGTATGTGTTGCAACAAAATCAACCGGCACTTTATTGGTGGAACAATAATCAATGAACTCTGTGATCCATCCGCTTCCGGCAGTTGCGGGCCCTCCTACTTTGTAACCAGCGTCTGCATCCTTTACTGCTTTTGCGGTGAGTGCATATAATTTAAAGTAATCCTGCATGGTGCCGGCAAAAAAAAGGTCTTTGAGATTGGGTTCGTTCCACACTTCAAAATACCATTTGGCCACTTCCTGTTTTCCGTATCGTTGTGTGAGATGTTTCACCAATTCATTGATCAGTTTATACCATGCAGTTTCGTTTTTTGGATAGGAAATATTTCCCTTCCACCAAAAAACTGTCTGCTTATTGGAAGCAAGTGCTGATGGCATAAAAGATAATTCTACAAATGGTTTCATTCCTATGCTTAGTAAATAATCGTATAACAAGTCAATGTAATTCCAGTTATAAATAGCATTCCCATTTTTATCTTCCTTGTACACAATACCCATATCATCATGCAGCAAACCATGCATCCGGATATATTCAAACCCACATTCTTTTTTTACAAAAGCCAATTGCTTCTGCCAGTCTGCCCGCAATCCCTCATTGGCCCTGCCTGCACCTATGCATTCTTTAAAGAACGTATTCAGCGGGCCTTTCACATGATTGTAATCCGCTGTTATCAATCGTTGCGCATTGGAAAAAGTTGCCAACGCAAATAAAAGAATTGTTGTTATGTAAAAATGTATTCTCCTTTTTCTCATAAAGCATCTTGGTTGCTGGTTGCTGGTTACTGGTTTCTATTTTACTGCCCCCTCAATCCCTGCAAAAACGATGTATAAGCAGTTTTCTTACTATAACTGCCAGTATACAACAGTGGGGCATCTACCTGTTTCTGTGTTGTTACGATCCAGCTGTCTGCATCTGATACTCCCCAAATTGTAATTCCATATCTCTGTGCAACGGGCACGTTTGCCATATATGAACTCACTACATATTTATACATGGCGGCCTGCGTATTTAGTATATTAGTTGTTGCACTGAAACTTGGGTCATTGCTCGGGTTCGCACGCACATCCAGTTCTGATACCCTCACCTTCAATCCGGTTCCTGACAATATTTTAAACATATTATCGATTGCCGAGTAAGATGTATTAATACTGATATGCATTTGTGTTCCTATCCCATCTATCTGTGCACCTTTTCCCTTGAGTTCATTTACAAAAGCAACTAATGAATCCAGCTTTACACTATTGGATTCGAGATTATAATCATTGATAAAAAGTAATGCTGCGGCATCTGCGGCTTTTGCATACTGGAATGCTTTTAATGCATAATTTCTTCCCAGGTATTGCGACCAGAAAAAAACATCAGTAGCACCCGCTGCAACGCTTGTATTCGCGGCTGTGCGTAATCCGCTGGCCCCGTCTGCCATAGATTCATTTACCACATCCCATGCTTTTATTTTTCCCGCATAGTGAGTAACTGTTGTTCTTACAAACCTGCTGAGTGCAGTATCAACCGCAACAGCCACTTGTGCAGGTGTTGGTGCCGGCGATGTAGTTAGATCAACAATGGTTACATTATCAATTGTATATGTTCCGGTATTAGGAAAATTTAGCCTGAATATGGGAGAACTTTCACCGGCGGTCAATGTCCATGTATAGGTTGCCCATGATGTGGTAGGTGTGATATCGCTTTGCTGGTATAAACTATTTTGTGCTACCAGCCTTACTTTACCCCCGGACACGGAAGATTTAATGTCTACTGAAACTTTATAACTATCTCCAACAGTTGCTGTCCATGATGGTCCGATGGATTGTATATCATACGCATTGGCGCCAGCTGTTGTAACAGTTACCTGCATAGCGCGGGTACTGCCATTTCCTGCAACGGCAGAAAATGTTGCTGCGCCTGTTCCGCCTACCAGGTTATTCCATCCTGTAAATAATGTACTTCCTGTACCAGTGGTACCGGTGCCTGCTTCAAAATCACCGGCAGATAAAAGATTGGGTGAACCTGCGCCACCACCAACAGTTAATGAATTTAAATAACTCGCATTTTGATTCTGGTGCCAGGCGAGTGTATGGCCGTATACTACTAATCCGCCAGTAGTGCAGAGATTAAAAAGTTCATCGGCCCTTGTAAAATCTTCGCTGCCATCATTTTTTACAAGCGCACCGTGTTTCATTTCATAACCAAATGTAACACTGCTTGCCTGTGCTTTTACGATGCCTGCATAGGTGGCATCATTGTTCATCAATGTATAATCTACTGCAAAGCCAAAAGGAAATGTAAGTGCTGAAGCTTTCAATGGGCCTGTGGTATCAACAGTTGTTCCACCGCCCGATCCTCCACCAGTACCACCACCAGTAGTGGTGCCGCTGTCATTGGTTTTGGAACATGATCCGAATACAAGTGTGATAACACATACTACAGAACAAAAAGAAATCAGTTTCATTTATAAGTTAGTTACGAATACTAACCGGCAACCAGCAACTAGCAACCGGTAACTAGTACGTTATTTAAAATATCTTCCTGCGAACGTCAAGAATGTTGGCCAGTTAGGAACATCCGTATGCCCGCTGCTATGTTGCCTGAAAGCCACATCGCCATCTGCCAAAGTTTCGACAGGTGGAAATTGTGTGATGGCCATTTCTTTTTTACCCAGCAATTTATATACCGGGCCTGCGGCAACCGCTGCCATGAACATTCCTCTTGCATCAACCCATCCGTCTCCTTTTTCACCACCGCTAATAAACACAGGGCGTGGTGCGCACATAGCGATGAGTTCATGAGAATCTACCGGCATATCGCCCCAGTTCAATGGACCTGCATATTTAATAAAGTTGCCTGCCATCCAATGATATTCATTGGAGCCTGCAACATTTTCTACAATCTCTCCGGCATTGCGGCGATGAAGTTTAGCACCACCTTCTCCCGAAGAACTTACATAAGCAGTTGCCATACGTGGATTATAAGCAAGCGCAACAATGGCAGCTTTGCCATAACGTGAATGGCCTTCGATCGCTATTTCTTTTGCATTCACTGCTTTGTCTGTTTCAAAATAATCTATTGCACGATCGGCACCCCATGCCCATGCACGAAGTGAACCCCAATCATCCGGTTTGCGTGGTTGTCCTTTATTCACAAGTCCGATGATTCCTTGTGTAAGCCCAGCGCCATTATCTGCCTGGATACTTCCGGGAACAATAATCGCATAACCCCAACCTTTTGCAAGAACCTGTTGCTGCCAGCTTGGTGTAGTAGGTCCTGCGGGCCGTGTGGGAGCGCCTGCAACTGGCGGCGGTGCGGGCGGACGTGCGCCACCGGGAAATATAAAACCAAACTGCATAATCACAGGCACAGGTCCTGTTGCATTTGCAGGAGTTGATACACTTAATTGAATATCAACTGTAATACCCGGGTATGAAGAATTATCAACATGCCCTATTAATTTTTTTGTGATGACATCAACGTCACCGTTTTTTTCATTGGTGGTACTCGTTACTTCCCATGTTACTTTAGGAATATGTTTAGGCATCCTTCCATATATTTCACGATCAAAATCTTCAACAATTTCAGGGCGGCGTTTGTCCCACCAAATTTTAGCGGTGGTAACTGGTTTGCCATTTTTTAATACCAATGGGTCAGGCAGATTTGGAAAAGGGTTGGCTTTTGATTCATCATAATTCGCAGCATTGGGTGCCTTGGGATCATTACCATTTGCACCCTGCCTGATAGAAGTAATATGCAACTGGTCCATCATATTCTGATGATCCTGTTCTGTCAACTGGCGAATGCTATCCTGTGTTTTTCTTCTTTGCGCACTGTCTGCACCACCTGGCCTTCCAAATTGCGCATGAGAATTAGTGCAGGCAATCACTGCTACTAAAAAAAGATATGATAACTTTTTCATAGCGTTCTTCATTTAAGTATTGAGTAAGTAAAACAAGTATTGTTTTATTTCCTGCAGAGGAGCATTACTCAAAACAGAGGTTAAGGGATGCATCTTTTTGTTAAGTAAAACAGGAAGGGTGAGTTAACTCACCCCCCTGTTTGTTTTAACAATTGCTACCCTGCTATTATGAGAAAAAATTAATATCCTGGGTTCTGAGGGAATTTAGGACCCGATGTAACAAGGTCAATTTCATTTTGTGGTATTGGCCTTAATGCATGGAATGACTGGATATGGCCACCTGCCTCAACCGGGTTCCATTTTTTTACTCTTGCTACCAACTGGCCTGTTCTTTGCAAATCCCACCAGCGTGAGCCTTCTCCGTACAATTCACGGGTACGTTCGTCCAGAATAAAATCTATTGTAACCTGTGAAGGCAGAATGTCCATTGCAAGTGCTGCGGCAGCATTTTGCGCAGCCGTATTGGTAGTTCTAAATGCTGCTCTTTCCCTTACTACATTCAGGTATTTGGCAGCATTAACATTGTCACCTGCTTTAAAATAAGCTTCTGCACAAAGCAGGTAAGCATCCGAGAACCTGAATATCTGTACTGTTCTTGTTGAAGGGTCATTTACTCCTGTCCTAGTAGAGTCATCAAATTTCCTTACTGCTGGAAAAAAACTGTTTGACTGCAGGCTAGGCGGAATGATAATACCTTTAAATGGTGCTCCATTTCTTGCTGTTGGTGCTCCTGCTACTTCATAAGGAGGTATCCATATAGCTGTATCCACGCCTACTGTTAAGGTACCACGTGTACCTGTAACATTGGCAGTATTAGCGATCCAAACTGTCTGGAAAGTCTTATCATAACGTGAATCATTCACGATGTCTGCAAAAGCCTGTCCAACAACATAACCGGTAACTGATGAAAGTGTTGGATTAGACAGTAAGGCATTATTAGGCCTCATACGGATATAAGGTCGTCCATTGTTCACATCCCTTGTCATCATAGTAGAACCGCTGAGTGCCAATGCACCTGAACCATTGATACTTGCATTGATTGCGAAAGTTGGATAGTTAGGCCTGTTGAACCATGGCAGCAGGTTATTACCATTGTTGCCCGATGAACCGGCTATATACTCACCATATTTGGTATCGCTGCTGTGATCGCTGTTAAATATCACTTCTGTACCATAGTCATTTGCTTTCCAAAATGCCTGAGCAAAATCGGGATAAAGGTTAAATCCATAAGTAGCTTTATTGGTGATCAGGTTTGAAAGGATCGTAGCAGCCTGCGTAAAATCGGCAGCAGATCCGGCAGCAGTATATCCACGTGTAAGATACACTTTACCTAAAAGATACAATGCTGCCCCCTGGGCTGCAGCTTTACCGCCAAAAGGATTAGCGGCTGTGGCTATGACCGGAGAAATTGCCGGTAATTGTGTAGAGGCATCTGTGAGGTCCTTGATGATCTGAGTATACACATCAGCCATTGGCTGGCGAGAGTCGGCCGTAGAAGGAGCTGTAATATAAGTAAGATGCAAAGGCACATCACCCCAGTTCTGTACCAAATAAAAATAGTAAAATGCTCTCAGGAATTTTGCCTGTGCCAGGTATTGCGCCTTGGTAGCTGCATCCAGCCCGGTAAGAGCTGCACCGAATTGCAATACCCCATTCAGTGTATTAATGTCAGTGTAAGCAGTTGTCCAGATACCACCACTTTCATCATTAGAGCTCAAAGGGTTATATGTAAAGAAATCCGTACTGGTGGCACTTGCTCCTTCCAATACCTCATCAGTACCGGCAGTCAACTGCATGGACCAGCCTTCGGTACCCCAAAGGTTGCGGATTTCATTATATACACCGGCTATTCCTCCGAGCACACCTGCAGGAGTATTAAAGAATGCTGGAACGATTTGTGACTGAGGATGTTCTTCCAACACTTTATTACAGCCGGAAGAAATAAGTGTCAGGGCTAATATCCCTGCGCAGCTTATTATGTTTAAATAACGTTTCATAATTATAAATTTTATCAGGTTAGAATTTTAAGTTTAGGCCTACATTATACATCCGCATTGATGGGTTATTGGCACTTACGCTGATCTGGCGGTTAAGTGAGCCAGTAACGTTACCACTACCAGTACTGTTTACTGCACCACCATAACCATTACCTTCAGGATCAGGACCAAAACCGTTTGAAACAAATGGTGAATAGATCACCCATGGGTTTTCTGCGGTCACATATATCCTTAAAGAACTGATACCTGCTTTGGCCAACACCTTAGAAGAGAATGTATAGCCTAAGTTTATACTTCTCATTTTGATAAATGATCCGTCCATATACTGTAATGTAGAACCAAAAGGTACATTCTGCAAACTGGCATCAGGTGCAGGGAAATCATTGGAAGGATTATTCCTTGTCCAATAATTAGTTCTTATCTGGTTATTACGGCTCTGGTTGAAAAAGTCATAACCGCTTGCCGAACCATCAGAAGTAATATAAGGAACCAGCATCTTCATTCCCATTCTTGCAAAGATCACAAATGAAAAATCAAAATTCTTGTAGGTCATACGGCTAGTAAATCCACCTTCCCATTGTGGCTGGAAGTTACCGATGATCTGGCGGTCATTTGCATCGATCTTGCCATCACCATTCAGATCCTGAATCCTGATCTGGCCAGGGAACTGTGAAGGCGATGTTTGTGCAGCGATCGTTCCTTTTACAGAATCTGCTGTCTGCCAGATACCCACTTTTTTGAGGTCATAAATAACTGTCAGTGGTTGGCCAACAAACCATCCGTTACCGATATTGCTTACTTCTGTAGGTGTTGTGAGCTGTGTAATTTTTTCCCTGTTCAGGAAGAAATTGAAATCTGTACTCCATGTAAAATTCTTGTTCTGAATATTCACTGTGCTCAGGCTAAGCTCGATACCTGTTCCCTGTGTTTTACCAAGGTTTTGGGTAGTGCTGCCTGCTCCATTACTTGGGGGAAGATTTACTGGTAACAGAATGTCGCTTGTGTTTTGTTGGTACCATTCAAAGCTACCTGTGATACGGTTCTTGAATAAACCGAAATCAAGGCCAATATTTGTCTGTGCTGTTGACTCCCAATGCAAACTTGTGTTCGGCAAAGTAGTTACAAGATATCCTGATTGCTGGCCGGCTGCCTGTTGTCCAAAATCATACGCTGTAGCAGAAAGTGCTCCCAATGTAGTATAAGGAGAAACACCCTGGTTGGATGTTTTACCCCAACCACCTCTTAGTTTCAAGTTGGAAACAAAACTTACTCCACGCATGAATTTTTCATTGGATATTACCCAGCCCAATGAAACGGCAGGATATGAGTAGAATTGATATCCTGGAGAAAGAACCGAAGAACCATCTGTTCTTATAGTAGCGGTCAACAGGTATTTATTATCGTATGCATAATTCAAACGCGCCATATAGGAGATCAATCCTTGTTCACTAAACCCACCGTTCGATGTAACAGAACCACCTGCTAATGCAAGATTTGCATCCTGTATATAATCGGCAGGAACACCCAGCGCTGTAGTACTGCTGTTCTGGTTGTGGTCTTTTTGAACACTGAACAAACCAGTGAATCCTATCCTGTGCTTCTTGATCGTTTTATCGTATGTCAGCAAGTTTTCAAGCGTATAACGTGATGCTTCACTATTACTTACTGTTGCACTTGATTGTGACTGGGATGTAGCATTGTTCACATAAGTATTTGGTCCGCTATAGCTATCACCCTGGCTCTGTGTATAATCCAATCCCACATTGATCCTGTATTTCAAACCTTTCACCCATGGAATAGACCATTCGGCGTAAAGGCTATTCAGTGTCCTGATCCTGCGGGTCTTTGCCAAAATAGCCTGGGAAGCTGTTTTCAAAGTAAGCGGGCTTACAAAAGCAGCATCTGTTGAACCAACCAATGGTAACAGGTTAACACTTCCATCAGGATTATAAGGTGCTGTCAATGGGCTTTCCCTTAACAGTGTACCGGGAACACCGCCGCCTCCTGGGTTATTACTAAAGGTCAACGTATTGAAACTGTTGAAGCCAATCTTTAAATGAGTATTTACCTGGTGATCGATCGTAGTACGTAAAGAATAACGTTCAAACCTTTGGTTAGGGATTTCATTTGTCTCAGCGTAGTAAGCACCGCTTAACCCGTACTGGGTGGTTTCGTTACCACCTGAAAGGCTCAAAGTGTTGCTGGTAGTATAACCATTCTGGTAGATTAAACCTTGCCAGTCTGTGTTTGTTCCGGCAGCAATACCTGCTAATTCCGCGTTAGTAGGGCCATAAGCAGTAGTTCCTGGTGTTGACCTGTTATAAGTTGCTGCATCAATTTTTAATTGTGCATACCCGGCTCCACTATAAACAGGCAATTCAGACATCACTTGCGAAATACCATAATAAGAATTTAAACTCATCACAGCTTTTCCTTTGGTACCTCTCCTCGTTGTAATAAGGATCACACCACCTGAACCCCTGGAACCATAGATCGCAGTTGCAGAAGCGTCTTTTAATATATCAAGGCTCAATACATCATCAGGATTAAGATCATTGATACTTCCTCCGAAAGGAATACCATCCACTACATACAAGGGTTGATCCAGTCCATCACTTGAACCTGAGTTATTTGTAATAGAACGGTTACCCCTGATACGCACAGAACCACCACCACCTGGTGTTGCACTGTTGCTCACAATGTCCACACCTGCAGCGCGGCCTTTTAATTCACTAACAATATTGGCTGTTGGAACTTCAGAGAGTGTTTGTCCGCTCACTGAAACAACAGAGCCGGTAACATCTTTCTTTCTCTGTGTACCATAACCCACTACTACTACCTGGTCGAGGTCTTTACTTACACTGTTCAACTGAACATTATAAGTATTGCTTGCTCCAACACGAACTTCTTTTGTTTCATATCCTACGATAGAAACAACCAGTACTGCGTTGTTGGTAACGTTAAGGGAATAGGTACCGTCGGCGCCGGTGTTGATACCCCTGTTCGTGCCCCGTATAGTAACGGATGCACCCTGAACAGCTGCGCCTTTTTCATCGGTTACTTTCCCTTTTACCGTCTTTGTTTGTGTTGCCTGTGAATACACCGGGCTCTGGAATATCAGAACCTGGAAAATCATCAGTAAGGCCAGTGCTGTTGCCTTAGCTGAGTAATTCATTATCCGTGATAATGAATTTTTAAGTTGTTTCGTAACCAAACGTTTCATAATGCTGTAGTTTTAAGATAAATATTATGCCTGTAAGCAAACAGGCAAGTTTTCAAGTTGTCGTTTTAGATTGGGTTATCAAAATCATTAACTTGTATTCATATGGCAGGTAGTTTATACTTTTAAGAAATGAATGATACCCGGAAATATTTATTTTTTGTTTCGGTCTTGTTATTGAATCGTCAATATTGTTTCTTCTGCTTTTGCCGCACCCAGGTCTTCACTTCTTTTTCCAGGCAATGAACCCCCTATACTTATTTTCACTTTTCCTGCTTCGGCTTTGATCTCTCCTTTATCATTTACTACTGTCAGCATATCAGGTGTAATATTGAATACCACTTTCACTGAAGCGCCCGGCTGCACTTTTACTCGTTTGAATCCTTTCAAAGAATATAATGGTGAGTTAGCAGCATCCATATGCGTTACATATAATTGCGCTACTTCTTCTGCTTCGTATTTTCCTGAATTCTTCAATACCACTTCTGCCTGTGTGGATTGATCTTTAGAGATTGTTTTTTTAGACAGGGCCAATCCTGAATAACTGAATTTTGCATAACTCAAACCAAATCCAAATGGATACATCGGTTCTGCGGTCATGTACCTGTAAGTACGGCCTGCCATAGAGTAATTTTGATAATCGGGCAACTGTGATAATGATTTGGGGAATGTGATCGGCAATTTTCCGGAGGGGGAAACTTTACCAAAGACAATATCCGCTACTGCGCTGCCACCTTCTTCACCCGGATACCAAACAAGTAATACAGCATCTGCGAGATCATGTATCTCGGATAAATTCATTGGACTGCCACCAGTGATCACAGCAATGATCGGTTTATTATTTCCCTGGCGCATCTTTCTTAAAAAGTCAATTTGATTTTTAGGGAGATTATAATCAAGCCTGTCGCCAAAAGACGGAGAAGCAATAGATTCGCCTTCTTCACCTTCCAATACACCAGATAATCCTAACACCACTACAACTGCATCGGAATTTTTTGCTTCATCTGTTGTCCAGTCTATTGGGTTGATATTATCCCTGTCAAGCAAAGCGCCTGGCCTGTATTGCATCTGGCTACCAGGTTTGATATGTGATGCCAGCCCTTCGAGAATGGTTGACATCTTATCATTCACTCCATAATAATTTCCTATCAATACATCTATGTTGGCTGCATTAGGGCCTGTAACAAAATATTTTTTCAGGTCGTTCTTTAATGGAAGCGCTCCGTTGTTCTTTAAAAGCACAACGGATTTCAATGCCACTTCTTTTGCCAGGTCGCGGTGCTGCTGGCTATTGATCACATCTGTGCCAAGTTTGCTATAAGGATTCATGGAAGGCGGATCAAAAAGCCCCAGCTTGAATTTTGTTCTTAATAATATAGCGAGTGAATTATCAATTTCTTTTTCTGTGATGAGTTTTTGTTTTACTGCATCATTCAATGCAGGGAATTCATCTCCGCAATTCAGGTTCACGCCACGTTTTACCGCAAGGGCTGCAGCCTGTGCAGTATTGGCTACTACTTTATGCCCCTCGTAAAAATCTCTGAGAGCCCAGCAATCAGAAACCACATGGCCTTTGAATTTCCATTCATCTCTTAAAACATCTTGTAATAAAAAAGTATTTCCACAGCAGGGTTCGCCATTGGTGCTATTATATGCACACATCACAGCTTCCACTTTTGCATCAACCAATGCTTTAAATGCAGGCAGGTAAGTTTCGCGCAGGTCTTTTGGCGAGGCCACTGCATTAAATTCATGGCGCAATCTTTCAGGCCCGCTATGCACGGCATAGTGTTTGGCACATGCCGCTACTTTTAAATATTTAGGATCATTGCCCTGCAAACCTTTTACAATAGCCACTCCCATCTTTGAAGTAAGAAAAGGATCTTCACCATATGTTTCCTGTCCGCGCCCCCAGCGAGGGTCACGGAAGATGTTGATATTAGGCGTCCAGAAAGTCAGCCCTTCATATCTTAAGCGATAATTTTTTGCAACAGCTGCATTATACATAGCCCTTGCTTCATCAGAAATAGCAGTAGCCACTTTTAAAGCGAGTGCATCATCGAAAGTGGCACCAAGACCGATAGCTTGAGGGAATACAGTAGCAACGCCTGAACGCGCAACTCCATGCAATGCTTCGTTCCACCAGTTGTATTCAGGGATGTTGAGGCGAGTGATGGCCGGACTGTTATACATCATTTGTCCAACCTTCTCTTCTAATGTCAGTTTTGAGATAAGGTCATTAACTCTATTTTCAATTGGGGCAGAGGTAGAAAGATATAAGGATGCCTGCTGTGCACGGGAGGCTACGGCCACGCAGATGGTTGCTGAGAAGAATAAAAGACAAGCTGCTCTTTTCATATAGCATGTTTTGGCAACTGCACAATACCCATCGAAAAAAAACCGAATCGTTATTTAGTTAATCGCTTTAACAAATATAGGGGGAATTTTGAAAAAATGCAACCGATTGCAATTTTTTTTAAAAAAAAAGGTATTTTTGTTTTTCTGGCCCTGAAAAAACTGCTTGCATAATGAAGGAAGTAACGATATATGATATTGCGAAACACCTGAATATTTCTGCTACAACAGTGAGCCGTGGCCTCAAGGACCATCCCTCCATCAATAAGAAAACAAAGAAAAAAATAGTTGATATAGCGAAGGAACTCGGCTACCGCTCCAACACTTTCGCAAGCAGCCTAAGAAGTAAAAGGACCCATACCATCGGCATTATTGTTCCCAGGCTAAACAGTCATTTCATGTCCGCCGCCATTGCCGGAATGGAAAATGTTGCCAACGAGGAAGGCTATCATCTCCTCATCAGCCAGTCGCTCGAAAGCACCAAAAAAGAGATCGACAATGCCCATACGATGTTTACGAACCGGGTAGATGGACTGATCGCATCACTTGCTTCCGACACAGAAAACAATGCGCATTTTGAAGCTTTTGTCAATAAGAATGTTCCCGTTATTTTCTTCGATAGGGTCTTTGATAATGACCAGTCCACGGGCATCGTTATTGATAACCTGAAAGCGGGGTATGAGGTCACCAAACACTTACTGCAACAAGGTTGTAAGCGTATCATGCACCTGGCAGGGAACACTCGCCGTAACGTATATGAAGAGCGATTGAAAGGGTATAAACGGGCATTAAAAGAATACCATATCCCATTCGACGAAAGCCTGGTACAGACAAGCAACTTAAGTGAACAGGCAGGTACGCAGGCAGGAGAATATATCTTGAATATGCAGCATCGCCCGGATGGCATATTTGCCGCCAATGATATCTGTGCGGTCTTTTGTATGCTCACATTATTGAAAGCGGGGATACGTGTTCCGCAGGATATTGCCATTGCAGGTTTTAATAATGACCCTATCAGCCAGGTAGTGCAACCCAACCTCACCACAATAAGTTATCCCGGTTATGAAATGGGCAAAGCAGCCGCTTCCTGCCTGATCGACCACCTCAGTGGCAGGTCTGATATGAAGACCACCAACAAGATCATTTTATCTTCCGAACTGATCATTCGCGGTTCGTCTTTAAAATAAAAATTTGCTGTTACCTTTTTATTTAAGATTTTTACGCAACCGATTGTAATGCCATGACGAAAAAGGAAGTGACTATATATGATATTGCCCGCAACCTGGGTATTTCCACTTCTACTGTGAGCCGTGGGCTCCAAAACGATCCTGTAGTCAATAAAAACACCAGGAAGAAGATAGTTGATGCCGCCAAAGAGCTGGGTTACAGGTATAATAATTTTGCCAGCAGCCTCAGAAAGCAGCAAAGCAATACAATCGGTTTGATTGTCCATGAATTGAACAGTAATTTCATTACCTCTGTACTGGCAGGCATTGAAAAAGTGACTACAGCAGCGGGTTACGACCTGATCATAGCCCACTCATCCGAAAGCTATACAAAGGAAGCAGCCAATACCCTTAACCTTTTTCATAAAAGAGTGGATGGGCTGATCGCCTCCCTGGCATTCGACACCAATGACCTTTCACATTTCCAGCCTTATTTCGATAAAGGGATACCGGTGATATTCTTTGACCGCGTAGAAGAGAACAGCAACCACACTTCTGTGGTAATTGATAATTACAAATGTGGCTACCAGGTAACACAGCATTTAATAGAACAGGGCTGTAAAAGGATCGTACACATTACAGCCAACCTGAAACGAAATGTATATGGCCAGCGTTACAGGGGTTATAAAGATGCGCTCTTCGATAACGGCATCCCACTCGATAAAAAATTATTACTTGTAAACGACCTGAGCGAAAAAGCCAGTAAGGAAGCAGCTTTGCAGATACTCTCCATCAAACCTTTGCCGGACGCAGTTTTTGTAACAAATGATTTTGCTGCAGCAGTATGTATACAAATATTGAAAGAACATGGCGTTTCTATTCCGGGAGATATTGCAGTTGCGGGCTTTAATAATGATGCCATCTGTAAAATTGTTGAACCGCAACTAACCACTGTTGATTACCCGGGTATTGATATGGGAGAGATAGCAGCTCGTTCTCTTGTGAATCATTTGAAAGGATTGAATAATTTAAAACAGACCAATACGATCATCGTTCGTTCCGAGTTGATCATCAGGGCCTCATCACTAAGAAAAACTCACTGACCATAAAGTTCCACGGCTATGAAAAAAACGATACTATTTTTTATACTGGCCATGTGTTTGCAAATTTCCTTTGCAGAAGATGGTTATCGTTTATGGCTGCGATATGAAAAAGTGAGTGATGCAAGATTATTAAGTGATTACAAAAATAATTTACAGCATATTGTTGTTGCCGGCAACTCCCCTACCATTAAAGTTGCCACAGATGAATTACTGAAAGGATTGCAAGGGCTTTTATCGGAAACAATCAGCAACTCTTCTTCTACGCAAAATGATGCCACTTTAATTGCTGGCACAAGTGCAACATCTTCTTTTATTGCATCAGCAGTTGATAAAAAACAACTGGCACAATTGGGCAATGAAGGTTTTTTGATTCTCTCCAAAACCATAGCAGGCAAGCATTATACGATCATCACTGCAAATACTGATATGGGCGTACTGTATGGCGTATTTCATTTTTTACGATTACTACAAACACAACAAAGTATTCATCAATTAAATATCAGTTCCACTCCAAAGATCAAGCTGCGAATGCTGGATCACTGGGATAATTTAAATGGAAGTGTGGAACGTGGTTATGCAGGAAGATCCATCTGGGAATGGAAAAAATTACCCGACACGATCTCTCAGCGTTATACAGATTATGCAAGAGCGAATGCATCGATTGGTATTAATGCAGCATCTGTGACCAATGTGAATTCAAATGTTTTATCGCTATCAAAAGATTATATTTTAAAAGCCAAAGTGCTGGCTGATATATTCCGCCCTTATGGAATAAAATTATTTCTCACTGCAAGATTCAGCGCGCCGGTAGAAATGGGCGGATTAAAAACTGCAGATCCGCTTGATCCACAGGTACAAAACTGGTGGAAGGAAAAAGTAAAAGAGATCTATCAATCTATCCCCGACTTTGGAGGGTTTCTTGTAAAAGCAAATTCAGAAGGACAGCCCGGCCCGCAAACATATAATCGCTCACATGCAGAAGGCGCTAATCTTTTGGCCGATGCGCTGGCACCATTTAATGGAATGGTTATCTGGCGCGCCTTTGTTTACAGTAATGATAAACCGGAAGACCGTTTTAAACAGGCTTATGATGAATTCAAACCATTGGATGGAAATTTTAGAAAAAATGTGGTGATACAGGTAAAGAACGGGCCTATTGATTTTCAACCAAGAGAACCTTTCCATCCATTATTTGGTGCAATGCCTAAAACTCCGCTGGTGATGGAATACCAGGTAACACAGGAATATTTGGGTTTCTCTACACACCTCGCCTATCTCGCTACCTTATTTAAAGAATGCCTGGATGCCGATACTTATGCAAAAGGAAAAGGTTCTACCGTTGCAAAAGTAGTTGACGGTTCACTGGATAATTATTCCAACACAGGAATGGCTGGTGTTGCCAACATAGGCAGCGATACCAACTGGTGCGGCCATCCATTCGGACAAGCAAACTGGTATGCACTGGGGAGACTGGCATGGAACCACAACCTAAGTGCAGAACAGATCGCAGATGAATGGATCAGGCAAACATTTACCAACGATCCGCAATTCATATCAGCAACAAAAAAAATAATGATGGGCTCGCGCGAAGCCATAGTGAACTATATGACACCATTGGGATTGCATCATATCATGGGTTATGGCAATCATTACGGGCCTGCACCCTGGTATGATAAAGCATCAAGGGCCGATTGGAACCCTGTCTATTTTCATAAAGCAGATTCTATTGGTATAGGCTTCGACAGAAAACCTACAGGAAGCAATGGGCTTGCACAGTATACTCCCGAAGTGCGCAAACAATTTGAAGACCCTGCCACTTGCCCCGAAAAATATTTATTATGGTTTCATCATGTAAGCTGGAAACATGTAATGAAATCGGGCCGGACATTATGGGATGAAATGTGTTATAAATATAATGAGGGCGTTGACAGTGTAAGAGACATGCAAAAAACCTGGAACAGCCTGGAAAAATTTATTGACAAAGACAGGTTTCAAAAAGTGCAGGGATTATTGGCTACGCAGGAAAAAGAAGCGGTGTGGTGGAGAGATGCCTGCCTGCTGTATTTTCAGACATTTTCGAAGATGCCCATCCCGGCTGCTTATGAAAAGCCAAAGTATACGCTGCAGTTTTATGAACAGTACCGTGCCCTGAAAGCACCATGATGGTTATTAAGCCCAATTTGTATATTTTGTCATAGAAATAAATAATAAAAATGAGCAATAAAAAATTAGCAATAGTAACGGGTGGTGGTTCGGGCATCGGCCTCGCTATTACAAAGAAATTTATTGAGAATGATATTCGCACTATCATTATTGGAAGGGATGAAAATAAATTAGCCGCGGCCAAAGAACAGTTTGGCGAAAATTGCATTGCCATTTCATCAGACCTGACTGATCTTACTTCCATTCCTGCACTGGTAGAAAAGATTATAAGCCAACACGGACAGATATCTATCCTGGTGAACAATGCAGGCATCAACCAAAAAAAGAATTTTGAAGAAGTAACAGATGAAGAATTCCAGCGGATCATCAACACCAATGTGAATGCGGCATTCTCGCTTTCAAGAGAAGTGGTAAAACATATGTTGTTGCATGGCGAAGGTTGCATCATCAATATTAGTTCCATGGCTTCGCAATATGGAATTCCAAAAGTGATCGCATACACTGCATCCAAATCTGCCATCGAAGGCATGACAAGAGCAATGGCTGTAGAGCTTTCCCCCAAAGGGATCCGCGTGAATTGTATTGCACCAGGATTTATCGCTACAGATATGTCGGCAAAGGCATTGAACAGTGATGCAGAAAGGAAAAATAAAGTGTTTGCAAGAACACCGATGGGAAAAATGGGAGAACCATCAGATATTGGTGATGCTGCACTATTCCTTGCTTCTTCTGCAGCAAAATATATTACAGGAGTTGTTCTTCCTGTAGACGGGGGCAACTCTGTTGGGTTTTAAATTGAACTGAAAAATTGTAACCACCTGCTGTTAGTTGAAGATTATTACACATTCTAATTTTACAGACAAATGAAAAAGCTGATCGTATTGGCAGTTACCCTTTTCCCGGTACTCGCCATCCAGGCACAGGAAATTATATCAACTAAAATGGAGCCGGGTGGTTTTCCTGTTGTTGCAAACGCACACGCCACTTCTCTTTATGTTGACGATAATGACGACTGGCTGGTAAAGAAAGCTGCGGCGTTTTTGCAGGCTGATGTATTACAGGTAACTGGCAGCAAGCCCGATACATTGCATGCACTTCCTTCCTCTGCAAAAAATCTCATCATCATTGGAACATTAGATGGGTCACCTCTCATACGCAGCCTCGTTGAGCAGAAAAAAATTGATGTGAGTCAATTAAAAGGAAAATGGGAAACTTTTAAACTGCAAATGGTGGATCATCCCTGTAAAGGAGTGGACAATGCTTTTGTTATTGTAGGTAGCGATAAAAGAGGCGCCGCTTATGGTGTGTTTGAATTATCGCAGCAAATGGGTGTATCGCCCTGGTATTGGTGGGCCGATGTTCCGGTAAAGAAAAAACCGGAAGTGTTTTTAAAAAAAGGCGCTCATTTATACGGTCCTCCCTCAGTAAAATACAGGGGCATTTTTATTAATGATGAAGCGCCTGCATTTTCGGGTTGGACAAAAGAAAAGTTCGGTGGCGTGAATCATAATGTATATGAAAAAATGTTTGAACTGATATTGCGTATGAAGGGCAATTTTCTCTGGCCTGCGATGTGGGGCAATGCGTTTAATGATGATGACAAGTTGAATCCTGTGTTGGCAAATCAATATGGAATTGTGATGAGCACTTCACATCATGAGCCCATGCTGCGTGCACAGCAGGAATGGAAAAGATATGGCAAAGGAGAATGGAATTATGCCACCAATGATACCATCTTACGGAATTTCTGGAGAAAAGGAATCGAGAACATGGGCAATCATGAAAGTATTGTTACCGTTGGCATGCGGGGCGATGGAGATAAACCAATGACTCAGGGAAGCAATGTGGAATTACTTGAGAGGATCGTTGCCGACCAGCGCAAGATCATCGCTGATGTTACATGCAAACCGGCTTCTGCCACTCCGCAGGTATGGGCATTGTATAAAGAAGTGCAGGACTATTACGACAAGGGAATGCGCGTACCCGATGATGTGACTTTATTACTATGCGATGATAACTGGGGTGATATCCGCAAACTTCCCAAATCATCTGAAAAGAACAGGCCAGGTGGTTATGGTATTTATTATCATTTTGATTATGTGGGCGGACCAAGAAATTATAAATGGCTGAACACAAATTCTATTCCCCGCGTATGGGAACAGATGCATCTTGCTTATGAATATGGGGTTGACCGTATCTGGGTGGTGAATGTGGGCGATTTGAAACCGATGGAATATCCTATTGACTTTTTTCTTGACTATGCATGGGATACAAAAAAGTGGAATGCAAATAATTTAGGCCAGTATACAAAACATTGGGCGGCTGAACAATTTGGAGATAGCCATGCAACAGCCATCGCAGATATCGTTTCAAAATACACCAGCTATAATGCTCGTCGCAAACCTGAATTATTAACGCCTGCTACTTACAGCCTTGTTAATTATAATGAAGCTGAAACAGTAGTGAACGATTATAATAAATTGTTACAGCAAGCTGAGGCATTGAACAAACTAATGCCTGCTGAATACAAGGATGCTTACTACCAACTGGTGCTTCATCCTGTTCAGGCATGTGCGAATTTGAATCAATTATATTTGAACGCAGCAAAAAATAGTTGGTATGCAGCACAAGGAAGAGCGGCCACCAATGATTTTGCAGACAGCGTGAAAGCCTTATTCATCAAGGATTCTCTCATTTCAAAATATTATAACACAACGCTATCTGGTGGCAAGTGGAGCCACATGATGGATCAAACGCATATTGGTTATGTTATCTGGCAGGAACCGAGAAGGAATGCCATGCCTGCATTAAAAAATATAGTTGTGCCTGATGCGGCAGATATGGGTGTAGCGATAGAAGGATCTACTGCCTGGTGGCCAAAAGAAACCACTGAAGCGGTGCTACCTGGTTTTACTGTATCGCAACCCAAACATTATATAGAAGTATTCAATCGGGGGCAGGCATCTTTTGATTACAAAGCAACAAGTGGTGCAGCGTGGGTACATATCACGACTCCCACCAAATTGCAAAAAGAACAAAAATTATGGATTAGTGTTGATTGGCAGAAAGCTCCTGCAGGCACGCAACGTGTGCCCATAACAATTGCCGGGCCCGATGGAAAATCATTAGTAGTAACTGCTGTGATAACCCGTGCAACCGGGCAGGAAAAAGGATTTGCAGAAAGCAATGGATATATTTCAATTGAAGCAGAACATTACTCACGTGCAGTTGCAGCATCACCCATCAGTTGGGAACGCATTCCCGGGCTTGGAAGAACATTATCTGCCATGACAGTGCTACCTGTAACTGCCACACCTGTTGTTCCGGGTGGCAACAGTCCGCGGTTGGAGTATGATGTATTTATCACCGACACAGGTAAAATAAAAGTGGATGCTTATTTCTCTCCGACACTTGATTTTAAAACAAAAGAGGGTTTGAGTTACGGAATATCCATTGACAATGAAACGCCACAGATCATTCATCTTGATATAGAAAAGACCAACCGTACCTGGGAACAATCGGTGGGCGATAATATCCGGATCATGGTATCAGAACACCAGGTAAAAAAACCGGGTGCGCATGTACTCAAATTCTGGATGGCAGATCCGGGTGTGGTGCTGCAAAAGATCGTATTGGATATGGGTGGAGTAAAACAAAGTTATTTGGGTCCGCCTGAAACGATAGCTTATAAAAAACCTTAGCTTTATTGCGATAAGAATACTGGTTATTTTTTGCCGGCAACTAACCATGCTTAAATACCTCTTATGAGAAAAACACTTGTATTTCTTAGTACCCTGTTTTTGTGTTTGCAATTAACTGCGCAAAACACGATCACCATCAATGCCGATCACGGAAAAGACATTATCAGCCGTAATATTTATGGTCATTTTGCTGAACATTTAGGCCGTTGTATTTATGACGGTTTTTATGTGGGAGAAAAAAATACCACCATACCTAATAAAGACGGTGTGCGTTTAGACATCATTGATGCACTTAAAAAATTAAAAGTTCCCCAACTGCGCTGGCCAGGTGGCTGCTTTGCAGATTCATACCATTGGAAAGATGGTATTGGCCCCAAAGACAAACGACCGGGTACAACAAATATCTGGTGGGGCGGTGTTCCTGAAAACAATTCATTTGGCACACATGACTTTTTAAATATGTGTGAACTGATTGGCGCAGAGCCTTACCTGGCAGGCAATGTAGGAAGTGGCACTGTGCAGGAACTGGCAGATTGGGCGAGTTATGTTAATCAAAAAGAGGGAATTTCTTCTCTGTCACAGCTAAGGGCAGAGAATGGCCGCAAAGAACCATGGAAAGTAAAATTTTGGGGAATAGGAAATGAAGCATGGGGTTGTGGTGGGAATATGCAACCTGAATATTATGCCAATATCTACAAACAATATGCATCTTTCATGAAAGATGTAAATGGCGGGCCAAGGCTTTTCCGTGTGGCATCTGGCGCAAATTCCGGTGATTATCACTGGACGGAAGTGCTGATGCGTGATATACCACGAGATCTGTTTGATGGTATCGCGTTGCATTATTATTCAGTGATCGACTGGAATAAAAAAGGCTCTGCCGATAATTTTTCTGAAAAGGAATATTTCACGATCATGAAACGCGCATTGGCAATGAATGAACTGGTGGAAAAACATATTGCCATTATGGATAAATATGATCCGCAGAAAAGGATCGCATTAGTGGTGGATGAATGGGGTGGATGGTATGATTCAGAGCCCGGCAAAGGAACTTTATACCAGCAAAACACCATGCGAGATGCAATGATAGCAGGGGTTACGCTCAATATTTTCAATAACCATTGTGAGAGGGTGAGGATGGCCAACCTGGCGCAGACAGTGAATGTTTTACAGGCGGTGATACTAACCAACAAAGAAAAAATGATACTCACTCCTACATACCATGTAATGGAAATGTACAATGTGCACCAGGATGCAACGATGTTACCACTCACCGTTAAAAGCAATAACTATGTGATGGATACAACCAAACTGACCGCAGTATCAGCTTCAGCATCTAAAGATAAAAATGGCACGATCCATATTTCATTGGTGAATATTGATGCAGCTAAATCACAGGATATTTCATTAACGCTGCAAGGTGTTGCTGCAAAGGGTATTACCGGGCGGATACTGAGTTCTTCTAAAATAACAGACCACAATACATTTGAAGAGCCTACTAAAGTAAAACCGCAACCATTTACTGGTGCAAAATTTTCAGGTGATCAATTGCAGGTAACATTACCACCATTCTCTGTAGTGGTATTGGAATTGAAATAAACATAACATTATGAATATTATTTTTAAGATGAGCAGGGTGGCAACAGCTTTTATCGCTACCCTGCTCCTTCATTCTTCGTGCATAGCCCAACCCGATTCAACCGGCAAGGGGTTGAAAGATTATTATAAAAAGTATTTTAATATGGGTGTGGCTGTATCGCCACGTTCATTACAAACTGCAGATACACAACTGATCATTCAGCAATTCAATAGCCTCACGCCTGAGAATGCGATGAAGATGGGGCCTATCCACCCACTTGAAAATGTATATAACTGGAAAGATGCAGATGCTATTGTTGATTTTGCTGTGGCACATGGAATGAAAGTGCGCGGGCATAATCTATGCTGGCACGAACAAACACCCAACTGGTTATTTAAAGATGCAAAAGGAGATACTGTTACCAAGATAGTTTTATTGCAACGCTTAAAAGATCATATTACCAATGTTGTAAACCGTTACAAAGGCAAGATTTACGCCTGGGATGTAGTGAATGAAGCAATCGATGATGACAGTACAAAGTTCCTGCGCAACTCGACCTGGTATAAAATATGCGGAGAGGATTTTATCATTAAAGCATTTGAATATGCACATGAGGCCGACCCTAATGCTGTTCTTTTTTATAATGATTATAATACAGAACGTCCCGAAAAAAGGGAACGTGTTTACCAGTTGCTGAAGAAATTAGTGGATGCCAAAGTGCCGATAAATGGAGTAGGATTACAAGGGCATTGGTCAATCTATGAACCCTCTGCAAAAGAACTCACTGATGCCATCAAACGCTTTGCAGCATTGGGTTTGAAAGTACAGATAACTGAATTGGATATGTCTGTTTATCCCTGGGAAAAAGAACGCAGGCAAAAACGTCCTGGAGAAATAGACACATATACAGAAGATGCCGAACGCCGGCAGACAGAACAATACAAAATGGTATTTGATATTTTCAGGCACAACAAAAAAACAATTACAGGTATTACGTTTTGGAATATATCCGACAAACGTACCTGGCTGGATGGTTACCCGGTACCGGGAAGGAAAAATTATCCTTTGTTATTTGATGTAAATAATAAACCTAAAAAAGCGTATTGGGAAGTGGTGAAGTTTTAAAATAAGTTTATCCGTGATGTGCCGAATGCTTATTTTATTTGTCCTTTTTCATTTGTACTTGCTTAAATATTTTATTCAAAACAGTTTTTCTCTTTTTTAAGGCCATTTCTTCAATTAGCATCGTAGCCGCTACTGCTACTACAAATGTGATCATCAAATATGCCAGGAGGCCAAATGTTGTGTTTCCTAGCTTTTGAGTTATAAAAATAACGAACACCGGATGCCACAAATACCAGTTATAGCTATAATACGCAATAACCCGAAGAAATTTCATTCTGCTAAAATCCACAAAATACAAACCAGCTAACATCAAAAAAAAGGAAATTGGTGTTACTGAATGAAAATATATTTTGTCAAATAAGAAATTTTTAGGATTGCTGTCAATGTAGATTGAAACAATCAATATTACCAAGCCTGAAAAAAAAGCAAAAAAAGCGAATTTTTTATTTTTCATTTTTTCTCTGTAATACATTAGGATAAAGTTTAACAGGACACCCCATGCTAATGAATCAATTCTATTATGTGTGCCGGAATAGGTGTCTTTACTATGGGTAAAAATAAAAGACAAATATTTAAATAACATCCCTGAGATGATGGTCAAGATCACAAAGATGAAGAGGGCCTTCAGTCTAACCTTTTCAGGAAAAAAATTTTGAACTATTAAAAACATTATTGGCAACAGCACATAAAAGTGTTCTTCAACACATAAGGACCAAACATGGTCAAAACTCCAATGAAACGGTACGCCGGTATAATTCTGATAGAAAAATAGGTATCTCTTAATATCCCAAAAAGGAATTATCTGACCTGGGTTACTTGTCCTATAAAAACAAAAGGCAACTAAACTGCCAAAAAGAATAAAAAAATAATAAGATGGCCATATTTTAAATCCTCTTGATAAAAAGAATCTAAAAAAGGATATTTTCCCTTTATTCTTAAACTCTTTAGTTAATAATCCCCCTATAAGAAGCCCTGAAATAACAAAAAACAGGTCCACACCTAAAAAACCAAATGGCAAACGCTCATCAAAATGAAATAATACAACTGAAATAATAGCAACCGCCCTAAAGATATCAATACTCGAAACCCTGCTTTTGTCATTGATGGTTTGAAATACTTTCAAATTTTTCATTTTGTCTTTTAAAATTAAATTTAGCTATCGCCTGTAATTCACGCTGGAATTTTTTCAGAGACATCTCACTTCGTTCGATATGACGAAAAAAGCATGTCTTCATCCCGTATCCCCCGTCCCCTATTCCAAATCTCCAATCCCCCATCACATATCATTCATACCCGATCTCTGAATCCCCAACGCCAATCCTCTCAACTCCGCCAGTCCTCTTAATCTTCCAATAGCAGAATAACCCGGGAATGTTTCTTTATTCAGATCATCCAGCATCTGGTGCCCATGATCAGGGCGGAAAGGGATGGGTTCTTTTCTTTTTTGCTGGATTGCAAGCAGTTCTTTCATCACAGCATACATATCCGTATCGCCCGTGAGATGATCTGCTTCATAAAAACTATTGTCAGGTTCTTTGGTCACATTCCGGAGATGGACAAAATTCACGCGCTCTCCTACTGCTTTTAAAATATCAACCAAGTCATTATGCTTACCCGCACCTAATGAACCGGTACAATAACAGATACCATTAGCTGGCCTGTTCACACGGTCAAGCATGTATAACATATCTTTTTTGCTACTCATGATCCTTGGAAGCCCAAGTATATCAAATGGCGGATCATCGGGATGGATGGTCATATTGATACCGTTCTCTTCGCAGGTATCCATAATAGATTCGAGAAAGAATGCCAGGTTATCACGCAATCCATCAGCGCCAATATTTTTATAGGTCTCAATACTTGCCAGTAATTGCGGAATGGATATGCTTGCTTCACCAGGAACACCCATCAATACATTTTCAGTTAATATATCGATCCATTTTTTCTCTGCTGTAGTGAATTTCTTTTCTGCTTTTACCAATGTGGCTGCATCATAATCTGCTTCAGCGCCTTTTCTTTTGAGAATATGTACATCAAATACTGCAAGATCAGTCCACTCCAACCGCAATGCTTTCGATCCATCAAAAAAAGTATAATCCAGTTGCGTGCGTGTCCAGTCGAGCACGGGCATAAAATTGTAACATACAGTTTTAATCCCTCTGGCTTTAGCTACATTCACCAGGCTCTGGCGATAATTGTCGAGCTTTTTTTGATACGCGCCGCTTCTTGTCTTGATATCTTCATGAACGGGAATACTTTCCACCACACTCCATACCAACCCGGCAGCTTCTATTTCCTGTTTGCGTTTTTGTATGTCAGCTACTGGCCATACCTCTCCGTGCGGGATATGGTGCATGGCAGAAACAATACCGGCGGCACCTGCCTGTTTGATATCCTGGAGGGTAACGGTATCATTGGGGCCATACCAGCGCCATGTTTCTAAGAGGGGATGTACTTTCATGCTCCTAAATTAAGAAGAGCATTTAAGTATAAATAATAATTTTTTGTTTCACGCAAAGAGGCTAAGGAGCCAAGGCGCAAAGAGTATTTTGGTTAAAATCAGTTCTATGAGAAATTGGATAATAGTAATAAATAAAGAATAATAGCCACCGAGACACAGAAACACAGAGGAAGAAGCAGAGGAATTGAAATAACCTCTGTGTTTCTGTGGCAACTTTAAAATTGTAGTTGAAGTATCACTCAGTTACAGTAATATTCTTCGACCTTGTTTGCGTCATCAGCGGAAGTTTAGCAATAATGAGTTTTACTTTTTTGAGGTCGATATCGGATGCATCTGTTGAGACAAATCCTTTATCGGCGGAAATGGCCATATTTTCAAAAAAGATATAGTGCACAGGCATTTCCGGCAATCCGGTAATAGAAATGGCCCTGGCAGCTCCTTTACAATACACTTTGCTGATATGAAAATCTCGGAACTGGGTGTTTTATCGCGGATTGTTGTTCTCACAGAATCAATTGTCTTTCCCGCAGGCACATCTTCATAATAAGTATCAAATGAAATGGCATCGGTTACAATATCTGTCATGAAGATGTCTTTGATAAAAATATCTTTTACCAATCCGCCTCTTCCTGCATTGCTTTTTACGCGTATACCAATATCTGTTCCGATATAATTACAATCGTTTACAAAAATATTGTGCATACCACCATCTGTATTGCTTCCTATTACAAAACCACCGTGTGCGTGATAGACAGTACATCCAGCTATGACAATATTTTCAAGTGCAAAAGTGCCGGGTTGGTCATTTTTGCTTGCGCTTGATTTCATACAGATACCATCATCACCTGCACTCACCGTGCATTTGTAGATCATAACATTTTTGCAGGCGCTGATATCGATCCCATCTCCATTCTGCGCCCACCATTCGTTGAAGATGGTCACATGGCGCATGGTTAGATTATTGCAATGATTGGGATAGAAAACAAATTTGGGTGAATTGCGAATGGTCACTCCTTCCAGTAATACATTCTCACAGTTCACGAGATACACCATATACGGCCGTAAGAAATCTCTTGCAGGCAAATAATCTTCGGGTGTTGGTTTGGCAGTTTTATTTTTTAAGTTTTTCAGGTAATCCTCTCCGTCCATCGCTTCTTTTGTAGGCCACCAGATGGTTCCATCTTTACTGACAACGCCGCTCGTTAATAATTTTCTCCATTGCGCATCTGTGGTTTTCATTTTTTTTACAGGCCTCCAGGTTTCACCTGCACCATCCAATACGCCTTCACCTGTGATAGCAATATTTTTCAGGTCGTATCCGTAAACAGGAGAAGCGGGTGTTAATGTACCACTACCGCCACCTGCTTTTATAAATGGGTATTGTGTATGGTCTGCAGTAAACTGTACCAGCGCACCACGTTCAATATGCAGATCAATATTGCTTTGTAATTGTATGGGGCCTGTAAGCCATAATCCCGCAGGAAACACTACTCTACCGCCACCGGCTTTTGAACAGGCATCTATTGCTTTTGCAAATGCAACAGTGTTCAATGTTTGCCCATCACTCACCGCACCAAAATCTTTAATAGAAAATGTTTTCGCAGTAAAAGTTGGAACAACTACTGTTGGCATTTTAAATGGCGCATTGGAAACATAATACTGCTCATTTTTGTCCTGGGCAGATAGTCCTATCACGCCAAAACAAAAAATAACTAATAGCTGTAAGGGCTTGAAGTATCCGGCTTTCATCGTTAAACGTTTTATTGAGTAAGAATGGGTATGGCTTTCAGAAGCAAATCTATTCATCACACAAGGAAAGTGCGTGGATAATTACGAAAACGTTCCCGAAGATTAGTGCTTCAATCAAATGGTGATGGGCTGTTTGTCCTTCAGCAGTGATCTCATGATAAACCACGCGATGATATAAGCAAAGGCACAGATAGCAAACATGAATGAATAGGCTGTTTCCACATGCCCTGCTGCCTGGTAATGCTGTGATAACCTTCCTGCCAATTGCTGTACCACAATAGCGCCCACACCACCTGCGAGGCTACCAATGCCAACAACAGAGGCGATCGCTTTTTTGGGGAACATATCAGATACGGTGGTGAACAGGTTGGCCGACCATGCCTGGTGCGCCGCAGCGCCAATACAAATAACCGATAAAGCAAGTATGTAAGCGTTGCTGCCGAATTGCTGAATATTGGCAAAGTATTGTGTAGATAAAAGAGTTAATGGTAATATCGCTATCATCAGCATTGCAGTCATCCTTGCTTTTTTAACAGCCATCCCCCGGTTGATCAAAAACATGGGTAAACCCCCTCCCCAAACACTTCCAATGATGGCTACACCATACACCGTGAATAAAGGGGCTATGATGTCGTGGCCTTCCATGTGAAATTGTTTTTTCATATAATCAGGCAACCAAAAAAGAAGGAACCACCAGATCCCATCGGTCATAAATTTTCCTACTGCAAAAGACCATGTTTGAGAAAACCCAAGTAATTTGAACCAGGATATCTTTGCTTTGTCTTCTTCTGCTGTTGGTGTGGGTTGGCCAATATCATCACTATGAATATGCTCGTATTCGGACTGCGATATTTTTTTGTGTTTGGCAGGTGTCTGGTAGAAAATAAACCAGAATATCAGCCAGAGCAATCCTACTGCTCCTGTAAGAAGATATGCCATCTGCCAACCTTTGATCGCTCCATTAAACCATACAGTATATGCAATGACGGGAACAGTGAGCGATGCGATCATCGCACCAATATTTGATCCGCTGTTAAATATACCTGTTGCCAATGCGCGTTCTTTTTTAGGGAACCATTCCGCAACTGTTTTAATCGACGCTGGAAAATTTCCGGCTTCGCCAATTCCAAATAAACTTCTCACCGCAGCATGCTGAAAAACAGAAGCATTACAAAATGCATTGAGCATTCCAAAGAATGACCAGATGATCAAAGACACAGCGAGGCCTATCTTGGTACCAATGCGGTCAATGAACCATCCAGCAAACACAGTGAACACAGCATAGAAACCGATGAACCATGAGGTCACTATTGAATAATCTGTATCTGTCCAACCTAATCCTCCTTCTGAAGATGGCTTCGAAAATAATGGCTTCAGGTAACCGATCACCTGCCTGTCCATATAATTGATCGTGGTAGCAAAAAACAGCAAGGCAACTATGCCCCACCTGTATTTGGTCATCTTGGATTCGGACATGGTTAATTTTTAACTGATTGAATGATCTCTAATGCCTGTTTTGTCTGTTCTGTTATTTGTGTGTAATTTTTTTCTTCGAGCACTTTTTTAGTAATGAGTTTGCTTCCCATTCCTACAGCACAAACTCCTGCTTTGAACCAGGAACCTATATTTTCTTTATCCAGTTCTACTCCGCCTGTTGGCATAAATAAAAGCCCTGGGAATAATTCTTTAATGGCACTTAAAAAGCCGGGGCCTAAAATATTACCCGGAAATAATTTTATCATGACAGCACCCAATTGTTCTGCGCGGATAATTTCAGAAGGTGTCATACAACCCGGCACCCAAAGCATATCATTTTTGTCGGCAGTTTTTACCACATCTTCGGCAAGACCTGGAGAGATGATATAATCAGCGCCGGCATCTATAAATGCCTGTGCAGATGCTGCATTTTTAATGGTGCCTACACCCAGGTACATGCCCTTGAGTTCCGTATCGCACACTTTGCGCATTTCAGTGAAATTTTTCAATGCGGCTTCACCACGGTTAGTATATTCCACAGTCTTGATACCGGCCGCAAAAAGTGCCTTTAACACGTTAATACTTACTTCAAGGTCTTTATGAAAATACAATGGGAGAATGCCCTGTTCAGGGATCAGTTTCAGGATTTCTGATTTCTTATTCATATAGCAGTTGAGTGATAAATGACGCAATTCATCGTTTGGATGCAGCCCGTAAGATACAACTCAAAACAATAGGTTTCGCTGCCGGCAAGGACTCATTTTCTATGCAATCGTTCCCGCATTTTTCTCCCCATTTACTGGCTGATTACTTATTTTTACAGGCTTAAATATCAAACCACTCAACTAACGGCCATGTCAAAAAAAGTAGTCACCCTGGGAGAAATTATGATGCGTTTATCAACTCCTGATTTCAAAAGATTTGTTCAAAGCGATAGTTTCGATGTTACCTACGGAGGCGGTGAAGCCAATGTGGCTGCAGCGCTCTGTAATTATGGATTGAAGGGAACTTTTGTTTCTAAAGTACCTGATAATCCACTCGGCCAGGCTGCGATCAACCATTTGCGCCGTTACGGGGTGGACACTCAATTTGTTGCGAGAGGTGGTGGCAGGATAGGGATTTATTTCCTGGAGACAGGCGCTTCTATGAGGGCATCTCAAGTGGTGTACGACCGTGCGGGAGCATCGATTGCAGAAGTAGAAGGAAAAGATTTTGACTTTGATAAAATATTTGAAGGTGCCGACTGGTTTCATACAACCGGCATTACGCCGGCATTGAGCGATAAAGCAGCTGCATTAACTGAAGCCGCATTAAAAGCCGCCAAAGCAAAAGGTATTACCACCAGCATTGACTTAAATTACCGCAAGAAATTATGGAGCAAGGAAAAAGCGCGTGAAGTAATGACACGGCTTTGCCAGTATGTGGATGTATGTATCGGAAATGAAGAAGATGCGGATACTACATTAGGTTTCAAAAGCGCAGGAACAGATGTAACAAAAGGCGAACTGAACCTGGATGGTTATAAAGATGTTTTCAAACAAATGAAGGATAAGTTCGGTTTTAAATACATCGCATCCACCTTGCGTGAAAGCCATAGCGCGTCGGATAATGGGTGGAGTGCACTGGTATATGATGGCACTGAATTTTATCATACCAAACAATACGAAGTACGCATCGTTGACCGTGTAGGCAGTGGTGATTCTTTTGCCAGCGGATTTATATATGGACTTGTTACAGGAATGAAAATGCCTGATGCTGCTGAGTTTGGTGTTGCCGCTTCTGCATTGAAACATACTATCCCGGGAGATTTGAACCATGCTACATTATCAGAAGTAAAAGAACTGGTGAAGGGTGATGGTAGTGGGCGGGTGCAGAGATAAGTTTAAGCCAGAAAGAATTACCGCAGAGGCGGGGAGACGGAGAGGTTCGCTGAGTTATTTGTCACTCGTTTAATCAGGTTATATACAATTACCTCTGCGTTACTCCCTGTCTCCCAGTCTCTGCGGTGAAAAAAATATTTACCATTAAAAAGCATCACATGATCATAGATAGCTTATCCAATGCATCCAAATACATTTCCCTTCATCCGCATTTTGCAAAAGCATTTGCTTATATCAGCAGTGTCGATTTAGCTGGTTTAGAAGTTGGAAAATTTGATATTGATGGTGATAACCTTCGTGGCATCGTCTCAGATAAGAATGGAGTTCCTGCTGCGGAAAGCACTGCCAAATTTGAATGTCACAATCTTCATATTGATATACAGGTTTGTATCAGGGGGAAAGAAACTATTGGCTGGAAGCCGCGCGGGAGCTGTGTGCAACCAAAAGGAGAATACAATCCTGAAAAAGATGTTTTATTCTACGGCGATGCACCCGATATGTTTTTTGGATTGACAGATGCACAGTTTGTGATCTTTTACCCTGAAGATGTGCATGCACCGATGATCGGTGATGGGTTGATAAAGAAATTGGTGATCAAAGTGAAGATCTAATTTGTTTCACGCAATCCCGAAACTTCGGGAGCCAAGGAAAAAATAAGACGCAAAGAATTTTCAAGATTTCTTGGCTCCTTGGCGTCTTTGCCCGCCCGGCTAAGCCATTCGGACGGGCGTGAAACTGGCTGCGTGAAACACTACGCCTTATCCGCCGTCACTTCTTCATTCACTGCCTGCCAGTTAAAATAATTCTTTGCATTGTAGTAGCAGATATCCTGGATCACTTTACCGATCCATTTAATATCATTTGGCAATTCACCACTCTCTACTTCCGAACCAAATAAATTACACAATATCCTGCGGAAATATTCATGCCTTGGATAAGAAAGGAAACTTCTTGAATCAGTGAGCATACCTACAAACCTGCTCAGCAAACCCATATTGGATAATGCATTCACCTGTTTCACCATTCCATCCTTCTGGTCAAGGAACCACCAGGCTGCGCCAAATTGTATCTTGCCTGCTACAGAACCGTCATTAAAATTACCGGTCATGGTTGCCATCAGTTCATTGTCTGCTGGGTTGAGATTATAGATGATGGTCTTACTCAGTTTATTTTCACTATCCAGCCTGTTCAGGAATTTTGCCAATGCCCTTCCCTGTGAAAAATCACCAATAGAATCCCAGCCGGTATCAGGCCCCAACTGCTGGAGCATGCGCGAATTATTATTACGCAAAGCGCCAAGGTGAAATTGTTGCACCCATCCTTTTTCCCAATCCCATTCAGCAAAATGAAGCAGCATTGCCGATTTGAATTTCCGCTGCTCAGTTTCATTCAAATGTTTGCCGGAATGTATCTTATTAAAAATGGCATCGATCTCTGAACCGGTAAATTCATCAGCATACAATTCTTCCAGCCCATGATCGCTGACACTACAGCCCATCGAAGCAAAGAAATCATGCCGCCCTTGTAATGCAAACAAGAAATCATCAAAAGAAGAAATGGAAATATTGGTAATCCCTTCCAGCTTTTTCACATACGCATTGAACTTTTCTGTATCACTTACATTCATTGCATTATCGGGGCGGAAAGCAGGAAGAACAGGTATCTCAAATTCATCTGCTTTTAATTTTGCATGAAATGCCAGGTCGTCTATTGGATCATCAGTAGTACAGATCGTTTTTACATTCATCTTCCGCAGCAGGCTCTTCACTGAAAACTCTTTGGTTTGCAACTTTGCAGAGCAGTCATCATAAATAGCCTTTGCAGTATCTGGATTCAACAGGTCGTGCACATCAAAATAGCGCTGCAATTCCAGATGCGTCCAGTGGTATAACGGGTTACGCAATGTATATGGAACGGTGCCAGCCCACTGTTTGAATTTCTCAAAGTCATTGGCTTTGCCTGTGCAATATTTTTCATCAATGCCATTGGCACGCATCGCACGCCATTTGTAATGGTCGCCATAGAGCCATATCTGCGTAAGGTTATCGAAATTTTTATCCTCGGCAATCTGCTGCTGGGGCAAATGGCAATGGTAATCTATGATGGGCATGTCTTTCGCATACTCATGATACAGCATCTGCGCCGTTTTGCCGGCAAGCAAGAAATTTTCGTCCAGGAATTTTTTCATATGTCTGCTTTAAATCGTTAGGCTATGTAAGATGTACGATGTCGGATGTAAGATGTGCTTTCACCCACATTCGCTTCTTCCATTCATAATTTATCATTCATAATTATAAACTTACGCCACGTTTCCACGGAATAAAATCATCCTGGTTTAGCAGTACCGCTTTCGGGATCACTTCACCACCCGCTGCTTTGATACAATATTCCAGTATCTCTTCGCCCATCTGCTCAATTGTTTTATCGCCTTCAATGATCGGGCCTGTATCAATATCAATGATATCGCCCATCTTTTTTGCCAGTCTTGAATTCGTTGAAACTTTTATTGTCGGGCAAACCGGGTTACCTGTTGGCGTTCCCAATCCGGTTGTAAATAAAATTAATGTCGCTCCACTTGCCGCTTTACCTGTTGTTGCTTCTACATCATTGCCCGGTGTACAAACTAAATTTAACCCCGGTTTTGTTGCAGGTTCCGTATAATCCAATACATCTACTACAGGCGATGTACCTCCTTTTTTTGCTGCACCGCTGCTTTTGATGGCATCGGTAATCAACCCGTCTTTTATATTTCCCGGCGAAGGGTTCATTTCAAAACCTGATCCTACCTTATGTGCAGCTTCATTATAACTGCGCATGAGGTGAATGAATTTTTTTGCTGCTGCTTCATCAGTTGTGCGATCGATCAATCCCTGTTCTGTTCCACAGAGTTCTGGAAATTCGGCCAGCAATATTTTTCCGCCCAATGCTACAACGAGATCAGAACAATAGCCCACAGCAGGATTAGCAGATATCCCGCTAAATCCGTCGCTACCGCCACATTTCACACCAATACATAATTTATCGAGTGTGGCAGGTTTTCTTTCCAGTTTATTTATTTCTATCAATCCCAAAAATGTTTGCCTGATGGCTTCTGTGATCAACTGCTCTTCACTTTGTGATTGCTGCTGTTCAAAAACATGCAGAGGTTTATCAAAATGAGGATTGTGTTGTTTGATATCATCCAATAGATTCTTTGTCTGAAGATTCTGGCAACCCAGGCTGAGAATAGTTACCCCACTTACATTTGGATGATCTGCATAAGCAGCTAATAATTTACTTAGTATCGCTGCATCCTGTCTTGTTCCGCCACAACCACCCTGGTGATTTAAAAATTTAATCCCATCCACATTTTTAAATATGCGATTGGTATTAACATTTGATTCTTTGATGTCCACATTCGCAGAAGAAATATCAGCGCCTTTTTTATATAACTCAACCAGCATCTGCGTTTTCTGTTTGTACTTGTCGCTCACTTCATATCCCAACTTTGTGTGCAATGCTTCGCGGATAACATCCAGGTTCCTGTTCTCACAAAAAACCGTTGGGACAAATAACCAGTAGTTGGCCGTTCCTACGCGGCCATCATTGCGATGATAACCATTAAACTTGCGCCCTTTGTACTTTGACACATCCGGTGCATGCCATTCATAATGCGATGGCCTGAATTCAAACGGATCTGCAGCATGCTTTACATTTTCTGTGGTCATCAATCCACCACCAGGGATAAAATTTTGTGCCTTTCCCACCAACACACCATACATGATGATCTTATCACCCTGCTGCATATCGTGTTTGAAAAATTTATGCTTCGCACCAATATTATCCTGTAATGTATAGGCACTGCCATTCAATTGCACTTCCTCGCCCTTTTTGAGGTCGCGCAGTGCAACGATCACGTTATCTCCCGGGTGTACCTGTAAAACACTTTGCTTCATACTCACACTACTATTTAAGCTTTTATAAACTTTCTTAAAGTTACGACAACTCCGTCTTTTATAAACGATTGCAAGTAGCTTATTACCGCTTTCGAAAACCCTTCCATTTGCGAAAGATCGGTTCCCCAAAGGTTTGATTCTTTTAATATCTTATTGGCTGCATCTTCTGGTCCTGCTGCCCTTTCCCAAATCTCCTGTATCACTCCGGCATGATCATCCTGTACTGTATAGTCTTGCCCGTTTAGTTGTCCAATAAACTGCCCTTCCGCATTTTTTTCTGTTTTCATAAACAGCATATAAGCAGCAAAACCCAATGCCATACGTTGTGGCACAGTTCCTTTATTCTGATAATACTGACCTATCACGGGCACATTGCGCATCTTCATTTTAGAAGAATATTGCACGGTAATACTCAGCCACTGGTGCTGGATATATGGATTGCGGAAACGGTCTATCACTTTCCCTGCAAATTCATGTGCGAGTGATGCAGGCAAATTCTTACCCGTGATCGCCGGTACAATTTCTTCATTCATGAGGCTGGTGATAAATGCCAGGAAGGAAGCATCATCCATTGCTTCTTTCACGATCTTGAATCCCGATAAAAATGCCAGCCCGCAAGTGAAAGTATGTGCACCATTCAATAAACGTAGCTTCAATTCACGGAAGAGTGAAATATCCTCTGCTATCACCACTCCTTTATCTGCTTTGCTAAATGATAAAATGTCTTTTGTTCTTTGGGAAGATGTTTCAATGGCCCATAAGCTATAACATTCGCTCATGATCATCAGTTCATCTTTGTAGCCGATCTTTTTTTCTGCTTCCTCACTATCTGCAGCCGGAAGTTTACCCGGAACGATCCTGTCCACTAACGAATTGCAGAAATCATTGGCAGTATTGAGCCAATTAACAAAATCAGCATCCAGTGCATTCATCTTTGCGAGTTCCAGTACAATACGTTTTAATTCTGTTCCATTGCCAATGATCAGTTCTGTTGGAATGATCACCATTCCACTTTCTGCACTTCCGTTAAATGCTTTATACCTCGCCAGTAAAAATGCCAGGAGTTTTCCCGGAAAAGAAACAGGTGGGGCTGCATTGATATCATCTTCCACTAAACGAATACCCACTTCCGTTGTATTGGAAATAACTATTTGCATTTCGGGATTGGCTGCGCATTTTAATATTTCGCTCCATTCTTCTTTGGCGGACAATACGCGACTGATAGAAGAATTGATCACCATTTCATCTACTTTATTGCTTCCATCAATACCTCTTATGCAAAGCGTGAACAATCCGTCCTGCGTATTGAAAGCATCTGTGCCGCCGGTACTGGTTGACTTTACCACCACTACCCTTCCATTAAATAAACCCTGCCGGTTGGCCTTGTCAATAAAATGATCGGGCAGCCCGCGCAATAATACACCGGTACCAAACTGCAATACTTTTTCAGGGAGTGAAAAAATTGCATCTGCCGGGGCAACTACTGCCGGGTTATTACGAATACTTGCTAAATTCTGTTTTGATAAGATCATATTTCTCTTTTATTTCAGGGGGTTCCACCTGTCGCCGAAGACCCATTTTGTATTGATATCACTTGCCTTTGGCGATCCTTTCGCTGTTTGCAAATTATCTGCGAACCATTTGTAATCGCCTGCCTTGCGGTGGCAATCATAATAATAAATTCTTTGGCCCCATTGTATCTTATTCGTTGTGGGAACAAGATAAATAGCCCTGTCTGCCATATTATCAGCAAAAGAACAATCCAATAAATAGAACTGCGCATCGCGATGATAACGGCCTAACAAAAAACCATCATATCCTTTGAAAGTACAATTCTTCAATACCGTTTTTGAATCCTCGTATTTAGAACCATCATGCCAGATGCTTGCAGGGCCATTGTGTGCAATGAATTCACAGTTCTCAGCATAGGCCCATCCGCGCGGGCAATAAAAATCAACGCCACCTTCCATCACACAATCTTTAAAATAAAACATGCCGTCTTCAATATTCCATGGACTCACCGTATCACCACCAAATGCGCGGAAAAGGCAATTGATCACTTTCATTCTTGTGGTACCAAAAGAACGCAATGCCATCTGGTGGCCGGCTTTACTCACTTTTTTCATATGAGTGGCCGAAGTATCATTGGCGCAAGGAACCGTTGCTTCAGTATTATCGAACCCATAGGTATTTTGTATGGTGAGATTTTGCAGGGTGATATCGTTTCCTCTCAAATTCAAAGTAGCTACTCCCCAATCTGTTGGATCGGTGCAACGCCAGATATCTCTTGCAATTGCTTGTGTGAGGATAGTGCTGTTCCTTTCTTCACCTTCGAGTACAATATTATTTTTTTCGATGAATATTTTTTCGTTGTACACACCTTTCTTAATAAAGATGACACGCGGAGATGAAACATCATCGTTCAAACTTTTCAATGCTTCCCCAATCGTTTTAAAATCTCCTTTGCCACTGGCATCTACAACTATCCTTACCCCTGGTTTTTTTGCAAGTACATTAAATGACAAGCATACAGCCATTCCCATCAACAGCAAGAATTTTGCTGCTTGTACAAAAGCACTGTGTTTTATTTGTTTGCTGCCAGCCATTCGGGATATTTTTTATCGATTAGTTCTTGTGGCCAGTTGCCATACCAGGCATAACCTGTCCTGCGTTCATGTTCTATCTCAGCCACTGCTTTTTTCTTGATACCATCTCTTCCTGAAAAGAAAGGTTCATTGGTCTCTATCTCATAAAACCTTGCCCAGATAGTAGAATTCGGATCTGGAAGTACTACCCTGTCACGCCCATTAGGCTGTGTGGCATCAGGCACATTCACAAATTTGTATCCAACGATCTTTACTTTTTTAAACCATTCAACTGCGCTGTTGATGGAATTCTTTATTTCTGCTGAGGGATGTTCCTGCCGCATCAGGAATTCAACTATACCCACACTTTCACTGCCGCTTAATGATACCAGTTCATAACTTCTTGCTTTGGCAGGTAACAATGTTTTAGCATCATATTGTGCGCACCAGACCGTTAATTTACCATTCACTTTTACCTGTGTCTTTAGAATACATTCAATCCCTTTCTTCACTGCTTTGGCTGCAAGGGGAACGAGTGCAGGGTCTACTGTTTCAAAATTATTGATCCGTAACGACAGGTCCTGCAATACATTCAGCGTATTCACCATCGCATTGTCGTTATAAGTAACCTCGCTCCTGTACAGGCTTTTATCAGGATAAAATTGTGGCCATCCTCCATTAGCATATTGGGCTGTCAACAAATAATGTATTCCCTTTTCAGCGCCAGCGAGATAGGCTTTATTGCTCGTCTGTTTAAATGCTTTTAATAAATACCTGATCTCTTTGTTGGTAGCGTCATTATCTATTGTGGCATCATTCATGGATGCATCATCTATTAACCCTGCTTTCTCTCCGGCAGATAATTTTTTTGTGTAATCAATATTCACATTACCAATATGTTTTGGCCAGCCACCAACTGTTCGCTGGTATAAAAGCATATTATCTGCCACTTCATCCTGCGCCTGTAAATTAGACGAGCAGAAAAGCCCGCAGACAACAATACAGCCCGTTACAATATGACGGAAATTCAACTTCATAATTAATTCTTGTGTTGTGTTTGTTTGATCAGCCATTGCACCAGGTCTCTTGCCGCTTTATAGTTTTCGTATTCAAGAGGAAGTTTTCTTCCGTCTGTGTATTCATTATATAACCAGGGATCACCGGTAACAAATACAGTTCCTTTTCCAACCTTCGCAACAGCAAATACTGTTACGTTATCTTTCTTGAGCATGGCCACAGCCGGAGCTTTTGTATCGATAGAACAAATTTCTTTCTGATAAATTTTCTTTTCGTTCGGCAATATTTCATTACCTGCAGGGATCTCAACAGCGCCCACACTATAATTGCTTCCCGTTACCCTGTTATAACTGTCTTCATTGAGGTGAATGCCAAATTTCTCTGGCAAGAGATTAAAATGTTCAAACTCCGCATTGCCTTTGTCGTTGTGAAAGATGGCAAGCACCCCACCTGCTTTCACCCAGTTATATATTTCATTGGCATCTGCTGCGTTCATATAGTTTGGGGCCGGACTCTCATCTTTTGTATCCGCATCTACAATAATGTATATGTCTGAGTTCTTCAATTTTACAGCCGTTGGTTGTTCGCTTAATGTTTTTGTTTGCGCGCCATAGCTATTGAAAACAAATCCCAGCAAAGAAGATCCGTTATTGTCCATCTCTTCCCATTTATAATGAAAGGGTATGGCAAGGCCTGTGATATCTTTTTTTCTTTCGGCATTATAGAAATCATCCAGCATTACTGTTTTTCCTTTTCCAACGTTTAGTGTTGGCACTAATTCCATTTCATTCGCAGCCTGGAGAAAAGCGCCAACGCCTTTTGGATCGTTGACCACTACTTTTTCGCCAACATAATATTCATAACTGCCATCGCGGTAAGGCTCGCCACCCAATCCACTTACACTCACTGTGCCTTTCAGGTTCACCTGTCCGTTTGCATCTGTTTCAATAAAATTCTTGAGAATGCCTTCATATCCTTTTTTGGCAACAGTTAAATATGATGCGGGCAAATAACCCATTCTCACTCCTTTTGCAATGGTGCAAACAAACATGCAACTGGCAGATGCTTCCAGGTAATTGCCTTTATCATTAGGCCTGTTCAAAACATCCCACCACAAGCCTGTTGCAGGATCCTGCACTTTCTGGATAGCAGCAGCATATCTTTTTAAAATATTTACTAGCGAATCTCTTTTAGAATGTTGCTGCGGAAATTGTTCCAGCACATCATTTAATGCTAGTCCATACCAGCCCATTGCACGCGCCCAGAAATTAGGAGATGTACCTGTTGTTTTATCTGCCCATTTTTCTTTTTTACTTTCATCCCATGCATGATACAACAAGCCTGTTTTTTTATCGCGCGAATTTTTCTCCATCCACATAAACTGGTTGGCGATATCATCAAATGCAGCATCCTCATGAAATACGTATGCATATTCAGCATAAAACGCTTCACCCATATATAATCCGTCGAGCCACATTTGATAAGGATAACGTTTCTTATGCCAGAAGCCGCCTTCATTTGTGCGGGGTTGTTTCTTTAATTGTTCACGCAGTATGGATGCTGCTTTGTAATATTTTTCTTTTCCGGTAACGCGGTAAAGTGTTAACAAGATGCGCCCGCATAGAACATTATCTAAATTATAATCTTCGAGTTTGTAAGTGCGGATATCGCCTTTGTCGTTTACAAAATAGTCCATGCTCTTCTGCATGTAATCAAAATACTTTCCGTCGCCGGTGCTTTTCCATAAGCCTTCTATGCCTTTTAGGACAACGCCCTGGTCGTAGGTCCATCTGACGGGTTTACCATCGGATGAAAGAGAGTCTTTCCAAACTGTCATTACGGTTTTGCCGACGCGTTCGCTCCAGGACTGGGAGAAGGAATGTAATGAGAGTAGAAGGAATGCTATGATTAAATTCTTTTTCATTTTATTGTTTGTTGCTGTCAATTTTATATTTCGAATTCAAAAAAGTTTATAAAATCTAAGACACTGATAACCGATCTTTTCCCTCGAGCCGGGGGGCGTTCATCAGCCTAGGCTGATTGGTAGCAGGTACGAGTACCAGGCATCCGTTTTTTTAATCAACTTATTAGTCGTCATCATTTATCGACAAATTATCCTAATCAATTCAAAACACTTTCCTTTACTCCATTACCAAATTGTGCTTTCTTTTTGGCTTTGGAGGTATCCATATTTTTCAGGCTGATATGTGCTGTTCTCTCGCCATTGAGGCTGATGAGCAGATCGGCGCCGTCTTTATATTTCATTCCTTCAAAACTGATATTGTTGCCATTGAGAATATTGATCTGAGGGCCCGAACCCGTTGTTACCAGGTTTAGATTTTTAATTTGTATGCCCGATGCTTCTTCACATACCACTCCTATCCTTGATTTAATGACCATATCCTGGAGATCAATATCCTTAATGCTCATTTCAGGCAGCCCGCGGATAAGGATGGCTGTCTCTGCACCATCACATACAATATCCTTTACATGAAAATCCCTGAACTGCGGCGTGCCTTCGGTTACAGGAAGCAGTTCCACTTTTGGTGCATCCCTTTTTTCACCTGCCAATGGCACCGGATCTTTAGCCATATAATACATATCAAATAAAATGGCTTCGCCGGCAATATCTTTCATGTTGATATGGCTCACATATATCTTCTCAACAATACCACCACGGCCGCGCGCTGTTTTAAAACGCAAGCCTACATCAGTTCCAATAAAGGTGCAATTGCTCACATATAAATTTTTTGCGCCACCACTCATTTCACTGCCTATCACAAATCCGCCATGGGCATGATACACAATACAATTTCGGATGATACCATTCTCGGTTGGCATACCTCTTTTCCTGCCTTCTGCATCACGGCCGCTCTTAATGCAGATACCATCATCGCCTACATCAAATGTGCTGTTCTCTACAATAAAATTTTTGCAGGATTCAATATCAATACCATCTCCGTTCTGTGCATAGAAAGGATTCTTGGCATATATCTCACGCACGGTCATGTCCTCACACATCAAAGGGTGCAGGTCCCATGCTGGAGAGTTTTGAAAAGTAACCCCCTGCAATAATATTTTTTTACAACGGGTGAGTACAAATAAGTTGGGGCGCAGAAAATCTTTATACGCTTCCACATCTTTACGTGTGACCCCTGGTTTAATTACACCGGGTTCTTTCGTTTTTGAACCCAGCACTGTTTTTTGAGTGGGATACCATGTCTTACCATCTTCACTTAAAGATCCGCCGGAAGCAACTAATTTTTTCCATTGCGTTTCTGTCTGCTTATCTCTTTTCACCATCCGCCAGGCATCACCATTTCCATCTATCACACCGTCACCGGTGACAGCAATATTTTCTGCATTGGTAGCGGAAAGAGGAGATTGATTCCTGAAAGCAGGAACACCTTCAAAGTTGCCTTCCACCAATGGGTACTGATCAAAGTCGGAAGTGAATTGCAAAACCGCACCCCTCGAAATATGAAGATCAACATTACTTTTAATAACGATGGGGCCGGTGAGCCAAAATCCATTTGGAACCAAAACAGTGCCTCCGCCATTTTTATTACAGGCATCAATGGCCGAGTTGATGCTTACTGTATTCAGCGTCATACCATCGGCAATGGCTCCAAATTTTTTGATATTAAATGTGTCTTTTTTAAAAGTGGGGACTTGCACTTTCGGCAGCGGCTGTCCAATGGATGGCAGCGATATCCCGCTCACTATGAGCAGCAATAAGTTATGGCAAAATCGTTTCATGCGCGGTACGGCGTTTACTAACCCAAAAATCGGCTATTCCAACTAACGATTCTACACACATATTCATTCATGGGAAAGGCTTTAGGGTCTTTTTTTTACGCAATCGTTCCCGACATCGTGCTCATTTTTCTATATCTTTGGCAGAAGCCCGAATATTGCCAATATTCTGCTTATTTCCAGGGAAATTTCACGCCCGTCTGAACGGCTTAGCCGGGCGGGCAAAGATGCCAAGTTAAAAAAGGCGCCAAGTTATTTTTTGGATATGTTTTCTGAATAACGCAGCCTTATGAACAAAGAGGCTGGGATTCTAGAAACACTTTGCGACTTTGCGACTTTGCCCCTTTGCCCCTTTGCCCCTTTGCGTGAAATGCGTGAAACAAATACCGATAATGAAATTTGAAGCGGTTACCATAAAAGATATTGCCAAAGCACTTGGACTGTCCACTTCCACGGTAAGCCGTGCTTTGCGTGATAGCTATGAGATCAGCCCCGAGACAAAAAACCTGGTGCTTGAGTATGCCAAGCAGATCAATTACCGCCCCAACCCCATTGCTTTAAGTTTAAAAGAAAAACGCAGTCGTTCCATTGGTGTGGTGGTATCGGAAATTGCGAACAGTTTTTTTTCGCAGGCCATCAACGGAATAGAATCCATCGCGTACAGCAAGGGTTATCATGTGATCATTACGCAGAGTCTCGAAAATTATGAGCGCGAAGTAATGAACATGCAGTTCTTATCGTCACGTTCTATTGATGGATGTATTTTATCTGTTTCTACGGAGACGGAAGATTTTGCACATATCACAGACCTGTACGACAGAAATCTACCGATCGTTTGCTTTGACAGGATCATAGAAAATATTGATACGCATAAAGTGATCGTAGATAATTTTAAAGGTGCGTATGATGCTACGGATCATTTGGCGAAGAATGGTTTTAAAAAGATAGCTATCCTTGCCAATTCAGAATTTCTCTCCATCACCAAAGAAAGATTGGCAGGTTATAAAAAAGCATTAGAAGACAACAATATTAAGGTAGATGAAAAATATATCAAGGCCTGTCCGCATGGCGGGATGATATATGAAGAAGTGGATGAGGCCATGGATGAATTGTTTAAGATGAAACAAAAGCCCGATGCCATTTTTGCATCCGCCGATAAACTCACTACCAACTGCATGCGTTATTGCAAGGCGCATAATATCAATATTCCCGAAGACATGGCTGTGATAGGTTTCAGCAACCTTGATCTCACCGAATTACTTTCTCCTTCACTATCCGTAGTGCGCCAGCCCGCATTTGAGATGGGGCGTATTGCTGCGGAACTGCTCATCAAAATGATCGAGAGCAAAAGGCCCGAAACAGAATTTGAAAATATTGTATTGCCTGCGGAGTTGTTTGTGAGGGAATCATCTGCGAGGAAGGTTAAGAAATAAACTAAGATAAAAGGATTAGAACCCGCCCGGCTAAGTCGTTCGGACGGGGATTGTAGGATTGGTTTGCTGTTTGAGCTGAGGTAATTCTGTTGAGCTGTGGTTGCCACGCTCGCTTATGCTTTCTGTTCGCTATTCAGCTATGATCGTCATTTCGAATCCCGATAAACGTTTACTCTAATATTTCCTGTAAGTATGATTTCGGGGTGAGAAATCTTAGGAGTAAGATGGCTTTTTGGAATCTCTACCATCAACTATATAGCGGATTTCAGGGCTCCAAGGCGTGAAAAATGGGCATTTAGATTATTAAAAGAAGTGTACTTTTAAGTCTCGCATAAAAGGTTCGAAAATTCGGCACGTTAATGTAACTGAGGAATTTGATAGGAAGTCCGAAAAAATAGGGCTTAAAACTATTAATAAATGAATGATCCTACAAATTCTCGTTACAGGTTTTTAAAATTAAAAAGCAATCTAATTTATCGGAGATTTGTCCAAGGAGATAAAAAATTACAGCATTTTGGATTAATTCAGAATGATTTAGATATTCCAGCTCATGGGACCTATGGAGCTCTATTATTTACTCCACAATGGAGAGCAAGGCGAGAAGAAATATTAAACCGAGATAATTATAGATGTACCATTTGTAAAGAAAATTCAGGATTGCAAGTACATCATCGTCAATATCATTTTTTAGTAACAAAAAATCAATTCAAATTACCTTGGGAATATTCGGGGAATTTATTAATAACCTTATGCGAGTCTTGTCATAAAAGAGGACATGGAAAATTTAAAGTACCAACTATAAACATTTTAAAAAAAAATTATGGGACTATTTAGTTTTTTTAGCCAAAAAAACGGGCATTCTAACGGAATAGACGCGTCTAGAGGTTTGCCAGAAATTCCTGAAACGGTATTTGTAGAAAAGGAGAAGCCTATAGAAGCATCTAATGGAGATACTAATAGCTTAATTGCTTCTAATTATGGAATCAATTTACTTTTTCAATTTCTAGAAAAAAATCACGAAGGCAAGGGATATGATGACGCCTTAATAAATCCCGACAATACTCACCTTGAAGAAAATGTCAAAGTATTAAAAAATGATCTTGAAATAACTTTTAGAAAAGTAAAAACATTTTACGAAGACTTTATTAAAGAAATTGATTTTCATATAGATAGTAGAAGTCGCAGTGGAATGGTCGATACAGTTGAAGAACTTACTGTAAAAAAGGAGACAGCAGAAAGTCATATTAAACAAGTGTTGGAAATTGAACAAGAAGCTGTAAATAATAAAGGAGTTGGCCAGGGAATAGTATTAAGTTATACTCGGGGATTTAGGAATGGGCTGGCGGCTACAACGCCCTATCCAAATGCACATACCCCCCATCCACATGTATCAACTGTCCCGTGGTATGACTTGACTTTTCAGATAAGAGAAAGGCTGTCATATTAGCGATCTCTTCGGCAGTGGTCATCCTGTTTCCTAGTGGAATATTTTTTATGATGGAAGCCAATTTTTCTTCAGGGTTGGGAAGAGTAGCGATCCATTTTTCGTATAAAGGTGTCCAGCATTCTGCCACTACTACAGCATTTACACGAATTCCATATTTCAATAACTCAACGGCCCATTCGCGCGTGAGTGCATTGCGGGCACCATTGGCAGCGGCATAAGCTGAAGTACCGCCCTGGCCTGTTTCTGCTGTTTTAGATGTGATGTTTACAATAGAACCTTTCGATTTTATCAATGCAGGCAAAGCATGATGCGCCATCAAATAATAATGCACAACATTTTTATGAAGCGAGTTCATGAATCCTTCATAAGAACCTTTTTCCAGGCCGATACCATCATTTACTCCGGCATTATTTACCAATCCATCTATCTTACCAAATTTCTGCAGGATTGTTTGTACTGCATTTTCACATTCTTCGGGGTTTGTAAGCTCTGCTGTTATAGCGAATGCTTTGCCATTATTTGATAGAATGCTTTCAACAATCTTATCATTGTCTTGTTCATTTCTGCCAACGATTACAACGCTGGCGCCTTCGGCAGCGAGTACCTGGGCAATTCCTTCACCAATGCCTTTGGCGCCGCCGGTTATAATGATGAGTTTATCTTTTAATTGGAGGTCCATAATAAGATTGAATAGGTTGTGTGATTGATATATTTCAAGGTACAAATTTTCTCTTTTTTTCACCGCAGAGACGGAGAGACAGAGAGAAACGGGGAGATTTATCTCTGCGAACCTCCCTGTCTCTCCGACTCCCCGGTAAAACTCTTAAAGATGATAAAATTCAGAAGCATTCCCTCCAAAAAAATCATCCTGTTCTGTTGTAGAGAATGCTGAAAAATATTCTTCTACAATATCTATCACTTCTTTGTATTCCGCCGCTATCAGGCAAACAGGCCAATCAGACCCAAACATGATACGCTTTGTTCCAAATGCATTCACTACCGTATCAAGGTAAGGAGTAAATACTTGTTTTTTATGCCCTTGTTTCCAGTCCCCTTCTGTTACCATTCCGGATATCTTACAATATACGTTTTCATATTTTGCCACTGCCTCCATTTCTTTTTTCCAGTCCTTCATTTCGTTGCCAATAAATGGTTTGGCAATATGATCTATCACAAATAGCTGGTTCGGAAAATTTGCCACGAATCCTGGAATATATTTTAACTGGTCGGCATAAATAAGAATATCATAAGTGAAGTGATATTCATTTAATAAGCCAATCCCTTTCATAAATGCAGGTTCCAGCATGGCAGCTCTGTTCACCTCGCCCTGCAATACATGGCGGAAGCCCTTCATTTTTTTGAATTGGCTGTAATAGGCTAAACGTTCCTCTACATTTTCGTCCCTTAGATTTACCCAGCCTACTACTCCTTTTATAAAATCATGTTGTGAAGCATTGTTTAACTGGAAATCATTTTCTTTTTCGGACTGGTCAGATTGAACGGTAACACATCCGTCAATATTATTTTGCTGAAGTATAGGTTCAAGGTCTTCAGGAGTAAAATTTTTTCTGATCACCTTCATATCATCATTGATCCAGCTATCACGCACAGGATCAAATTTCCAGAAATGCTGGTGTGAATCAATGCGCAGCATACGCGATGGCCTTTTGCTTTGAGGTTCCTAAACCATCAATACCGAGCTCAACTATATCGCCGGGCTTTAAATAAACAGCCGGTTTCATTCCCATTCCTACACCAGCCGGAGTGCCCGTAGATATTACATCACCCGGCAGTAGGGTCATGAACCTGCTGGTATAGGAAACTAAAAGAGGTATGTTGAAAATGAGGTTAGCAGTTGTTCCGTTCTGCATTGTCTTTCCATTGACTGTGAGCCATAAACGAAGATCATTTGTATTCTTCACCTCATCTGTTGTTGCCAGCCAGGGACCAAGCGGCGCAAATGTATCACAGCCTTTGCCTTTATCCCATGTGCCGCTTCTTTCCAGTTGAAATTCTCTTTCGCTTACATCATTATGCACACAATAACCTGCGATATAATTCATGGCATCGGCTTCAGAAACGTGTTGTGCTTTTTTACCGATCACTAATGCCAGCTCCACCTCCCAATCGGTCTTCACAGAATCTTTAGGGATCATGATATCATCAAAAGGCCCGCATAGTGAAGTGGAAGCTTTTAAAAATATTACCGGCTCGGCAGGGATTGCAAGATTGGTCTCTTTTGCATGATCAATATAGTTCAACCCAATACAAACAATTTTAGAAGGGCGTGCTACAGGTGACCCCATCCTTGTACCAGCAGGTATTTTCTTCAACTTGTCTTTATTGGATTCAACATCTTTTGCCAGTTTCTCCAATCCGCCTCCTTCAAAAAAAGATTCATTATAATCTTCACAAAGACCAGACACATCATAATAGTCATCCCCGATCATGATGCCGGGTTTTTCTCTATTCAACTCGCCAAAACGTACCAGTTTCATTATTTAAGATTTGAGTGTGAGGAATCCCCCGTCTATCGGGTAATCTGTTCCGGTAATAAAAGAAGCTTCATCGCTGCAGAGATATAAAATGAGGTGTGCTATTTCTTCGGGCGTTCCCATTCTTCCAAGCGGCTGCGCTTTTGATAATTTTTCAAACATTTCTTTTTCCTTACCGGGATAATTCTTTGCAAGGAATTCATCTACAAACGGCGTGTGCACTCTTGCAGGTGAAATGGAATTGCAACGAATATTGTCCTCGAGATAATCCTTTGCTGCGGACAATGTCATGGCGGAAACTGCGCCCTTGCTCATGGAATAAGCAAACCTGTCGGACAAACCGGCTTTGTCCGCAATTGACGACATGTTCAATATCACACCACCACCATTTTTTTTCATCAGAGGAATAGCAGCATATAAGCAATTGTATACACCTTTTACATTTACACGATAAACCAGGTCGAAGTCCGATTCACTGGTAGTATGCACTTTACCAATATGCGAGATGCCTGCACTGTTCACCAAAATATTTACCTGGCTTATCTTTTGAAACACTTTGATCACTTCGGGCTGGTTGGTTACATCGCAGGTATATTCAAATGCTTTTCCTTGTGCTGATTTTATTTCTGAAACAGTTTGGTTGCCGTTCATTTCATTAACATCCACCACATGAACCACCGCGCCCCGTGCGGCAAACAATAACGACACAGCTTTGCCAATGCCACTTCCGCCGCCGGTTATCACTGCATGTTTATTTTCGAGGCTGAACATATTTTTTATTTTACCGAAGTTAGCTGTTCCTGTAAAGAAAATATTTTATCCATTAGTTTCCATTTCTCACCACTTGCTGCGAGAGGTAATGCCTGCTGGTATTTCCACATGAGTTGTTCCCATTCCCGCACTTTAGGGTTTTGCTCATCCAATTGCCATTTAGCAGCAAAAGAAAAGTCATCATTTGTTTCCATGATCATGAACATCCTGTTGCCGGTTCGGTAGATCTCCATATTTAATATTCCGGCTGCAGTAATGCTGTTTAGTATTTCGGGCCATACGCGCTGATGGTGTGCCTCGTATTCTTTGATGAGGTTGGGGTCATCTTTCAGGTCGAAAGCAAGGCAGAATCTTTTCATGAAGCGTAATTTATTAAAAAAAATCACGCAAAAGCGCAAAGTAACTGCAGAAACCCTTTGCAGCTTTGCTCCTTTGCCTCTTTGCGTGAAACAACTATTGAATATTAAATGGATCCCAATTATCCCTTCCCCCTAAGATATTTTTAACTGTATATGATCCCGCATCCTTTTCGCTTAGTTGTTTAGACCATGGCACACGCTCCTTTGTAAAAGCACCGGGGCCCTTGCTGCCATACTCTGCATAGAAAGCGGTCTTTTCTTTATTAGGGAACATGGCATCACCCGGCCATGCATTCCAACCTTCGGGGAGAATATGGCTGCCAAGATCGCAATTGATGTAAACCGTTTTTGCATAAGGCCGCCACGGGCGACCAAGAAAAACTTTTTTTGCAGCTGTATCTGCGATTAGTTTACAATTGATCAACACGTATCCATAGGGCTGTCCTTCTCTTGTGGCCGCAGCTGTTACAAAAGAATTGACCTTGCTTTTAATAATACAGTTTTGAAATACAGCAGTGGCTTCGCCAAAAATAAAATCGGTTGTTCCTTCAATATAACAATCCAAATACAATTCCCTGCTTTGGTCTGTTGCTGTGTACAAGGTATCCTGGTTACCCAGTAGTTTGCAATGCTTGATCACGAACCTGTCGCCTTCTACATGTAATGCAACAGCTTGTCCAACGCGGCCGGCTGTATTTTCAATTGTAAGATTTTCTATCACCACATCATTTCCCTTTATAAAAACAGTGTAAGAAGTAAATGTGCCAAATTTATCCAGCCCCGATGCATCTGTTCCTGGATATGCCTTTCCTGAATAATCATTATAGCTGATGATGGTACTATCCTCGCTCTCTCCCACCAAAGAGATATTTGTTTTCCAGGAAGGCATAATTAATTTTTCATGGTACACTCCATTCCTGATATAGATCGTTACGCGTTGTTTGCCGAGGTCACGCACAGAATTTACTGCTTCCTGGATGGTTTTATAATTGCCTGAGCCATCTTTGGCTACTGTTATGGTTGATATAAACGCGGGCGGGGCTGGGCGTGTGGATGACTGGGCAACAATTGTTTCAATATCTGTTAAAAGAAAAGCTATAAGAACGAAAATTATTCGGCTCATGGTAGCATTTTTTGATTTAAAATTATTGTGTTCTTCTTTTGTCATTATGAAAATTTAGTCTAAAATCTTAAAAAAATAACACAGCCTGATTTTTTAGTCTTTTCCCTCGAGCCGGGAGGCTTCGCATCCGCAACGCCGCTGCTTTTTGTTCTTTGGAAAAATTATCCGCCTAGGCGGATTTTTCCAATCCCGCCTAGGCGGGACCGAACAAAAAGAGGCGGCTAACGCGGATGCTGGTGGAAAGTGCGAGTACCAAGCAAGGTCGTTTTATCTTTTTATTAATTATTTGCCCTGTAGTTCAGCAGGAACTTCAGCTGACTTTCCATTAATAGTTACATTCACCAGTTTAAAGCCTGTCAGGTAATCAACCTTCATAGGCGTCTTTACTCCCATCATATTACAATTTACCACTTTCAGATTCTTTACCGGCGACTGCTGGTAGGCGGCCACAGATATACCAAAATTTCCGCCTTTTTCTACTTCCATATTTTCTACCCAGATATTACGAATGGTGGGCATAAAATTTCCGGGCTGTTCATAAAACATATTACAACTGATGGCAGCATCTTTATAGGTTCCCACTTTAATATCTTTCATAAAGATGTTTTGAATGATCCCACCCCTACTGGAACTCGTTTTCAGTCGCAAGACAATGTTTAAATTAGGGCTGCTCATATTACAATTGATTGCATAGATGTTTTTTGCCCCACCCGAAATTTCACTTCCGATTCCTACGCCTCCATGACCATCTTTCATCAGGCAATCTTCTATGATATGATTTTCAGCGGGGCGGTTGATCCTTCTTCCATCTTCATCGCGCCCTGATTTTATTGCAATACAATCATCACCCGTGTCGAAAAAACAATTTTTGACGAGTACGTTTTTACATGATTCCGGATCAACACCATCTGTATTGGGGCCGTGTGAAATGATCTTTAGATTTTCTATGGTCACATTCTCGCATAATACCGGGTTCACATTCCACATGGGTGAATTGAGGATCGTTACTCCTGAAATTAAAATGTTCTTACAATTATATGGCTGAAAGAAATTGGGGCGTAAGAAACTACCCTCACCAAATACCCTCTTTGCAGGATCTGTCTGATTGTGATTCATGTCATGCAGCATATCTCTTGCTTTTGTCTGCATAGACGGCCTTCCTGAGCTCCATGCCCACCAGTTTTCTTTGCTTGCATTGCCATCAAGGATTCCCTTTCCTGTAACTGCTATATTTTTTTCGCCGTAGGCATAGATCAATGCAGAATAATTCATCAGTTCCATTCCTTCCCATCTGGTGAAAACTATTGGATAATCTTTAGGATCAGTGCTAAAAATGATCTTTGTGTTATCGGCCAAATGAAGGTCAACATTGCTTTTCAAGTAGATAGCGCCTGTAAGAAAGTTTCCATCAGGTACTACTACCCTTCCACCACCGCTGTTAGAACAATCTTCAATGGCCTTTTTAAATGCCTGTGTATTCAGGGTTTTACCATCCCCGACCGCACCATATTTTGTAACTAAAAATTCTTTAGCAGCAAAAACAGGTGCTTTGATTTGCTGCCTGAGCAGTTTTATTTCATTTAAGGGCTCGGCAGATGATGTCCAGACTTTTTCCGTTTCCTGTGCCGTAACATTGAAACAGGCAAGAATTATTATTAATAATGGGAGCAGGCATTTTTTCATTGTGAAAGGTTTTATTTTATTTATGATGATGATATGTTTATTGAATAATCTTCACTCTTTCAGCGCCTACCAGTTTTACCAGGTCAGGGATATCATAGAATTCAAGCACATCGGGTATTACATATGAATACCAATTTTTCTCTAAAGGATGGTCTAATATCTCTTTGTAGGAATTGATTCCTCCAAACAATTTGACAGATTTTATATTATCGTTTAATAAAGCAGCATGCAGGGCTGGGAGCGTTGCTATACCGGTAGCATTGATCTCTACGGGCACATTTTTGTACTCAGGAATAGAAGCAATAAAATCCATCAGTGCAAGAATACCGGCTGCGCGTTGTCCTACCATTGATTCGCCAATATGCAGGGCTAACATGGCATTGCGGTATTCTTTATTGTAAAATTTTGCGTCATTGAGTTCGGGTTTATCTGCTGTTTCGCCGATACCATTCAAATCACATAAAATAATAGACGCTCCTTCTGGTATGGTGTGATAATTTGCTACACTATCAGCAATAGCATTCTTACCCCGTTCAGTTAACCAGATAATTATCTTGCTGGGTATTGCTTGGGTTGATTTTTTATGTAATACAGGAAGAGGAACTTCACCTTTTTTTCGGATGATAATTTTTTTAGGGTTAGTATTCAAATTTTCTACTATCCCGTCATTGTTAACTACAAGCCCTTTTTTCTCAACATCAATATTATTATTTGTTAAATCAAGAGATAACAACTCTGCTACTTTTTTTCTGATGATACTCTTATCCTGGCTGATAAACGCTGTTCTCTTTACCTTGTATTCATCAAATAACTGCAGATTTCTTTTTGCAATATCTATTTCATCAACATATTCTGTATTCACCTGCCCTGTTTTGGTGCAGAACAATTCTTTATCTGTCAATACTTTTAAGTCAGGCTCTTTGATCGGTGTGGGATCATTGCACAGCCATCTTCTGAACCATGTAACCGCAGCTTCTCTTTTTGGCTGGGATATACCATGCCCGTCGTCATAACTGAACAACTGGAATTTTTGTGGCTGTCCTAAAGCCGTATATACTTTCTTTAATTCATTGCTTGCTATCAATGCTCCGCTGTAATCAATAAAATCGTACCTGCCGGCCAATACCAGCAATGGCTTTGGTGCAGCAGCAATTAAATAATCATCTAACTCTAATTGCGCTTTTCCTTCACCGGGCATTTGTGCGCAGCCGTCTGCAGGACCGGTCATTTCCAGTGTGCGTTCACGGTCGGCGAGATAACTACAGGGCGCAATTACTTTTATTCGTTTATCAAACCCTGCAAAATAGATCGTCTGCATTCCACCACCTGAGTTTCCCAGGCACCCGATCCTGGCTGTGTCTACTTCCGGGCGGGTAACTAAATAATCCAGTCCGCGTTCATTGTCCCATAGTTCATCCGCAGGTGTGGATGTACCCAATAGATTGGATGCTTGATTTAATAAAGTATGTTCGGTAGTACCGCCGCGCGTCAGTCCTTTGCCATTGGCATCTGTTAGCTGCCAGCGTTCGCTTTGCGAGATGGGATCTATCACAAAAACAACAAATCCATTCTTTGCAAATAGTATCGCGGTTTTCTGGTATGATTCTGTTGCTTTAGAAACATCTTCATGCCCGCAGAATAATAATGCTGCTGGAAAAGGGCCTTTGCCTTTGGGAATATATAAGTTGGATGTTACACGGTGGTGTGGGGTACTTTCATATATGATCTTTTCGATCGTGTATCCATCCTGTTGTATGGTACCGGTAATTTTTGCATTGAGTGATGTCCTTTCCGGAAGTTTCCCCAATACCTGTAAGTATTTTTTTCTTGTATTATCAATGTATGCCGCCAGTAATTGTTTTGAACTCAATGCTTTTTCAAGCACAGCCCGGCGTTCATTGTATTGCTGGTGCATTTTCTGCACAAGAAAAGTATTGACAGATACATCTGCTTTCCAGTCAAGAACATTGTACTGTTTTTGAGAGAAAGTTGTTAGGGATATGAAGAGTGATATTATTACAAACAATGATTTCATATCTCAAAATTCTGTAAGTATTAGTTATGAATTATGAGTTATGAGTTGTTGAATGCGCTATAAGATTCTTTATACATCGCAAATCTCCCAGGGAAATTGGAATACTCTCCTAACTTATAACTCATAATTT
>CAISDV010000131.1 GCA_903884185.1 uncultured Chitinophagaceae bacterium | reverse complement strand
TTACTCACTTCTTCAGCCTGTGTATCATTAACGGGTGTAGTAGTTGAGGGTATCCATTCCAATTCAGAACTGATAGGAGTGATGCCTTTATCTTCCAATGCTTTTTGCAGTTTTCCAAAATCAGTAAACGCGCTGCGTAATACAATCACGTGATTGCCATTATCATCTGTGCTTTCGCCCATTTCTTCCAGCCCAAAATCTATCAGTTCAAATTCCAGCTCATCTATATTCAAGCCTTCAGGTTTCAACTTAAAAACACCCATTTTCCTGAATTGAAAACTAACACTTCCGCTATTTCCCAAAGTACCACCGCCTTTATTAAAATGGCTCTTTACATTAGCCACTGTACGAACATGATTATCAGTGGCTGTTTCTACAAGTATCGCAACGCCATTAGGCCCATAACCTTCATAGAGGATCTCTTCGTAGTTTTCCATTTCCTTGCCCTGGGCGCGCTTGATGGCGGCTTCCACACGGTCCTTGGGCATGTTCACACTCTTGGCATTCTGGAAACACCTGCGCAGTGCGGGGTTAATGGCAGGATCGGGCCCTCCCACTTTTACTGCAATGGCAATTTCCTTACCGATACGGGTAAACTGTTTCGCCATCCTGTCCCAACGCGCAAACATCGTTGCTTTTCTTACTTCAAATATCCTTCCCATCTGTTTCTGTTTTTTAGTTGATCTCTCTGCGGTATTGTCGACTGTTTCGCAGAGCGGCTGCAAAATTAAGCCTTTCAACGCTGCAAAAAAAAACCGCCCGAAGGCGGTTTCAATTTATTGAAGGTATTTATCTAAGGTTTTTGAAGTTTACTGTTCTTCTTACTATATCCGAAATAAACCAATAACCCTAACACCATCCAGCCAAAAGCTGTCAGTAAGGTTTGGTTATCCAGTGAAACGATCATCGCCGTACAAACAATGATACCAAGGATAGGAACCAATGGAACCAATGGTGTTCTGAAAGGCCTTGCCCTTCCCGGGTCATTCACTCTCATGATCCATACACCGGCACTCACTAGTACAAATGCAAACAAGGTTCCGATACTTGTCAGGTCACCCGCAACACTGCCAGGAATAAATGCAGCAAACAATCCTACAAAAACAAACAGGATCATATTTGATTTATACGGCGTGCGGAATTTAGGATGCAATGCAGAGAAAACTTTTGGCAATAAACCATCAGTTGCCATGGTATAAAACACGCGGCTTTGTCCCATCAGCATCACCAGTATCACCGAGGAAAAACCGGCAAGAATGGCTATGGTAACGGCTTTGCCCAGCCAGCCTATATGCATATAAGTGTCAATGGCATAAGATACTGACGCTTCTTTACCTGCTTTTACGAAATCGGTATAAGGTGCAACCCCGGTTAATACATAAGAAAATAAAATGTAGAGAATAGTACAGATTACCAGGGAACCGAGAATACCAATTGGCATATCTCTTTTTGGATTTTTTGCTTCCTGTGCGGCAGTTGATACGGCATCAAAACCGATGAACGCAAAGAATACAATTCCAGCACCCGTTAGTACGCCACCCCATCCATGCCTGAAGAAATTGGTATAACTATACTGCGTTCCGTCAGGAAGTGTAGCTGGAGGTGCATTTTCAGGGATCAAATAAGGAGTGTGGTTAGCAGGATTGATATATTTCCATCCTATGAAAATGAACATCAATACAATAGCCACCTTTATAAATACGATAATGCCATTTACAAATGCAGATTCTGATGTACCCTTGATCAGCAATAAAGAAAGGATCAGTAATATCAATAATGCAGGAAGATTCACAATGCCGTGATGCATCACATTTGCTGTGTCCAGCGCCTTCTCAAAAGGCGAGTGACTCCATTCATAGGGTATCGACCCGAGATTGAATTGCAAGAGTAGTTTATTTAAAAATTCGCTCCATGCAATAGATACAGTTGCTGCACCCAAAGCATATTCCAGTATCAATGCCCAACCAATGATCCATGCAACCAGTTCTCCCATGGTAGCATAGGCATAAGTGTAAGCGCTACCTGCAATAGGGATCATAGAAGCAAATTCGGCATAACACAATCCGGCAAAAGCACAGCCAATGGCCGCAACAATAAATGAAAGAGTAACGGCAGGACCGGCATGTTGCCCGGCAGCGGCTGCAGTCCTTACAAATAAGCCGGCACCAATGATGGCGCCAATACCAAGGGCAATCAGGTTGCCTACACCCAGCGTCCTTTTCAGGCCTTTGTCTGAGTCAGCCCCCTGGGCCATTAAAAGGTCTAATGATTTTTTTCTGAATAAGCTCATAGTCGAGTTGGTTAAGTTTTGATTGAATTGCCTTGGAAAAATAAGGATTAAATCGTTTCAACGGGCAAAACCCCCAAAAATGCGCCAAAACAGCTCTCATT
>CAISDV010000130.1 GCA_903884185.1 uncultured Chitinophagaceae bacterium | reverse complement strand
GGATTTTGATGGCAGCATTGACTTTAAAATTTTCAAGTTTTCCCATCTCAAGCAATTAGCAATGAACACAGACACCAATCCTATCGTAATGTTGACACTAGGGAAATCCGAAAGCCAAGCAAAGGTATCAACTCAAAAGAAAGTTGCAATTGCCAGAAAGGAGCCAGACAAGTTTTATTTTATTTCATCAATGCCTGACATCTATTTACCAAACCGAAACATTGCACACAAACTTTTACTGGCTCTTGCATTTACCTGCTGTTTTGCAACTGTTCAGGCAAAAAAAGGTAATTACTCATTTGTTATTCTTCTGAAAAACGCAGACCTCATCGTTACCGGGCACATCACAAATGTTATTGGGGATAGTTGTTACATATTTGCCATCGACCGAACTATCAAAGGCGAAAGCAGTAAGCAAATCCTGGTTAAGATGTTTCTTGACTGGAGTTGTGATATGCGGTGGCAAAAAGCGGAAGCCGGGCAGAAGTTATTTCTTTGCCTGGAAAAGAGCGGCAACAGTTATAGATCGATGGGAGGTAGTGATGGGGAGATATTTATTGTTGGTGATAAGCTGCGGTTATTTAATGTATTCAATTCCAAGATAACCCAGTATTTTAATCAATTCAATTCGCCAAGGCTCGGTGACGTTTTGCTTGATATTGAAAGATTTTTTAGTTGTTATACTTTTTCTAAGGATAAAAGGCTGTTTTACACTTTTCAGCCTGTAAGAAGTGAAAATGAGATTGCAGCTTACAAAAAAACCAACAAGTTTTCTGAAATGCTTTTCACAGAGGTGGCGATGTATATCATGCCTAAAACAGTTAATAAGCAAGTTTAATCCCGCATCCCGCATCTCGTATCCCTCATCTCGTATCTCGTATCTCGTATCCCCCATCCCGCATCCCATCAATAAGCAGTCATATATCCCCCAACATAATAACTCTTCAAAATAGTCACCTTTAATTTATCTCCCTTTGCGCTGATCAATTTATATTCCTTAAACTCTTTTTTCTTATCAAGAAAGCCCACAATACACGACAACGAATCTTTCCCGGGCTTAATTTGAATGATTGGCGATATACCGAAGTTGGGGATCTTTAAAGTATCAGTTGCAAACATGGCTTTATACTGGAGTTTCATCAGGTAACGGAATGTCTTTGGTGTCTCATAAATAGAAATAGCAAAACTCCAGTGATAAGCAGGATCATCAATGGGCATAGAATAAGTAGCTACCGGTTTTGAAGAAACAGTTTTGCGCACCGGCGGAATGGTATCATAAGAAATAATGGTTGTATCTGATTTTTTGTCCTTACTGGAATCGCTGTTTTGAGAACAAGATGCCAGGAAGCTTATAAAAAGAAAGTAATAAAGTTTCATGAAAAAATATGTATGGTGTGCAAATTTAGTAACTCCATCTCTTTTTTTGCCATAGATCCCGAAGTTTCGGGAACAGAAACACAGAGGAAAACACACACACCTACCTAAATAATAGAGATAATCTTGCACAACAAGCGATCTATGACCCATAACTTATAATTCATAACTCATCATTCATAATTAACAAGCGAGGGAAAACTTCATCTTGTCAGCAATTGGTGATTTCGTAATTTCGCTCCACCATGGAAATTACCGTCGAAACAGCCCGGCAACTTCGCATTACGGAAGAAGAATTCAAACTCATTCAGGAAAAATTAGGACGCACGCCCAACTTCACAGAGCTCTGTGCTTTCAGTGGCATGTGGAGCGAACATTGCAGTTATAAGAATTCTATCAAATGGTTAAAGACCCTGCCGCGCGATGGCGGAAAAATGCTTGTCGCTGCAGGTGAAGAGAACGCCGGCCTCATGGATATGGGCAATGGCTTTGGCGTGGTATTTAAGATTGAAAGCCATAATCATCCAAGTGCCATTGAACCTTTCCAGGGTGCGGCGACAGGAGTGGGTGGTATTCACCGCGATATTTTTACCATGGGCGCGAGGCCTATTGCTTCATTGAACAGCCTTCGCTTTGGAAATCTCGCAGATAAAAAAACACAAAGATTATTGGGTGGGGTAGTGCATGGTATTGGACATTATGGAAATTGTTTTGGCGTACCCACTGTTGGTGGCGAAGTATATTTTGAAGATTGCTATCATACCAATCCACTTGTGAATGCGATGAGTGTAGGTATTGTAAAAGTTGGAAAGACAGTGAGTGCTATTGCGCAAGGCGAGGGCAATCCTGTTTTTTTTGTTGGAAGTGCAACCGGTAAAGATGGTATTGGCGGTGCCAGTTTTGCCAGTGCAAATATTACCGAAGAAAGTACAGAAGAATTACCTGCTGTACAAGTGGGGGATCCATTCCAGGAAAAGAAATTGCTGGAGGCTTGTTTGGAAGTGATAGAAACAAATGCTGTTGTGGGTATGCAGGATATGGGCGCAGCGGGCATTATCTGTTCCACTGCCGAGATGAGTGCCAAAGGTAAATCAGGTATGCGCATTGATCTGGATAAAGTGCCTACGCGGCAAAAAAATATGAAAGCCTGGGAATTATTATTGAGTGAAAGCCAGGAAAGAATGCTGATAGTTGTAGAAAAAGGTAAAGAAGCAGAAGTATTGAAAGTATTTGAAAAATGGGACCTTCCCTGCAGTGAGATAGGCGAAGTAACAAATGACGGTTTACTGAAATTTTATATGCATGGAACTCTCGAAGCAGAACTGCCTGCAGAATTATTAGTGCTGGGTGGCGGTGCACCGCAATACACAAGAGAATATACCGAACCAAAATATTTTGAAAAAATAAAAGCATTTAAGCTGGATAGCGTAGCTGATATTACTGATCTGCGCAGTGTTGCAGAAAAAATGATACAGGTACCCAACATCGCTTCCAAGCGTTGGGTGTACACGCAGTATGATAGCATGGTGGGTGCCAATAACTTATCTACCAATGCACCAAGCGATGCATCCGTTGTTTTAGCGAAGGGAACAGGCAAAGCTTTAGTTATCACGGTTGATTGTAACAGTAAATATGTTTTTGCTGATCCGTATACCGGCGCGATGATAGCTGTAGCTGAAGCCGCAAGGAATATTGTTTGCAGTGGCGGAGAGCCTTTGGGCGTTACCAACTGTTTGAACTTTGGTAACCCTTACGAGCCTGAAGTATATTACCAGTTTGTAAAAGCAGTTACCGGCATGGGTGAAGCGTGCAGGAAATTTAATACTCCTGTAACCGGTGGTAATGTTAGTTTTTATAACCAGCATCCAGAAGGCGCGGTCTATCCCACACCAACGATTGGTATGGTGGGAGTGATGGATGATCCTGCTGCTGGAATGACGCTGGATTTTAAAAATGATGGCGACAGTATTTTATTGATCGGCGAACAACAGAATGATATCGCTTCTTCAGAATACCTTCATAAGATAAAAGGAGTTGAATATTCTCCCGCTCCATATTTTGACCTGGATGAAGAATTCGCTATACAGAAATTTGTGGCATCTGTTATTAAAGACAAACTCATAAATAGTGCACACGATATCAGTGAAGGTGGATTGATGGTCACTTTATTGGAAAGCGGCTTCAATCGCAACAAAGGTTTTGAGGTAAAGGCCGATGATACTTTCCGCAAAGATGCATACTGGTTTGGCGAAGCGCAGAGCAGGGTAGTGGTAAGCTGCTCTTTTCAGAATGCAGCTATCATTCAGCAGAAAGCAGCCGCAGCAGGTATCCCGGTGACTATTATTGGAAAAGTTACCTCAGCCAGTATTAAAATAAATGGTGAAGATTGGGGCTACATCTCTGCGTGGAAAGAAAAATATGATACAGCGATCGAAAAGTCTTTAGAATAAGGAACGTGTATGCTGAAAAAATCAAATGAACATATTATTGTAACGGGTGCTGCAGGCTTTATTGGTTCGTGCATGGTGGAATTTCTGAATGAAAAAGGATATGAGAATTTGATATTGGTGGATGATTTTGGACTGGAAGAAAAAAGAAAAAATTGGGAAAATAAAAAATACATCGAGGCTGTTGAACGCTGGCAGTTGATGGAGTGGTTAAAAAAACATCAGCCCCAGATCAGCCTGATCATTCACCTTGGCGCCCGCACAGATACTACCGAATTTGATTATGCCATCCACGAAGAACTCAATGTTCAATACTCCAAAGATGTCTGGAATTATTGTGTTGAGAATAATGTTCCATTGATCTATGCATCATCAGCAGCTACTTATGGAGCCGGCGAACTGGGTTATAACGATGACCATGATGTGATAGAAAAATTGCACCCGCTAAATGCATATGGCATTAGCAAAAATGAATTTGATAAATGGGCTGTGAAACAGGAAACGCATCCTCCTTTCTGGGCAGGATTGAAATTTTTTAATGTCTATGGCCCCAATGAATACCATAAAGAAAGAATGGCGAGTGTGATATGGCATTCTTTCCTTCAAATAAAAAAAGACGGGTTTGTAAAATTGTTCAAAAGCCACCGCGATGATTTTAAAGACGGGGAACAGCTGCGCGACTTTGTTTATGTAAAAGACCTGGTGAAAGTGATCTGGTGGATGATGCAGAATATTTCAGCAGGAATAAAAGAAGATTCAAAATTCTTACCCGGCATTTATAATCTAGGAACAGGTAAGGCAAGATCGTTCAATGATCTTGTCAAATCAACCTTTGCGGGCCTCGACAAACAACCGCAGATCGTTTATATTGATATGCCCGAAGATATCCGCGATAAATACCAATACTTCACAGAGGCCAATATGCAAAAGCTTCGCAACGCCGGTTATGGCGAACCATTTTATTCATTGGAAGATGGGATAGATGATTATGTGAGGAACTACCTGGTGCCAAATAAGTTTTATTAATTACTGCCACAGAGACACAGAAGCACAGAAAAAAGTAACCGTTTAAACAATAACTCTGTGTTTCTGTGTCTCTGTGGCAATTTTCCAACATTCTTATCTTGCCGGAAAATATCGACTCTTCAAAAAGAAGCACCTTACCTTAAACCCACCCTGAAAATCAAGGTCTTGTTAGTAGCTACGCCGCAGTAAAAAGGGGCTTTGCCGATTATTTATCCAGAACAAATGAGTAATAAATGATATTTGTGGAATGTCAGCTTCAAGACAGGCAACGATTTCCATTTTTTTAGCGTCTTCTTCTAAACATATTTTATAGAGATATCCTTTGAATAAACGACCCAAACTTTTACTGCTTGTTTTTTTACTGGCTTTCAGCCTTGTGCGTGCGCAGGATACCTCCAAACTACGTGGCAAGAATGATAGTGCCTATATTGACCTGGATAATTCAGGCGACAGGGATATTATTGACGTTCTCCACCATATCATGAACAGGCATGATCATCCGCATGCCATTGCCCCCGTTAAAAAAACAGACCGTTATCATTTATCATTAGTGCCTGCTGCGGGCTATACTTTGCAAACAGGATGGGCAGGAATTGTGAGCGCTAATCTTGCGTTTTACAGAACAGACAGTGATAGAGCCAAGATATCAAGCATCTCAACCAGCATTACTTATTCGCAATACAGCCAGATCATACTTCCTGTTCAGGCAGATCTATGGACCAAGGGGAACAAATTCAATGTCATCACAGATTTTCGCTACCTGCAATATCCTTCCACCACTTTTGGATTAGGCGGGCATACAGTGTATACGGATGGATATACCATCGACTTCTCTTATATCAAACTGCATCAAAGTGTTCTGAAAGCAATATCAAAAGACCTGTATGCAGGTTTGGGATACTATCTTGATTATGCCTGGAATATCAGGGAAGTAAATCCGCCAGTGGGTGAGGTCACCAGTTTTCAGAAATATGGATTAACCACCACAGAGCTTGCATCAGGCATTGCTTTGCGGCTGTTGTACGATTCAAGGCTTAACCAGATCAATCCCAATAATGGATTTTACGCCAATATTGTGTACAGGCCCAATTTTACTTTTATGGGCAGCGATAATAACTGGCAGTCGCTGTTGCTTGAATTCCGCAAATATGTAAAGTTCCCGCATTCGGAAAATGTGCTGGCATTCTGGAGTTACAACTGGCTTACCACTGGCGGCAGGCCTGGCTACCTTTTCCTTCCAAGTACAGGATGGGATGATTCTTATAATACTGGCAGAGGCTATATACAGGGAAGGTTTCGGGGAAATAACATGACCTACCTCGAAGCTGAATACCGTTTTAAGATCAGTCAGAACGGATTGTTTGGCGGGGTGCTTTATGGTAATGCACAATCATTCTCCAAAGAAATTTCCGATCAGTATAATACCATTACTCCCGGTTGGGGTACGGGGCTGCGTATCAAATTAAATAAATACTCCAAAGCCAATCTTTGTATTGATTATGGCTTTGGCTTGGAAGGCTCTAAAGGGTTCTTTGTGAATTTGGGTGAGGTGTTTTAAAAAATGCCACAGAGGCACAGAAACACAGAGTTATTGTTTGAGTTCTTGCATTTTTTCTGTGCTTCTGTGTCTCTGTGGCAAGTTCTTTTGATTTACATCCGCGCTTTCAAAAACGCAACCGCCTTCGCATGCGCATCTTCTGTTGCATCTTTATTATAACTTGGATTAGAAGGATTGGCAAAACCATGTCCGGCTTCATAATGGAATGCCTCAATATTCTTTCCAAGGTCCTTCATGTTTTTCTCGAAGGTGGCAACCACAGCAGGAGGAATACCCTGGTCCAGGTTTCCAAAGAATCCGATCACATCGCAGTTAATAGACTTTAAACGCTCTACATTATTTTCAGGGCGGCCATAATACATCACACAACCAGCAGCCTGCTTGCCTGCCAGTATAGAAGACTGCAAACTCCATCCACCACCAAAACACCATCCAACTGTATAGATCTTTGCATCAGCGCCGGCATAAGCCAACCCGCCTTTAACAATGCTTTCCAAACGCGCAGGGCGTGCACCGCGCATATAAGCACCGGCACTGTCTTGTGTGGTAGCCACTTTCCCATCATACATATC
>CAISDV010000129.1 GCA_903884185.1 uncultured Chitinophagaceae bacterium | reverse complement strand
CTTGGTTACTTTATTTGTTTCAGAAGTAGGTGAATACTGCCCTTTCGTTAATCCATATATCTGGTTATTGAACACTAATAAATTCACGTCAAAATTTCTGCGGAGCAAGTGGATGGTATGATTACCACCAATACTCATACTATCCCCATCACCACTCACGATCCAAACACTCAATTCGGGGCGAGTAGCTTTAAGGCCGGTTGCAATAGCGGTAGCACGGCCGTGAATGGAGTGCATCCCGAATGTGTTCATATAATAAGGAAACCGGCTACTACAGCCAATACCCGAAATGATCACAATATTTTCTTTTGCAATCCCCAGTGTGGGCATCACTTTTTGAACCTGTGCCAGGATGGAGTAATCACCGCAACCTGGGCACCAGCGCACTTCCTGATCGGTAACAAAATCCTTCGCCGTTAATACCGGCGTTATAACTTCGCTCATGCTCTTAATGATTTGTGGTTAAAGATACATATTCGTATAAATCATTGGTGGTTAAAGCGAACCTAATTCTTCCCAATATTCCGCCGCCCGTCTTGTATGCGGGATCACGATGGTCCCCCCCACAATATTGGCTACGGCAAATATCTCGTACATCTGCTCTGTAGTGATGCCCAACTCATGGCTTTTCCCAAGATGGTATTTGATGCAGTCATCACAACGCAGCACCATACTGGCTACCAGTCCAAGCATCTCTTTTGTCTTTTTATCCAGCGCCCCGTCCTCATAAGTATTGGTATCGAGGTTCCAAAGGCGTTTCATTACCAGGTTATTCTTGCCCAGGATCACTTCATTCATCCGGGCGCGGTAATCATTGAACTCCTGTACTAATTGGCTCATAATAAAAAATTTAGGCCCTAAATTACTAAAGCGGAACAGCAATAGTGTACTTCATTTATCATTTTATTTATTTCGTAAGTGATAGCTTTTGTATTTTGAGGGACAAACACTGTTATGAGAAAAATATCCCTCCTCCTTTTGACAAGTTATTTTACCCTTGCAGGCTTTGCCCAAACAGGCATCAAGGTCACCGATCTGTTGAATATTAAAAGCATCAATGGCATTACCGTCAACAATAATGGCAAGGCATTGTTTACCGTAAATGCCATTGAGCCAGATGCCGAAAACAAAGGTGAGTTTAAATATGTCAACCAAATATGGATGGTGGCCACCGATGGCAATTCATTGCCTAAACAACTCACCACCAAAGAAGGTTCTTCGCAGGCAGCCTGGTCGCCCGACGGCAAACAACTGGCTTTTGTTCGCCTCTCAGATACAAAGCCACAGGTATTTTTACTTTCATTGGATGGTGGCGAAGCCGTTCAACTCACACATTTCCGCTATGGTGCTGGTACGCCCAAATGGAGCCCCGATGGTAAGCAGATCGTCTTCTCTTCCAATATCCCTCTAAAAGATCTGTTGAAAGATTCTATCCTCAATCCAAATAAACAGATCCCTTTATGGCCTTATGAAAAACCAGGTTTCGATAAAAATGAGAACCTGCTTGCTAATAATGCAAAGCCCAATCCCGATGGGAATATGGATGAGATAAGGGCATACCTTGATAATAATGAAAAAGATAAAAAAGCAAAAGTGCTGGATAAGCTGCAATTCCAGGAAGAGTCCACCACTTCTGCAGAGATCAACCTGAATCATTTTTTTGTTGTCAGTATAGAACCCAATGCGCAGCCTGCCGAGTTAACACATGGTTTCTACAGCTTCAGTTCTGTTCAGTTCACTCCTGATGGTAAACAAATTATTATTACTGGCAATACGGACGCTACCCAGCATCCCGACCGTGCACTGGAATCCTGCATTTTCATTGCGGATGCCAATGGAAATAATATCCGCAAGCTTCTGAGCGAAAAAGATAAACGCTTTTCAGGTACATCTCTCTCGCCTTCCGGAAAATGGATAGCATTCGATTATGGCAATACCAGTTTTGTGAGTGTTCCGCAATTAGGTATCATGCCATTGAATGGAACTGCAAAAGATATCATCAACATTCCGTTCGACAGGAACCGCTCGAACTATACCTGGAGCAATGATGAAAAATATTTGTACTGCAATGCACAAAGCAATGGTGGTGCGCCATTGTATAAGATCAATATCGAAACAAAACAAATAGAACGCTTATCAGGTTATGAAAATGGTATCACAAATTTTGATATCAAAGGCAATACACTTGTTTACGCAAAGACAGAACCCACCGATCCATTTGAATTATATACAGCCGATGCAAATATGAAAAATGAAAAACGCATCAGCTCTTTTAATGATTGGGTAACGAAGAAAAAATTATCGCTGCCTGAAAAACATTCCTTCAAAAATAATGCGGGAATGGAAATAGAATATTGGGTGATGAAGCCCACGAATTATACTGTGGGCAAAAGATATCCTTTGCTGCTGGAGATACATGGCGGGCCTTCTGCTATGTGGGGTCCGGGCGAAACCAGCATGTGGCACGAGTTCCAGTATTTCTGCTCACAGGGCTATGGCGTGGTGTATTGCAATCCACGCGGAAGCGGTGGTTATGGTACAGATTTTTTGCGTGGTAATGTCAATGATTGGGGCACGGGACCTACCAGCGATGTACTTACCGCTTTAGACAAGACAGTTATTGAAGGTTGGGCCGATACATCGAAGCTGCTTGTTACCGGTGGTTCTTATGCCGGCTATTTAGTGAGCTGGATCATTGCGCATGATCATCGTTTTAAGGCAGCCTGCTCACAGCGTGGTGTGTACGACCTAAGTACTTTTTTTGGGGAAGGGAATGCATGGCGCCTGGTGCCTGATTATTTTGGCGGGTATCCATGGGAGCCAAAAACAAAAGCCATCCTTGAAAGGGAATCGCCTATTACCTATGTGCAGAATATTACCACTCCCTATATCATGTTTCATGGCGAGAATGATCTTCGCACCGGTACCATTCAGGGCGAGATGTTATATAAAAGTTTAAAAGTATTAGGGCGCCCGGTAGAATACGTGCGCCATCCCGGCGGTACGCATGAACTTACCCGCAGTGGTAATAATCGCCAGCGGATTGACCAGATGCTGCGCACTTATGAATTTTTTGAAAGGTGGATCGGAAAGAAATAATTTTCTATCCTGTTAACGAATCAAACTTGATCGTCTTGCTCCAGAGGTCTTTGCATTCTGCAACAAATTTCTGGTGGATAGGGTCTTTGTGGTAGATATCGATATCACCTTTGTCTTCAAAGATCATCAGCAACGATACGTGATAATTTTTTTGAGGATCATCGGCTTTGAATTCCTGCGGCACGCCTACATGCGAGGATTTCACCTGTTTGATGGTAACAAGTTCCGTTAATCCATCAAGGAGTTTTTTCCTGTCGCCCGGTTTTTCATTATCCTTCATATAATATAATACCAGGTGCATTAATGGCTGCTTGCCTGCTGCTGCCAAAACATTTGATGGGAGCGAAGAGAATGCAGTGGCGCCTGCGGCAACCATGGCCGTATTCCCTAAAAATTTCCTGCGTGATAATTGATCACTCATTATTTTGATTTTTGAATTTGAAGTAACCAGTCGTTGATGGCTTTGTTAACCTGTGTTGCCACTTTGATATGAAATTTTGGATCGAGCACTTTTTTCTCATCACTTTCATTACTCAGGAAAGCGATCTCAAGTAAGCAGTTCACAAAATCAGTGGGAGTGTTCAATACAAAATTGAAATTTCCCACATTGCCAAACTCATCCATTTTTATTTCGATCATCCGTTTTAAGACTGCTTGCGTAAGTGGCCTGAACCCGATATGTTTATAATAGGTGCTGCTTCCGCTGATGTTTACATTATCAGAAGAGTTGAGATGCAGGCTGATCAACAGGTCCGGGTTTTGTTGCTGCAGAAAAAGTATCCTGTCCTTGTTATCAAAACTTGTATCAGTATTACGAGTCATGACAACAGTAACGCCCTGCTTTTTTAATATTTTTTCTAATGCTTTCGCAAACTTTAGTGTATATATTTTTTCAGATGCTTTTGTTTTTGATCCGTCAGCTCCTGAGTTAGTG
>CAISDV010000128.1 GCA_903884185.1 uncultured Chitinophagaceae bacterium | reverse complement strand
CAGGCAATGCCCTGTACAAAGCGGCGTACATCGTATCTGCTTTTTTATCATATCCAACTATCAATCCTTTTTTTATTAGCTGAACGGGGAATTCACTCTCGATAAAACTGGCGATATCTTCATTCTCCTTTTTAAAGACAGAGCAAGTGATGTACAAAAAATATCCTTCTTTTTCGAGATGAGGTATTACGCGACTGACGATCTTTTTTTGAATGTTTGAATAATGTGCGATCTTTTCTTTTGTAAAAAAAGATAATTGCTCAGGTGTACGTCCCCAGGTACCACTTCCTGAACAGGGTGCATCGCAAAGAATAAAATTGAAACCTTCGCCCGGGCCTAATGGAAGCGCCTCTTCTTTGGGGCCTGAAAGATTGGCAACAAACCAACGGTAATTTTTTATTCCTGCATGTTGAAAACGTTCGTGAAGATTTTGAAGGATGGAAGAACGTATATCTGAAACAGCGAGTTGCACATCATTCAAAGTATCGATGGCAAGAATTGATTTACCTCCGCTCCCTGCGCAGCAGTCCCACAGATGTATAGTATTCTTTGAGTCAATTACTGGAAAAAAGTCTGCTACCAACTGTGAGCTATGATCCTGCACCACGGCTTCTTTATCTAATGCAAGTACGGTATCTATCTTACTTGTGTTAGGCAGGCTGAGACATGAAGAAGATATTTGTTCAAATGCGATACTTGCTTCTTTCAATTTACCAACCACTATTTTTTCATTTCCCGGCCTTATTCTAATAAACAGGTTGGGTTGTATTAAATGTGAAATCGAAAATGCATCAGCATTAATTTCTCCACTCAATTCTTCTCTCCACTTAACAATATCATCTGTTGAAAATGAAGGTTGAGTTAATTTCAGGAATTGAATTCGTTGCTTCAGATCTTCGCTCCAGTTCTCTATCCATGATCCATCAAACAATTCCTTCCACCCAGCTGGCTGATCATTACAAAGAAATAAAGCTGTTTTTAATTTTTCTTCTACACCCGTCCGAACGGCATGGCCGGGCGGGCTCAATTCTTTTAATGCCTGCCCCAACCGGTAATAACAATAACAGGCGTGTGATATTTCTTTTCTGTCGCGCGACCCGTGTTTTTTGTTCAGGGAAAAATATTGTTTGAGAAAAACGGCCAATGGGGCATCTCCATTGTATGAGGAAATAATGGTTTGTGCCGATGATAAATATTGGTGTGCATATCCCATGATAAGTGGCTGAATACTTGGCAGTTAATTGCAAAGAGTAAAAATCTATTTTTTTTAACGGGAAATCAAACTAATTTTAAAAAAATTAATATTTTATGAGATACTTTTTAGCCTTACTGGTTTTTTCTTTCCTCCTTTCCCCTGTTTTTGCTCAAAATGATGGAAGCATTGTATCAAAACTTCCTAACCCCAAAGCCGGGCAGGAGAATGTTTTTGTTTACCATCCCCCAAAAGGATTGTTCATACCTGCAAAAGTAACTGTGGAGATCATTTACCTGAACAAATCTTATACTACTAAAAATATCGACCTGAAAAAAAAGGGTGATGTGTATGAATTTTCTTACAAGGCCCCCGACTCTACCAATACACTTCTGATGGGCATTGTTGATGATGCCAAGAAAATGGTAGATAATAACAATGAAAAAGGATATATCACCTACCTGTGCGATATGAAAGGCAATTCTTTTTCCGGTGCACTTATTAACGCAGCCACACTGATCCAGCCTAATGGTTATGGTGCTTTTTACCTCAAAGTGAATGTTACACCCGGCACTATACTGAATATGTATGACAAAGAATATGCGCTGCACCCGGCAGAGAAAGACAAAAGCTATCTTAATTACCTGAACTTATTATACAAGGAAAACAAAGATGCTGTTAAACCACAAATGCTGGCCTATGCCGACAAGATGTTAGCTGCAAAAAATGACGAAACAAAATGGGCTAATGCCGCTACTATATACCGTCTTTTAAAAATGGCTGATGAACAGAAAAAAACAGAAGATAATATTGTTGCTGGTTTTCCGCAGGGCAGCCTTGCAAAGCAAAGATTTATGACAGATTTTAATAAACTGACAGAAACAGATAAGATGCTGCAGGGCATGAATGAATATATCAGCCGCTTTAAAGACAACACCGTTGAAAGAAAAGAAAGTTTTTACAGGAGTATTGCCATGGCCTGTTCAGAAAAAAAAGACTGGGATGGGTTTAATAAATATGTGAACATGATCAACGACAAGAATACTTTAATGAATATATACAATAATGTGGCCTGGGCATTATCCGGCGAAAGCATTGACAAGCCCGGCGAGAACCTCTCTTTTGCGAAAAGCCTTTCTCAAAAATCCCTTTTGTTCACCAAGGAAATGATCAACAACCCTTCAAAATACAGGACTGCTTTTTATACTACAAATGAAGCGTTTGTAAGTGATATGCAACTTTTCTACCGCCAGTTTGCTGATACGTATGCATTGATATTATACAAGCTCAATGAAGTAGACTCTGCATTTTATTACCAGGACATTGCCGTAGTAGATAATCAAAGCACTGATGTCATTGAGCGTTATGCTTTGTTTAGTGAAAAAGTAAAAGGCACTGCTTTCGCCAGGAGCATTCTTGAAAAACAATTAATGAGCGGTTCCGGGTCAGCTGGTATGAAAACACAATTACAAGCTATCTACAAAAAAGAAGGATTGCCTGAAAGTGAATATGATAAACTGGTTGAAAAATCTTTGGCCCTTGTAAAAGAAAAAATGGCTGCTGAGATCAAAACCAAAATAAAAGATTTCGCGGGATCAACTTTCACTCTGAAAAATCTTGCAGGCGATAATGTTTCACTGGCAAGTTTACAAGGCAAAGTAGTTG
>CAISDV010000127.1 GCA_903884185.1 uncultured Chitinophagaceae bacterium | reverse complement strand
CACCAAACAATTCAGTAAGAACGGCGCAGCATCTGTTGAAAATATGATCAAAACATGTTTGGGAATTATCAGTTCAATATAAATAGTCACAATCATATCTAATGAAACTTTCTTTTTCAAAATACCAGGGTACAGGAAATGATTTTGTGATCATCGATAACAGGAAGGGGCTTGTGCATCTTTCAAAAGAACAAGTGCTTCATTTGTGCGACAGAAGATTTGGTATTGGTGCTGATGGCTTGATGTTGTTGAATGAACTGCAGGGGTATGATTTTGAAATGAAATATTATAATTCAGATGGCAGGGAAAGTTCCATGTGCGGGAATGGAGGCAGGTGCCTGACCCAGTTTGCCTATGATAAAGGGCTGAAAAAAGAACGATACAAATTCCTGGCAATAGATGGTGAGCATGAAGCCATATTCAGCGATAAAGGATGGGTTCATTTAAAAATGAAGGATGTGAATAGTATTCATAAAAGCCATGGCGATTATGTATTGGATACAGGCTCTCCTCATTTCATCAAACCTGTTGCCGATGTAATGGACATGAATGTATTTAAAGAAGGCCGTGAGATCCGCAACAGCAAAGACTTTGAAGCCGAAGGTATTAATGTGAATTTTGTAGAATTGGTTGCTGGCGATAAAATCATTGTTCGTACCTACGAGCGCGGAGTGGAAGATGAAACATTCAGTTGCGGTACCGGTGTTACAGCTTCTGCTTTGGTATTTGCTCATAACGATATGGGATTTAACCGTATTGAAGTGCAGACAAAAGGCGGCAAACTGGCGGTTGAATTTGACAAAACAGGAGATGATAGTTTCTCGAATATTTGGCTTTGCGGCCCTGCTACTTTTGTTTTTCATGGTGAGATAGATGTCTGACCGCTTTACAGCAAGTTTCTTAGTATTATCCTGTAATTTCACCCGAGCAGTTACTGTCATTCAACTTTAGTCCTACCCTTTCATGATACAATATTTCATTAACGTAAATGGACAGGCCACAGAAACAGACAAGCCCGAAAAAGGAGCATGGATAAATCTTGTGCCACCCTTCAAAGAAGAAGAGTTTATTGAGCTGGGTGAGGCATTGAAGATACCTATTGAATTTCTGCGTGATTCTCTCGACATAGATGAAAGGCCCAGGTTTGAATCGGAAGACAATACCAAGTTCATTGTTATTAAAACACCGGCAGAGAACAATTCTTTTAATGACAGTGATGCCTGGTATATCACTATTCCCATCTGTATTATTTTAACACCCGACCAGATAGTGACCGTTAATTCTTTTGATAACGGTGCCATTAAGAAATTTCTTGGATCATTTCAAAAACGCCATCCCGATGAACGCAATATGATGGTGCTTAAAATATTTGAAAAAGTAGTGCAGGCTTTTCTGGAATACCTGAAAGAGATCAATCACCGCCGCAACCAATATGAAACAAGTTTGTATGATAGTAACAGCAATGTTGACCTGTTGAAACTGATGCGGATACAAAAAAGCCTGGTGTATTTTATTACAGCACTTCGCACCAATGAACTGCTGATGATGAAATTAGAGCGCACTGATTTTTTGGGTTTGAATGAAGAAGAGCGTGAATTTTTACAGGACCTGATCGTTGATACCAGCCAGGCTTTGGAGATGGCGAATATTTATACCAATATACTCAGCAGTACCCTGGATGCCTTTGCCAGCATCATCAGCAATAACCTGAATACAGTGATGAAAAGGCTCACATCCATCACTATCATACTATCATTACCGGCGCTGGTGACAAGCATTTATGGAATGAATGTGAAGATACCTTACGAAGATTCCAGGTACGCTTTTTATATTCCCCTAGTTATATCATTGGGCATTTCTATTGTTATCAGTTGGTTTTTTATGAAGAAAAAATGGTTTTAGCATGTTCCGCTTCAATATCAGGGTATATGGGGTTTTGATGGACAGCAAACATCGTGTGCTGGTGAGTGATGAATTTATTCGGGGTTCTTATTTTACAAAGTTCCCCGGTGGCGGGCTGGAACCTGGAGAAGGAACAAGAGATTGTTTAAAAAGAGAATTTTTGGAAGAGACAGGGCTTGTAGTAGAAATAGGTGATCATATTTACACAACAGATTTTTTCCAGGTATCGGCGTTCAACAAGGGAGACCAGATCATTTCCATTTATTATTTTGTAAAGGCAGAGGAACCCCTCCCCCTTCAAACAAAAAACAAGTCATTTGACTTTGCTCCTGAACAAATAGCAGACCCTCAGGGTGAAGCGGAAGTTTTCAGATGGGTAGAATGGAATGATCTTACTGAAGCATCTGTTAACCTGCCCATTGATAAGATAGTGTTAAGAATGCTGAAACAAAAACCGCCGTTTTAATTTATCCTGCTGAAGGAGTACTCTCAAAATGTTCTTCTTTACGTCCCATGGCAGCTAGTTTCATCTTTTTCGCAGTTTCATGCCCAACATAATTTTCGATCCATTTCTCTAGTAAATAAATCAATGGCGTGAGAACAATTGCCATCACAGATTTATAAATATAATTCACGATACAAATGGCCAATACCAGTTGCCAACTCCATCCATTACCAATTTTAAATGCAATAAACAACACAACGAAACTATCTACCAGTTGAGAGACCAATGTTGACCCGGTTGCACGCAACCATACCCATTTTTCTCCGGTAGCCCTTTTGATACGGTGAAAAACAGTGACATCCACCAGCTGGCTCACAAAAAATGCCACCAGGCTACCAAGGATGATCCACATACCTTGTCCGAATATGCCGTTAAATGCATCCTGCATATTAGGTATTCCGCTATCTGTTTTGCTACCGAACCAAAAATCAGCCCCGGGAATATGAATGGCCATATAAAACATTAAGAAAGCGTAGGTGATCAGCCCAATGGCAATATAACTGATCTTGCGTACGGCTTTCGGCCCAAAATATTCATTCACCACATCGGTCAGTATAAACTCCAGCGGCCAGAGTAATACACCACAGGTAAGATTGAAAGCGAGTCCCGGTTGGCCAAAAAGTGTAAAGGAAGAAGGATGCGCACCTACTAATTTTTCGAGCGAAAATATCTTCCCTCCTATACATTCTGCGATCAGTGCATTGGCTACAAAAAAACAGGCAATGCCAATGAAAAGCTTAGTGGGTTTATCTTTCAGGATATTATGTATCATAATGGGAAAATGAAATATATGAATATCTGTGCAATGAAAAACATAAGATTGGTCAGCAGGATCCATCCGGGTATGGTTATCTTTTTCTTTAACACAGATGCCGCCATCCACGAAATATTTGCAACAAGGTTGAGAACTGGTGAAACAAACCAACCCAGAATAATAATGTAGTTTTTTATATCCTGGTTATGGATAAAATCATGTGTCATTCTTATCGTCATGCATACAATAAAAAGGGCATTACACAATAAAGCCACTCTTGAGATAAATAAAATCAACCGCATAGAATAATTTGATGGTAAAATAGCATTATTTTGCTGATACCCTAAAACCTGGATGATGAAAAAATTTGATTGGAAGCCTCTTTTACCCCATTTGATCGCTGTTATTGTATTTGCACTGGTTGCAATGATGTATTGCAAGCCCGCCATATTTGAAGGCAAGGTATTACAGCAAAACGATGTCTCTCAATGGAAGGGAATGTCGAAGAACATGCAGGATTACAAGGACAAGCATGGTAACTGGCCTTTATGGACAAATGGCATGTTTAGTGGTATGCCAACTTACCAGATCGCACTTGGGGCCGACAACCCGGTTTCAGTTACTTATGTTCAGAGCGCATTGACCTTATTTTTCTCAAAACCTGCCAATTATTTCTTTTTGGCATCTATCTGTTTTTATTTCCTGGCACTGGTACTTCGCTCCAATCCCTATATTGCTATCATTGGCGGGTTGGCGTATGCATATGCAACATACAACCCTATAATTATTGTTGCAGGGCATGATACAAAAATGATGGCATTGGCCTATTTACCTGCTTTGATAGGCTCGTTGATGCTGATCTATGAGAAAAAATATTTGTGGGGAGCTGCATTAACGTCTTTATTCGGGGCCCTCTTGATCGGTGCCAACCATCTCCAGATAACTTACTATACTTTAGTTATTGTATTCTTCCTGACCGCTGGTTATACCATACACTGGATCAAACAAAAAGATTTTAAACAAATATTTATTGCCTTTGGAATTGCCGGCGGAACTGCCATATTAGCTGTTTTGGTGAACATGGTCATGCTGGCTACCACCTATGAATATTCAAAAGCCACCATCCGTAATGGAAGTGCGCTGGCTACAGGCAAAGATTTTACAAAAACTGGCTTGAGTAAAGATTACAGCCTTAGTTATAGTGTATATAAAACTGAACCCCTGGTGATGATGTTTCCGCATTTATATGGTGGAAGCAGTGGAACTATGGAAATAGACCAGGAAAAATCCAAAGGCGTTGAAGCATTGCAGCAAATGCCACCACAACTGGGCCAGCAGGTACAAGACTATATGAGATTTTATTGGGGAGGGATTGATGGTGTAGGTACTGCAGGGCCTCCCTATATTGGAGCAATCATTTGTTTCCTGGCACTCATAGGTTTTGTTGTGTTAGATGGTAAACACAAATGGTGGATACTGGCTGCAACCATACTGGCCATCATGATGAGTTGGGGTAAATATTTTGACGGCTTTAATTCGTTTTTACTTGATCACCTGCCCATGTATGACAAATTCAGGGCGCCAAGTATGATCCTGGTAATACCTGCCTTATTGTTTTGTATGATGGCAGTAATGGCCCTCCAGAAGATCATTTCAACAGAGAACCGGGAAGCATTATGGAAAAAATATAAGACCGGCCTGATGGTGGTTGGCGGCGTTTTTGCCATTGCGCTTTTGTTTTATGCCAGCGCGGATTTCACAAGCCCTGCCGACAAATCTCTTCTGAAAATAATTGCTAACGCTTCTGAAGCGCAGAAGGCTTCAGCCGAGCAACCCATTCATAAATTTGTTAACGGCCTGATAGAAGACAGGAAAGACCTTGCAACAGGAACAATACTCAGGTCATTATTTTTTATTGCAGTAGCAGGCTTTATTATCTGGCTGTTTATTAAAAAGAAGGTGACTGGCACAGTTGTCCTCGCTACAGTGGGAGTATTGACTTTTGCAGACCTTCTTATCATTGATAACAAATACCTGAATTACGAAAATTACCAGGAAGATAATGAAATGGAGACGGTATTTAAGCCATCACCTGCGGATGCAAAGATCCAGAAAGACAGTTCTTTCTACAGGGTATTCAATGTTGCCCGTGGGGTTGGAAATGCTTTTAATGGAGATGGCCTCAACGCATATTTTCATAATGCCATTGGCGGATACCATCCAGCCAAATTGAGTATCTACCAGGATCTTATTGAAAGGCAGTTGGATAGTTTTCCAAATTGCATGCCCGTATTGAATATGCTGAATACAAAGTATATTCTCCAGGGAAATGCAGCAACTGATACAATCCCAAATAAAGGCGCTCTTGGAAATTGCTGGTTTGTGAAAGGTGTTCATTATACGGATAGCCCATCCGCAGCAATGAATGCACTGACCAATTTCAATCCAAAAGACACGGCAATCGTTGATTCAAAATTCAAATCACAGATACATACTTCAGGTGATTCAACAGCAAAGATCAGTTTAATTAAAAACGATAATGATCTTATCGAATACCAATCCTCTTCCAAAGCCGACCAATTTGCTGTATTTAGCGAGATCTATTATACGCCGGGATGGAAAGCATACGCCGATGGAAAAGAATTATCTATCATCCCAACAAATTATGTACTGAGGGGTGTTGAGATACCTGCGGGTGAACATAAGATCACATTTGAATTTAAGCCGTCCTCATTTTATACCAGCACAAAACTGATGATCTTTTCTTCACTGGTTATCTGGTTATTGATCATAGGCGCTGTTGTTCAAAACATCAGAAGCCGCATTAAACCAAAAAGCCCCGGGGCTTAAAATGTTAGTCCTGGGTATTGTTTCTTACAAAATTTTCCCTGCCCGCATGGGAGGGCAAAAATATATAGAAGCATTTTACAGGCATCTTTCAAGGTCCGCCGGCATTGTATTGGCCGTTTCAAGAGACAATGAAACAAAGGATATTTCTTTTGATAATGCCTGGCCATTTTTATTTAGCCATCGCAAGGGCCTGTTTAATCTCATTTATCTGCCACGATTGGTGAAAATGATACGCCATCACCGGGCCGATGTAATAATCATAGAGCACTCATATTTTGGGTGGATAGGTATTTTACTGCGGCTCTTTACCGGCAAACCTTTTGTCATTCATTCACACAATATAGAAACCCATCGTTTCAAAATTGCCGGCAAAACATTATGGCAGGTATATGGTTGGTACGAACGATGGGTGCACCGAAGCGCAGACATGTCTTTTTTTATTTGTGAGGAGGATAAGGCATGGGCCGTTCAAAACTGGAAATTAAATGATACAAAATCTACAGTTATCACCTATGGAACTGATATGAGCCGGTCTCCTGATTTCAACGACAGAGCAATAAAGCGGAATGAACTCATTCAAAAATATTCACTCAACCCCTCCACTACCTTGTTTCTTTTTAACGGTACACTGGATTATGTTCCCAATATTGAGTCAGTAAAAAATATTATTGAACAGCTCCTTCCACTTTTACGGAAGGCTTCTTTTTCTTTCAGGATATTTATTTGTGGAAACAGGCTGCCGGGAGCTTTAGAAAGTACACTCCGCCAATACTCCGAGATCATTTACACCGGCTTTGTTGAAAATATAGATACTTACTTTAAAGGTGCAGATGCATTCATTGATCCCTCAACCAGTGGAACAGGAATTAAAACAAAATTGGTAGATGCCCTTTCAAATGGCCTCACTGTAATCTCTACCCGTTCGGGCGCAAGGGGCATTGATAAAAACTTCGCAGGTGAAAAGTTACTTATAGTGGAGGATGAGAATTGGATAGGTTTTGTAAACCAGATGAAAGAAACCGGCAAAGGCAACACCACCCTCACTCCTGCCGGGTTTTACGATACATTCAACTGGGAAAATATAGTTCACCGCGCTCTCTTATCTTTACAGCAGTATGAATAAAGGATTGAAAATATCTGTTGTGATCTGTACTTATAACCGTGCCGCCTATATTACTGCAGCACTGGAAAGCCTTTACTCACAGACATTGCCGAAAGATCAGTTTGAAGTGATCGTTGTCAATAACAGGTCAACCGACAATACCAAAGAATCTTGTGAATCTTATATTTCCGCCCATGGCGATGCTAACTTCTTTTATTATGAAGAACTGCAGCAAGGCGCCTCTTTTGCCCGCAATACAGGAGCTGCTACAGCCATATCCCCATTACTCTGTTTTATGGATGATGATTCCATTGCAGAAGAACATTATCTCGAAAGAATTGTACGCTTTTTTGAAGAATATAGTGATGCAGGCGGATTAGGCGGGCGTATCATTCCCAAATACATTCCGTCAGAACCCAAATGGATGAGCTATTATGTTTCTTCACTGGTAGGTAATTTTGATTACAGTGATAAAGTAGAAATATTCAGGCCGGGTAAATATCCTCTCGAATCAAATATGGTTGTTTTAACCGATGATTTCAGGACGATCAATGGGTTTAGTACAGCCTTACCAGGTGTTGTTGGAACTTTGCGGATCGGAGGTGAAGGAAAAGACCTCTTTTTCAAATTGCAGGCATTGGGAAGGAAAATTTATTATGATCCATCCATACGTGTGCAACATGTAGTGGAAGTAAGCAGGCTTACAAAAAAGTATCTCTATAATGTAGCCAGCGGCATTGGCCGGGGCGAAAGGGTGCGTGTTTTAAAAATAAGTAAGGCAGCTTTCCTGGAAAAGGCTATTGAATATTTTTATAAGCTGGCAGGTTCTGTGATATTAGGGATGAAGTACAGTTTAGAGGGCCATCCACAGAAAGCCTGGCCGGTGATACAATTCAGGATAGATGCACTGAAAGGTTTATTTAATAAGTAATAACTTGTTTTTATTTTTTGATATGCTAAACCGTTTGAAAGGTATTGTATATGACCTGGCATTACTGCTTGCGAAAAGTGGTAAAAGAAAGAATGTGCATAGAAAAGCCCTGATAGTAAAGCCCGATGAGATCGGAGATTATATTTTATGGCGGAAGTTCATCCCTGAGTTGGTTGGAAGTGAATTATTAAAAGACCATGAGGTACATTTTTGCGGTAACATAGCCTGGAAGAGTTTGTTTGCGATCGATGATAATACATATTTTAAAAAGGTGTGGTGGCTTCGAAAAAATGATTTCAAGAAAAAAATATATTACAGGCACAATTTTTTAAGAGCTATTTTTTTAGAGGGATATGATATTGTCATCAACCCCGTTTATTCCCGTGCCAAAAGAGTAGATGATGCTATTGTTAGCGCTGCCAGTGCAAATCAGAGAATTGGCCAGGAGCGTAATAATGAGAACGTGAAGGCATATGAAATGAATGATGATAAGGGTTTATATACCCGGCTTTTCAATTCTCCTCCTGCCCCACTATTTGAATTTCTGCGCAACAGGTTATTCGCGGAATTTATAACAGGGCGCCCTTCAGTTATATCCAATACGTCTATCAATTCAGAAAATATTCCAGCCCTGGAGACTAGCCAATTACCCGAAAAATATTTTGTTGTGTTCCCTGGCTCAGGAAGTAAAAATCGTATCTGGCCTGCGGAAAATTTTGTAAGGGTCAGCGATCATCTTTATGAACAATTTAAATGGACTGCCATCATATGTGGTGGCCCCGGCGACCAGGACTATGCAAATGCATTTATTGAGGAATACACTTTTCCTGTCATTAACTTAACATCCAAAACAAGTCTCCCACAATTGTTACTTGTTTTGCAAAATGCCCAGTGCCTTGTTTCTATTGATACGGGTGCGGTACATCTTGCAGCAGCAGTGGGTTGTACTGTTTTTGGAGTATTCAATGGATCACAATATGGAAGGTTTGCACCCTACCCTGTAGCCATTAATAAAAATTTCTTCCCGGTTTATCCTGATGAAGTAGAGTCTGACCTGGAACAAGGCCCTGCCGCGTTAGAGAAATATGAATATGTAGTAGGTATTCCATATACCCGTGTATCTTCTCAAAAAGTAATCACTGTAATGAATAAGTATTTGAACTAGTAAACTAGCCAGGTGAATTACATATTTTCCAACCCCATTTTTTTCTTTAGATTGAAGAGGGTTTTTCCAGCGCTTGTCTGCAAAAGTTTATGAAGAAGTTTCAGGCGAAACTGCCAAAGCCTTGATAATATTGAAAATCCAAAGTAAGATTCATAGGCTTTATTATTTTCCTTTAAGGAATCAAGGTATTTCACTGTGCTAATACCGCTATCATCAAATTCAACAATGGTTTTATCCATAAACCGGTAAGGTTCATCTGCTATCCTGCACATCATATCATAATCCATAGCAATTTTATACGTGGCATTGTATTCACCACATTTTTCATATATCTGTTTTTTCACAAACCAGGAAGGGTGCGATACACTTCTCATACCCCGGTATAGTTTGATTTTTTCAAAAGGTTTTCCTATTTCGATCCAATGTCCGCTGCGCCTGACCTTCAGCTTGCCACTGATCCACTGGGCTTCTTTATTGATAGCAAAGAAATTCATTACTTCTTTCAAAACATCATCAGATGCATAAACATCACCCGCATTCAGCAAATGAATGACCTCTGCTTCTGCCCTTTTGATGCCCTGGTTAAAACTTCCGGCTATCCCTTCATCTTTCACATTTGCCCACTTACGATAGCCCGGTTGAGGTGTGGCTGTTAACCAATCAGCAATATCATTTTTCGTAGAAGCATTAATGATCCAATGCTCAGCAGGCTTGATAATTTGCGCGTCGACAGAAGAACAGGTTTTTTTTAATTGTTCCAGGTCATTATAGCAAATAGTAACAACAGAGATATCCGGCATTTTGAGCGTGTTTGAATCAATGATCAGTTGACCTTACAAATAAGGCTTCCGTGCTGGCTATTATCATACAAGACCTTAAAACTTTCCGGGTGTTCATAAATATGTTTCTTGCTACGGAAATGTTTGATATGATGCGTATCATCTAGGATCAGGTAATAGGGATTCATTTGCATTAACCTCAGCACCGTATTAAATTCCAGTAAACCTATTCCACCAGCAGAATCCAGGATGATCAAAGGGGTTTTGTGAATTATCGTTGGAAGGATACGTGAAAAAATATTATCCTCAATTTTTTTGCCTCCTATCCACGAAAATAATCCTTGTGTTCGCAGGTTTCCTTTTAATTCTTTCAGATAACTATTAACTGGATCAAAAGAATCAATAAATACATCCTCATACTTCTCATGATTCAATAATGCAGGATCATTTGCAATAAATTCCAGCGCTTCGGGGTAATGAACCGAAAGGCCGTTGATCACTTCTATAAAAGGAAATTGCTGTAGGTTTTTCCTGGCCCTTCTGCAAAATTTTTTATTGATCTCTATCGTATAAAATATATCAACGTGGCTATTCACTTCGGTAAGTATGCGGGCTATATTAGTTGTGGAACCCAGGCCGAGGTAAGTACCTGATTCAACGATCGCTTTGACTTCATTTGCAAGAAACATATTCTTTACAACCTCATTAAAAGCTGGGTCTTCATGCATAGAGATAGAGGCGTATGGATAAGTTGAATATAATTTCATATTTCCTGGTTGCTGTTATTGTTTCGTTTTCGTGGCATAGCCTAGTTTCCTTAAAATTTTATGCTTCAAAAAATATACATCCCACATAAAAGTCCTTCTGTAAACGATAAAAAAAACCTGTATAGAAATAACTATTTTTTTGTGTAAGGGTATATGATAAACGTTTCCATCAAAGATGCCTTTCGCTGCGTTAAAAGCGGAAATTAGCCCAATAATATGTTCAGTGAAAAAGAATCTTTTTTTGGCGCTATTGGCTATGGAATCAACATTACTGGATGTTCCCCCATTTGTAATATGTATTTTGGTAGTATTCATCACCTTCACCTTATCCTTAAAAATAAAGGCAGCGATAAATGACCAGTCAAATCCCATCATATCCTTTATCGGGACCGATCTTGTCAAACTTGTCTTTTTAATGCTGTAAAAATAGGCATTCAATTGTACCGTTTTAAAGAACCGGAACATGCGCCGGGTGCCATTCTCATCATCTATTGTTGCAAGTGAATCTTTCCCAACGATCTCGCCATTTTGATCATGATAAATACACTCAGCACAAGCCATACTATAGGATGAATTCTTTTCCAAAAATCCCACACACTCTTCTACATAATTATTATCTATCCAGTCATCGTCTGCCAGCCACATAAAATATTCGCCTTTGGCCATATCCAGTACATAAGAAAAATTCCAGATCGGCCTTATGGGTACAGGTTGATGATAAAAACGAATGCGGCTGTCTTCTTTGGCATATCGTTCAATGACTTCTTTCATCCCTGGGTCTGTAGAGCAATTATTAGAGATCAATACCTCTATATCGGAATGAGTTTGACCAAGTGCAGACGATAAGGCCCTCTCCAATTCAATTGGTCTGTTATAAGTGGGAATCCCTATGGATACTAGCATTTTCTTCGATTTATCATTTCCTGTCGGCAAAAATAAACTTATTAGCGCGAAGCCATATCATATCAGGAAACGGTTCCTTCCTTTAATAAACCAAGAAACTTTTGGAGCGCCTCTCTTTTTTTATCCGTCAATCGATAACTGATATTCTTAGTATAATAAGTTTCGAGATCATATCCGTTAAAATGGCTCTCTGCCAATACTTCTTTAATATGAGCTACACCATATTTATTGGCAGCATTGAATTCATTGATAAAACCCTCATCTAATTTCTTATTGGCCACCCAGGCAGCAAAAACAAAAGGAAGCCCGGTCATTTCCTTCCAGGCAAGTCCCAGGTCATAAATATATGCCGATCTTTTTCTCTGTTCCAGTGCCCTGTCGCCGATCATTACACCTGCAATATTTCCCTGTATCTGCTCCCCAAAATCTTCTTTTGCATCCTCTACGGGTATATCCAGCTTCCAATGGTATTTCAGTAATATTTTTGCGAGTGCAACCGATGTACGGCTCTGGTAATCGAGTAATATTCTTTCTGTTTTCTCTATGGGCGATTGGCTGAAAAGGGCTACTGATGCTACTTCTCCTTCAGTTCCTATACAATAATCTGTTATGATATGATGTTCTTTCATTAACGGGATCACCGCTACAGGAACCAGGCCTATGTCTATCTCATCATTCAATAACATATCGGCGATTTTTGATGGATATTCTTCTATCAGTTCCATCTTGTCTATCAACTCACTTCGCTTCAGCCCATATAATAAAGGGTGGGTGTTTAAATAACTTACCGCGCCAATTCTTATTCTCTTGTCCAATTCAACTAAATTTGTGTGCAAAGAAATGGCTTTTGGCACAAAGGCAGCCGTGAGATGAGGAAATTTTAATAGTTGTGACCAGCCACTTAAACTGCAAAGCCTCAACCCAAAACAATGGAACTTAACAACCTTTCTGCCATCTCTCCTATCGACGGGCGCTACCGTAAACAACTGCATCATCTTGACGAATACTTTTCAGAGTATGCTTTGATGAAGTACCGGGTAAAAGTGGAGATCGAATATTTTATCTTCCTTTCGGATAAGAAATTTTTCAAGCTTAGCCCAAAGCAAAAACAGCAATTAAAGAAAATAGCTGACGGATTCAGCCTGAATGATGCACAACAGATCAAACAGGTAGAAGCAACTACCAATCACGATGTAAAAGCTGTTGAATATTTTCTAAAGGAGCAACTTACAAAAACAGGAGCCGGTAAATTAAAAGAATGGGTGCATTTTGGGTTGACATCTCAGGATATCAATAATACCGCCATTCCTTTGAGCTGGAAAGATTGTATGGAACATGAATGGCTGCCCGCTATTGTGAACCTGCATAATCACCTTCATTCATTAGCCCAGGAGTGGAAGAATGTTCCTATGCTGGCGCGAACACACGGACAGCCTGCTTCTCCTACTATACTGGGAAAAGAATTTATGGTGTTTGTAGAGAGGATAGACAACCAGGTAGAATTATTTACTTCCATTCCTTATGCTGCTAAGTTTGGTGGCGCCACAGGTAATTTTAATGCACATCATGTGGCTTTTCCTTCAAAGGACTGGGTGAAATTTGGGAATGAATTTGTAGAAAACATTTTAGGCCTGCAACGTATGCAGTTCACTACACAGGTAGAACATTATGATAACCTTGCGGCACATTTTGATGCTATCAAACGTATCAATACCATTTTAATTGACCTGTGCCGGGATATATGGGCATACATAGGGATGGATTATTTCAAACAGAAAACAAAAAAAGGCGAAGTGGGCTCATCTGCCATGCCGCATAAAGTAAACCCGATAGATTTTGAAAATGCAGAAGGTAACCTGGGAATCGCTAATGCTTTGCTGGAACATCTTTCATCCAAATTACCCATCAGCAGACTGCAACGAGACCTTACAGACTCAACCGTGCTAAGAAATATTGGTGTTCCGATAGCACACACACTGCTTGCGATTCGTTCATTAACAAAGGGTCTCGATAAATTAATCTTGAATGAGGCCAAATTAAAAGAAGACCTGGAAAACAATTGGGCAGTTGTTGCAGAAGCCATACAAACGATACTGAGAAGGGAAAACTATCCCAATCCATACGAGGCATTGAAAGACCTTACCCGTGGCAAACATGCCATCAACAAGAAGACAATGCACAAATTCATTAGCCAACTTAAGATAAGCGCTTCTTTAAAGAAAGAACTCAAAGCCATTACCCCGGCCAATTATACGGGTACACATCCACATTATTAGCATTAGTCTATTGCCACAGAGGCACAGAAACACAGAAAAAAACTCAAACATAACTCTGTGTTTCTGTGCCTCTGTGGCTAAAAAGAACCGTAGTTTTCTTTATATTCATGGTAATAAAGATTAACTGCCATGAGACTACTTCGTTTTTTTATTGCCTTGATTGTATTGATCCAGGCAAACTTCGCATTATCACAATCGGGAAAAGCAACCGATACTTACTATCAAACTAGCGATGTACAACCTTTAATGGTGCAGTACGATGCTGATAGAGGCAACATCAATCGTTTTTATACTATTACCAATTCACCCGAAAGAAGAGAAAGGCTTCAGCAATTGTACAAAGAGTACCAGCAACAGTTGTTGCAACTGGACTTTGACAAGATGAACAGCAGCAGCCAGGTAGATTATATTCTTTTCAAACGTACGATAGATAATGAACAGCGTTTACTGGCAAAAGAAGAAAAAGAATACAAAGCCATCAGCAAATATTTCCCTTTTGGCGATGAGATATATAAACTTGAAAAGCTCCGCCGACGTGGCGCTTTCATGAAAGGAGAAGAACTGGCACACAAATTATTTGAACTAAACAAACAGGTAGAGGAATCTTCCAAATCACTTTCGCAGGAAACATCTATGGAAGAAGCCCTGGCATTGCGTGCTGAAGGAACTGCAAGAGGATTAGCTGCTGCACTAAAAAGTGTATTTGATTTTTATAATGGATACGACCCACAATTCACCTGGTGGGTGCCCAAGACTTATGAAGAACTGGAGAATGCATTGACCTCTTATGCAAGTGCATTAAAAGGAAAGACACATAAAGCCAATCCGCAAAAAGATGATGGCAGTGGTATTGTAGGCAATCCTATCGGGAAGGATGAGCTGATCCGCAACCTGCAATATGAAATGATCCCTTATTCTCCTGATGAACTGATCGGTATTGCCAAT
>CAISDV010000126.1 GCA_903884185.1 uncultured Chitinophagaceae bacterium | reverse complement strand
TGAGCACTCAACAATTTTCAGGGGTCACTTTACCGCGGAAAAGAGGGGTCACTTTGCCGTGGAATGGTGGGGTCACCTTCGCGCGGAATTAGTGGGTCACTATCCGCGTATTCTCCACCGTAGGCCGCAAAATAAAAGCAGACTTATCATTACGGTATCACGTCTTAAGATGAGTGAATTCTTTGAATACAGTGTTACTGTAGAATATAATTTACGCACATCGGTTTCATCGAGGGCTCGTTGATCTTCGTAAATCAGTTCTGGTAGTTTTATTCGCTTAACTGGATTTTCAATAATGATTTTATTTTTCACCAGCCACTCGAAAAAGGTGTTCAACTTACAACCGTATGTTCTTATTGTCGAATTTTTTATCCCGGTTTTAATAATTCCACTGCCGACAGTTCTTTCTCTTGTTTGAATTCTCATGAAATATTCGGTTAGCATTTCAGGTGTAAGAAACTTTACAGTTGTTATTTCAGGCATAATTGATGTAAAGAGACGAAATACTATTTTGTATCCTCTAATGGTTTCAATACTTAATCGTGAAGAGTATTGGCATTCTTTAATGTATTCGTTAAATAGTTGTTGTAGGTTCTTTTCATTATGCATTCCATGTCTATTTTCTAGTATTTAGCTACGAAAATCCAGACAGGAAAAATATACAGTTGTGTACACGTATCCATAAGTGTGTATTTCTCCTCCCTATACCGGATCGGAAAATCTTTGTATGCTGAGTAGATGGAAAGCGATATTACACCAATAGGAATAACAAACTATAGAAACTCTAGTCAAAAGTTTGGTATCAAAGACAAAGATCGTTTGCAACATATCTATGTCATTGGTAAATCGGGAACAGGAAAGTCCACCCTACTTGAAAACTTGGCAATCTCCGACATTGAGCGCGGAAATGGATTATGTATTATTGACCCACACGGAGATATTGCTGATGATATTCTGAAGTACATACCAGAGGGCAGAAAACAAGACCTAATATATTTCAATGCAACAGAAGAACTTAAGCCGGTAGCGTTTAATCCGCTAAAAACGGTGCACCCCAAGTATCACCACTTGGTGGCATCAGGCTTAATTTCAACCTTCAAAAAAATATGGTCGGAAAGCTGGGGACCACGTATGGAATACATATTGCGCTTTACTTTGCTCACGCTCCTGTGCGTACCGGATGCAACCTTGCTGGATATACAGCCCCTTTTAACAGACAAAGAAGTTCGGGCAAAGGCCCTGTCATATGTAGGGGGCGAGCAGATCCTTTCATTCTGGCACAATGAGTTTGAAAAATATTCACCAACATTAAGAAATGAAGCTATCGCTCCCATTCTAAACAAGACTGGGCTGTTTATAACCTGCACCCCATTAAGAAATATTGTAGGTCAGAAAACTAATAGCTTCCGGTTACAGCAGGTACTTGATACCGGCAAGATATTAATTGTAAATCTTAGCAAGGGACAGATTGGAGAAGATGCATCGTCACTCTTAGGTGCCATGCTCATTAATGCTATACAGCTTGCAGCGCTTCACAGAGCAAGCCAGGCTGAGCATACCCGTAAGCCATTCTATTTGTACGTAGATGAGTGCCACAGCTTTGTTACTATAGCATTTGCCGGGATTCTAGCAGAGGCTCGAAAGTACGGACTTTCATTATTTTTAGCTCATCAGTATATTGAACAACTTGATGAACGTGTTCGGGCTGCAATATTTGGTAATGTCGGAACTATGATCGCTTTTAGAGTTGGAGCACCCGATGCAGAAGCATTAGCTAAAGAATTCTATCCGGTAATTACTCAGGATGATTTTGTTCATTTACCCCGGTATACCATGTATCTTAAGCTAATGATTGATGGAACGTCATCACAACCTTTTAGTGCTGTTTCAATAAAAAATAAATCTGATCAGGTCTGATTTTTTTAGGCATTAATTTCGTAAATTTATTGCTAGGTTTTTGTTGACGTCTGAATGCAAACCAAACGCAAAAAAATGAATTCGCTTGATTTTATTGAGGTTGATGACAGCCTTTTTATGGCTGATATGTCTGAAGTAGATGGTAGTGGATTATGGACAATTCGACTCCCTGAATCCTTCTATGGCAATAACCCATCGGAACTATTCGATTGTGCAATCAGAGATAACAACGATGACAAGAATTTACCTGTTAAACACCTTGGTTCATTTGAAACTTTTAGGAAAGCCAACGAGTACTTGTGTTTTTTATGGAGGAAAGGCAAAACGTATGACACTTTGGAAAATAGAGAGTACGTAAATGCACCAGAAAACTATGAATTCGCACTTCCATGAATATCCTATAGCCCCTAAAACTATAATTATGTCAGATTCAAATTTACTGCCCGTACAGTTACCTAATGAATTAAGTAAATATAATTTGTTGTGGGATTTAGGTGAGG
>CAISDV010000125.1 GCA_903884185.1 uncultured Chitinophagaceae bacterium | reverse complement strand
TTTTCATGAAGGAACGGGGAAGAAGTCTACCGATTTGTTTCCCTTCTATTTAGAAAATGCAGCCATCGGAATTGCAGCAAGCGACTCTGTAAAACATGCTATCATTAGCGGTTCTAAGATGAATGATGATTACCAGAAAATGCAGGCAGCAATAAATATAGTGAACGATAAGAGCGCTGCATTAAAGGCAGAGTTCAATTCGCCGGCTAACCTCCCGCATTCTGAGGCTTTTCTTGGAGAAATAGGGAACAGGTCAATGGCTTTAAGCGCTGAAAAAAATAATATCTATAAAAATTTTGTGCAGGCTAATCCTAACAACCCGGCCAGCGTAGATATTCTCATTGCTATGACAGGCCCCATACCCGATTATGAAGTAGTGGGTACTTTATACAATGGTTTATCAGATGCTGTTAAAGCAACCCCAGAGGGTAAAATGTACGGTGCAAGGATGGACAAGCTGAAAATTTTTGCTATTGGGCAACCTGCTCCTGATTTTACACAGAATGATACCCAGGGTACACCAGTATCTCTGTCATCTTTTAAAGGAAAATATGTACTGGTTGATTTCTGGGCTTCCTGGTGTGGGCCATGCCGGGCAGAAAATCCAAACGTAGCATCCAATTATGAAAAGTATAAAGGGAAAAATTTTACTGTGCTTGGGGTTTCGCTTGATCAGCCCGGTGCAAAAGATAAATGGCTGAAAGCAATTGCTGATGACCACCTGAACTGGACACAGGTATCAGATCTTCAATACTGGAACAATGCAGTGGCCAAACAATATAATGTTGTTGCTATTCCCCAGAACTTTCTTATTGACCCCGATGGAAAGATCATTGCAAAGAATATACGTGGTGGAACGTTGACGAGTAAGTTGGCGGAACTGATTAAATAGTTGCTGGTTACTGATTACTGGTTGCATCCCGTATCCCGTATCTCGTATCCCGTATCTCGCATCCATCATCCCCCATCCCGCATCTCGGCACAAGGTTTGCCTATAGAGAGGAGATTGATAACCATCAATCCTCAAATTGAACCTGATGCCGGCTAAATTCATATCATTTCTTAAAGACCAGGGTGAAAAAGTGGGTGACCAGGTTCATTTCCTGGGCTCTTTTTTCAGGAATACATTTAAAAAGGGCTTTGAATGGAATGAGCTGATAAGAGAATGTTATCTCATAGGGTATAAGTCCCTGCCCCTGGTAGCCATTACAGGATTTATATTAGGATTTGTATTTACGCTTCAGTCAGAACCTACCTTAAAAGCATTTGGCGCAGAGAATTATCTGCCCGCCATGGTTTCTGTATCGCTTATCAGGGAGATAGCACCTGTGATCGTTGCATTGATATGTGCCGGGAAGATAGCTTCCAGTATTGGTGCTGAACTCGGAAGTATGAAGGTAACAGAGCAGATAGATGCCATGGAAGTTTCCGGAAGTAACCCCATACAATACCTTGTTGTTACACGTATACTGGCTTGCACATTCATGATACCCCTGCTTACCATTATTGCCGATGCACTTGGGTTGTTGGGAGGATTTACCGGTATCAATATATCCAACAAAGTAAGTGCGGTATTATATTTTAATAAAGCCATTGCGGCGCTCGACTTCACTGATTTTATTCCCGCATTTATTAAGACATTTTTTTTCGGCTTCGCGATAGGTTTTGTGGGTTGTTATAAAGGATACAATTCAGGGCGTGGAACAGCAAGCGTTGGCATGGCAGCAAATTCTGCTGTGGTAAATGCTTCTTTGTGGGTGATAGTATTGGATGCTGTTGCCGTTCAGTTAACAAGTGTACTTGCATATCATTAAACAGATAATGGAAACGATAACAGATCATACAACCATTACAACCGGCCCAGCCAACACCAATGACAGGGAAGTGGTAATTGAAATAAAAGAGTTACATAAATCTTTCGGAGACCACGAAGTGCTTACAGGAATAACCATGGACCTGTATAAAGGCGAAAACCTGGTGGTGCTGGGCAGATCTGGACAGGGAAAATCTGTACTGATAAAATGTATTGCAGGGCTGCTCGATTATCATGAAGGCATATTAAAAGTGTATGGCAGCGAGATCAAAGAATTGAAAGAAGAGGAGCTGCGCAAAGCGAGGATGAAACTGGGGTTCTTATTTCAAAGTGGCGCATTGTATGATTCTATGACCGTTAGAGAAAATCTTGAATTCCCTTTAACAAGGGTCCTGGGGCTTACGGATAAAAATGAAATAGATGAAAGGATCAATGAAATGCTGGATAGTGTGGGTTTACTGGATGCTATTGATAAAATGCCCTCAGATCTTTCGGGTGGAATGCGTAAACGGATAGGACTTGCACGTACGCTGATACTGAAACCTGAGATCATGTTGTATGATGAACCTACCACGGGGCTTGATCCCATCACTTCCAAAGAGATCAGTGAACTCATGGTTCAACTGCAAAAAAAATATAAAATATCATCTGTCATCATCACACATGATATGGACTGCGCAAAGATCACAGCCGACCGGATATTGGTGATGAATAATGGCAAATATATTGCCGGGGGTACCTATGAGATTTTGGAACAATCGTCCAATGCATTAGTGAATTCATTTTTTAAATAAATAATTATGATAGTTACACCTGCACAAAAGATCAGGATCGGGATATTTACCCTTGCGGGGATACTCCTTCTTTTTATAGGAATATTTTTAATTGGTAACCGGAGAAATATGTTTACCGGCACCTTCACTATTTATGGGGTGTTTAAAAATGTAGGAGGATTGCAGGTAGGGAATAATATCAGGTTCGCCGGCATTACCATAGGTACCGTGGATGGTATTCAGATCATTAGCGATACCACTGTACGGGTGGATATGAATCTACAGTCGAAAGTAAAATCATTTTTAAAAAAGAATGCTACAGCAAGTATTGGGTCGGATGGCCTGATGGGCGATAAGCTCGTTACTATCAGCGGCATCGCAGATACCAGTAATACAGGGCTTTTACAGAATGGCGACAGGATAGAAGCGGTTGACCCTATTGACTTTGGAAAAGTGATGGACAGGATCGCACTGGTAGTAGACAATGCAGCCCTGATCACATCCGACCTTTCAGACATTACCGGAAAAATAAACTCAGGAAAAGGAAGCCTGGGAAAATTATTGAACAGCGATACCTTATCCAGCAGCCTGATCGGTACGGTCAATTCCATTAAAAAAAGTTCGGAAGGTTTCAATCAGAACATGGATGCGCTTCACCATAATTTTTTATTGAAAGGATTCTTCAAAAAGAAAGACAAGGAAAAGCAGAAAGCAGCTGAAGCAGCGCAGAAGAAAAAAGAACAAGATGCGAAGGATAAGGCGGATAAGAAGAAGAATTGAGTTTCTGGTTACTAGTTACTTGTTGCCAGTTACCAGTAAGAGTAAATACAAAATATGACCGACGAAACAGAAATAATAGAAACACACCCTCCCTTCAAGCTGCCATTCTATGCAAAACTCTCTTTGATATTTGTGGGGGCTTATGTATTTGTATATATGTTGTATGCAGGAAGGGCTATTATCCTTCCCCTCATGTATGCTATGGTCATTGCAACCATTTTGACTCCTGTTGTAAATTATCTTGAAAGAAAAAAAGTGAAAAGGATCATTGCCATTACCCTTGCGGTTTTGCTATTTCTTGCTTTTGCTGCAGCCCTCATGTATGTGATCATGCGGCAGATGAGTATGCTGGCGAATACGCTTCCGCAAATGAAATTGAAAATGGATCAATCATTAAATGATCTGGCCTCATGGGCATCCGTCCATTTCAAGATAGATCCCGAAAAGACCAACGAATGGATCATCAATGCAAAATCTGACCTGGCGAGTAATGGCAACGGCATGATCGGCCAAACACTTCTTACCATTACAGGGTTGCTGGAGATACTCATCCTTATCCCCATCTATGTATTCATGATATTGTATTACCAGCCCTTGTTGTTTGAATTCCTCGGAAAAGTTTTTGCACGCGTTCATAAAAATAAAGTCGAAGACGTGCTTTTCCTAACCAAGAGGATCATTCAAAATTATTTGTCTGGCCTTTTAATAGAGGCTGTGATCGTAGGCAGCTTAAATACGATCGCGCTACTGATCATAGGAATTGACTATGCTATCCTGCTGGGAATAACAGGAGCTATATTAAATGTTATTCCATTTATTGGAGGGATATTATCGGTAACAGTGCCTGTTGTGATCGCTTTGGTCACAAAAGAGTCGCACTCATATATCTTTCTTATTTTGATGGCATACGCAGGCATACAACTTTTCGATAATCATTATATCACCCCCAAGATTGTTGCTTCCAAAGTAAAAGTAAATGCACTCATGGCCGTGATCATGGTGCTGGTTGGTGGCGCCATCTGGGGTATTCCCGGGATGTTCCTTTCTATTCCGCTTACGGCTATTGTAAAAGTGATCTGTGAACATATCGATCAATTGAAACCCTGGGCCATTTTATTGGGCGATACCATGCATCCGTCTGCAAGGATGTTTTTCAATTTCCCCAAAAAAAAGGAAAAGGTAGTAGAAAAGAAAGAGTGAGATGATATTCAAATTTTTCTTGTTGCCAGTTGCTGGTCGCCCAACTTGAAGCATCTCGTATCCCGCATCCCCCATCTCGTATCCCGTTTATTCATAACTTGTATCCAATACTGACTGCGTTATGAAAAAAAACAACCCCTACCTCATCCCATTCATACTAGTGACCAGCCTTTTCTTCCTCTGGGCTTTTGTACATAACCTGAACCCGGTATTGATCCCGCATTTAAAAAAAGCATTCCAGTTAACTGATATGCAGTCGGCGCTTATAGATTCTTCTATCTATTTCGCTTATTTCCTGCTGGCTATTCCTGCAGGGATATTCATGCACAAGTACGGTTATAAAAAAGGTATCCTGTTTGGTTTGTTTTTATATGCAGCAGGCTTCCTGCTTTTTATACCTGCTGCATCTGAACGCAGTTATACTTTTTTTCTTACTGCTTTATTCATTATTGCCAGTGGCGCCACTTTCCTGGAAACGGTTGCCAATCCATATATTACTTTATTGGGTGATAAAGAAAGTTCTGAACAGCGCCTCAATTTTGCACAATCATTCAATGGTGTAGGCGCTTTTATTGCACCTATGATCGGCGGGCAGTTTATTTTATCGGGTATTGAACATTCCAAAGAAGAATTAAGAAACATGTCCGTAACGCAGTTGAATACATACCTGCAGTTTGAAGCTAACACTGTTAAGATCCCATATCTCGTGATAGCAGCAGTGGTAATATTGGTGGGTATCTTATTTATTATGACAAAACTGCCCGAAGTAAAAACAAGTGAGGATGAAGGAGGCGGGCACAATTTTTCATTCAAGGTGTTCAAGCATTCTCATGTAAAATGGGCGGTGATAGCACAATTTTTTTATGTAGGTGCACAGGTAGGGGTGGGAAGTTTCTTTATCAGGTTCACAAAATATGTTGTGCAGATGCCAGAGAAGGATGCTGCGTTTTGGTGGGGATCTGTTGCAATGGTAGGTTTTATGGCGGGCAGGTTTAGCGGTACCTGGCTGATGAAATATATTAAACCTGCAAAACTATTGGCTTATTATGCCATTATTAATATGGCTTTACTTGCCATAGCGCTTCTTACAAAAGGATATGTGGCTGTCTATGCGGTGATGGCAGTTCCATTCTTTATGTCGGTTATGTTCCCTACCATTTTTGCATTGGGGATCAAAGGCCTTGGCGAAGAAACAAAACTGGCTTCTTCATTTATTGTGATGTCGATCATAGGTGGTGCCATAGCTCCGCCATTAATGGGATTGATCTCTGATAAAACCGGCAGTATGCAGATGGCATATATTGTTCCCTTACTGTGTTTTGTGTTTGTGTGGTATTATGGGGTGAGGGGGCATGTAATTAGGAGGTTATGAGTGATAAGCCATAAGTGATGAGCTGTGGCAGGTTATAAATAACTTATAATTCATCACTTATAACTCATAACCCATTGC
>CAISDV010000124.1 GCA_903884185.1 uncultured Chitinophagaceae bacterium | reverse complement strand
ATGGATAAATTGTCTTAAATTATATTCATGCTGTATAATATTTTCCTCGTATGCCATATCCCTTGTCTTTAATTATTATAATTCAATATTTACTTTATCGGTTGCTTTCTGTTTCATTTCGTCTGCTGCTTTTACATAACGCTGTGTATGCTTCATGCTGGTATGGCCCAAAAGTTTTGAAGCCGTCAATATATCAACATCATTGTAAATAAGGTTTGTACCGAATGAGTGCCGAGCATTGTGCCATGTAATCACTTTATTGATCTTTGCACGCTTTACCCAAGCTTTTAAAGTTTTGTTTGCGCCGTTGGCCGTTGGCAGATCAAATACATTTGCAACCGGTGCCCCGGCTTCATTCAATAACTGTATTGCCGTATCATTTAAAGGGGTTGCTACCACTTCACCCGTCTTGCTTTGTGTTACATTCATTTGACGGCTGGCAATCCTTATATTCTGCCATTTCAGTGCCTTAACATCGCACCAGCGTAGCCCGGTAACACAACTGAATAAAAATGCCCTCCGCACTTCGCTGCTTTCTGTGGGAGTTGCACTCAATGTTTTTAACTCGTTCAGCGTCAATGTATCTTTCTTTTTTGCCTTACCTTTTATTTTTCGTTCCACAAAGTCCAGCACATTATCTTTCATTAATCTTTTCCGGTATGCCTGTTTTACCATTTTCTTAAACCGGTTGTAATAAGATGCTGCACCTTCCCCGGTGCTGTTTGCTTCTAAATAGTCAATAAAATCTTCAATGATTAATGCAGTCAGGTTGCCGAAGGTTAACCCAGGCTGTCTTACTTCGGTTAGATAGTCGGCAAAACGATTAAGCGCCCCTTGCATATTTCTTTTGTCCTTTTTGGTGTAGCCGTCAACGAATGATTGCATCCAAATTGTAATGATCGTTTTTTTACCTGCATCACTAACCATGCTGTAATTATTCGCCTCCAATTCTGCGGCCCTCGTTACTCTAATTGCTTCAGCTTGCTGCAATAACTTCTTATTATCTTCCCGATCTTTCACGTTGGAAAACTTTGCAAGTTTCAGGTTTTTTAATGTTTCAATAGTACGCTGGCCATTGTGGTAAATATCCAGTCTTAAAGAAGTGCTGCCATCGGCATTTTTACGTTTTCTTATTAGGACACTCATTTCCTTTGGTTTGATTTTCGTTTCTCAAAGGTATGATTTTTTAAAATATTGTGTACCTGAGGTACAATAGAGGTACAAAAATTGAGCAAATAAGGTCAAATCAAAAGAAATAAAAAGAAATGTAAAACGCTAAAAGTATTGATATCAATGCATTTCATGGCATAAAAAAGCCCCCTCAAAAAGGGGGTATCGTGCCCGGGACTGGATTCGAACCAGCACATCCTTGCGAACGCTGCGACCTGAACACAGTGCGTCTACCAATTTCGCCACCCGGGCATTTGAACCAATAATTCTTTCAGGGAATTATTTCAGGACTGCAAATATAGGGGATGGGTACCATTATTTTCTCCCCACTCCGTCATTGGTCATTTTAACCGGAAGGATAAATCCATCTTTATCAAATCGCATTTCATCTATACAGGTCACACGGTCATTGCCACCGGTTTTACCTAATGGGCGGCGGTGATATACGATCAGCCAACGGTCTTTTGCAGCATGAATAACAGAATGGTGCCCTGCACCTGTTGCAATGGTTGAATCCTGCTGTAATATTTTGGCCACGCGTTCAAATGGCCCAAATGGTGAATCTGCGGTTGCATACGCTACAGAATAATCAGGCCCTGTCCACCCACCTTCAGACCACATAAAATAATATTTGTTATTTCTGATGAACATGTATGGGCCTTCTACATAACCTTTTGGTGTGATCTCTTTAAAAGTAGTTCCGTCACTGAAAGGCACGAGGCCAGTAAAGTCATCGTTGAGTTTTGCAATATTGCAATGCCTCCATCCACCATAAATAATATAATACTGACCGTCTTTGTCCTTGAATACAAATTGATCAATGGGTTGTGCACCATTATAAAAATGATCTATCAATGGTTTGCCCAGGTAATCAACAAATGGTCCGCCGGGATGATCAGATACAGCCACACCAATACCACCCACCTGTTCATTGTTTTGTATATCATTCGCCCCAAAAAAGAAAAAATAACGTTTCCCTTTTTGAACAACTGCCGGAGCCCATAAAGCTTTCTTTGCCCATTTGATATGAGTGGTGTCAAGTATGCAGGAATGTTTTTCCCAGTTAACAAGATCATGTGAAGAGAACGCATCAAAAAAAACCTGGTCTTTGTATGGAGCAGAGTAAGTGGGATATATCCAGAACTCTTTACCAAATACTGCTCCTTCGGGATCTGCATACCATCCTGGGAAAACCGGGTTGCCTGAAGTTAATTTCTGATTCTTTTGGGAATAGAGTTGAGAAGAACAACTGCAAAAAAAAGTGACCGTTACTAATGTATAAAAGATTTTTGACAAGTTCATTTGCTACTATTTTAAATGGTACCTAGAAAACTGATACAATAATAATGATCATATAACGGGACATATACATTTACACTTTAGGCCATTTTCAACTTCCGAGACATGTTTCAACTCATTGTCTCTAAGGCCATAAAATAGATTATAAGTATGATTTGTTTTTTTTTGATCCATATTGGGCTTGTTAAGTGGCACACAACTCTTAAAATTACACCCTTTCTACAAAGCCGCCACCTGATCTTTAGTTTTTATTAGATTTGTAGTACCACACATTTCAACCCCTCACACAAATGAAAAATAAACTACTCATTCTTTGTATTTGCATCACAAGCATCAGCTTTATAAAAGCGCAGCAAAAAACCGGGTCGGTGCATATTAAAGGAATATTGAAAGGATTCAATAACCAGGTAGAGGTAGAAGATATGTCGGAGTTGCAATACTTACTGCCACCGGTTGCAGACCGTATGACGGTTCCGGATGCCAATGGAAATTTTGAGATCAGTTTTCAATTGGCGTCGCCCAATTATTTCAGGCTGGGCAGAAATGCTTTATATCTCTCACCGGGTGATAACATGGAAGTATTTATCAATAAAGCTGATCCTCGTGTGGCAACTTTTGCTGGCAAAGGAGCGGAGGCGAATTTGTTCTTACGCAATACACCATTCCCTAAAGGCGGTTCTTATATTGAAGCTGGCGGAAAGACACAGCGTACACCGCAGGCAACAATAGATTTGATGATCAAAACTGGAGAACAACGCTCCCGCGAACTGGATTCAGTAAAAAATGTATCGGCTGAATTCAAAAGGCTTGAGCAGGGACGCATTCGCGCAGATATCATCAATAGTTTGGAAATGGGGAAAGTAGAATTTTATCGTCCGCGTAAAATGCCAAAAGATTCCCTTGCCATGTATGCTGCTGAGTATGAAAAATTGATACAGCCATTAGTGGATTCATACAGCAAAGGGTTTACAGATGCTTCATTGATGAAACTGGTAGTGTACCGCGATCATGCTGAAGACCTGGTGAAAGAACCCGGTAAGACAAAAGACATTCTGCAAATGAAGGACTGGATAAAATCAACAAGCCTGACAGAGCAAATGAAAAAAGTTAGCGATAAAAACCAGCTTGCTCCATTCCACAAAAAGATAGACTCGGTTTCTACCAAATCATATCATGAAGCATTGACAAGATCACTCAGCAATTTATTACAGTTCGGAAAAGGAGATGTTGCAGTAGATTTTACAGTGAAAGATATTTCTGGTAAAGATGTAAAACTGAGCAGCCTGAAAGGAAAAGTGATCTATATTGATGTTTGGGCAACCTGGTGCGGGCCATGTATGGCTGAAATGCCGAATTATGAGTCGTTAAAAGCAAAATATAAGAATAACCCGGATATTGCTTTTGTATCATTGTCTGTTGATGATGGCGCCGCCGAATGGCAGAAGAGTGTAACAGAAAGAAAAGTGGATGGTTACCAGTGGCAGGTCAACCGAACCAAATTAACTGCCTATAATATTGTTACGATACCGCGGATGTTTTTGATAGGCAAGGATTTTAAAATGGCAGATATGGATGCGCCATTGCCTTCATCCAAACAAATAGAAAAAACGATCAATGATTTGTTACAATAAAACTTTTTCAAGCAGTGTTTCTTTTTGCCCCTTTATCACCAAATAAATAATACCACTTAGCAACGCTGCAAAAAAACACCAGACAGACACCAGCCAATCCTCATAAAATATCCGTGCTGCGATCACAGATACTATCAATACCAGCCCAAATAACCATACCCTTTTTGTGCCCGATATAAAACAAGGGATCAATGTTACTACTCCGTACATGATATTACTTACCAGAACATATTTTTCTGGAAAATGGCTCTGGTAAAGGATATGACTGCAATCTATTTCAGCCCAGGAAGGATAAGAGAACAGGCAATAGCCTTCGGTTGCCGACAATAAAATAGCCGCGCCTAAAAAGAAGAATAATATTCGCTTTCTCTTTTTTTCTTTTTCCATCAACAGAACAGACAAGGGTACCCATACCTGCCAAAGCACATGTGAAAAGGCAAGAAAAGTGTAAATAGATATATGCTGCCAGTGAACATTTTGTGGATTGGTAGAATTGAGCCATACAAAACCTTCACTGAATTGTTGTATAGCAAAAATGATGGGGATAGCAGCAAATGCAAGCTGAGAAGGTCTCTTTACTTGTTTTAAAGTAACTGCTCCCATCACCGTAAGAACGGTTGCTGCACTAAAACTTGCGGTTGCCGAAAAACACATGGCTTTTGGGGTAATAATTTCAACAAGTATAAGCTAATATCAGGGGGATTAAAAATAAAGCTACCCTGGTTTGGGAAAATATTGGTCGATTAAGTTGTTTATCTTCAATAATAAATGTTGTTCATGAAAAAAGCAATTTTCTTAGTCTTACTGTTATCCGTATGTGTTTCTCCATTCGCTCAAAGCCAGCAGAAAAGGATAGATTCAGTTTGTTTCCTCGTAAAAAAATATTTTAATGAAAAGAACGCAGATGGGTTATACTTACTTGGCGGCGAGGCTTTTCATAAGCAGTTGCCTTTGGAAACTTTCAGACAGGTATGTAAAGACAATTTATTCCCGCTGGGTGTAATAAAGGAAACTGTCTTTGAAAATAATACCAACGGTGTCAGTAAATACAAAGCCGTGTTTGATTCAGGAAATATTTCTTTACTCCTCAGCCTTGATGCAAATAATAAACTTGAGACCCTTCTTTTTCAGGCATACCAGGAGGAGAAACCGAAAAAAGACCATGTAGCTACTGATAATGTATTAGTATCTGTACTCGATAAGGAGGTGGATAAGGCAGTACAGCCATATATGGAATTGCCTCAAACATGCGGGTTGAGTGTTGGCGTTCTAAAAGACGGGAAAATATATTTCTATGATTATGGTGAAACGAAAAGAAATGGTAAGAAGCTGCCTGCTTCAAATACGATCTTCGAAATAGGTTCTATTTCCAAAACATTTACATCCATATTGCTGGCAGATGCCATAGAAACCGGAAAAATAAAATTGGATGACCCTATCAATAAATACCTGCCTGATTCTATCCATGCGCTTGAATTTAATGGAACCCCCATCACTATCAGAACCCTTGCCAATCATACTTCCGGTATTTCACCATTGCCGAATAACCTGGTTTTGAATGCAGAAACAAATCCTAACCCTTACAAAGACTATGACGATAAAAAGATGTTTTCTTTTTATAAAACATTTACACCTGTTCGGAAGCCCGGAGAAAAATATGAATATTCTAATCTTGCCGTTGCAACATTAGGTGTGATATTGGAAAGAATAAATAAAAAAACCTATGAACAATTGATCGTTGAAAAAATATGCGATCCTTTGCAGATGAATGATACGAGGCAATATATTCGAAGAAATGATTCCGCCCGTTTTGCAAAAGGCTATAATGAAAGTGGTGCAGATAATTCGCAATGGGATTTCAAGGCTTTTGCGGGAGCGGGTTCTATACGTTCTACTGTTGCAGACCTGTTGAAATATGCGAAAGCTAATTTAGATGAGGCGCCTGCTTCGTTGAATAAAGACATACAGCTTACGCATGAAGTAACTTTTACTGATGGTAAGAATAAACTCGGATTGGGCTGGCATTATATTAAGCCGGGTACTGACGAGGTTATTTTTCACAATGGAGGAACGGGTGGTTACAGAACTTATCTTGCGGTGAACCTGCAAAAGAAATTTGCAGTGGTGATCTTATCCAATACTTCCATTGGCACAGAAAAGGTGGGCAATGAATTGATGAAATGGCTGGAGACAAACTAAGGAGAAACTATTTTATTCTTAGGGAAATTGCATGGTATTTCAGCAACCTCTTCTTCTTAGCCACGGTTCTATTTATGTGTGATCACTGGTGTGGTTTAAAGGTTGATCCGGTATTCCTCAAATCAAAACGCCGCCTGGATATCTAAGACCCCTTTTTTAAATTTTTGCCAGCCTGATAAGGTAGAATCAGGTAGTTCACGATAATCCACTTCGTTCATGCGTATGGTCACATCGCTTTCACCTTTACTGTTTTTTGCCACACCTTTTACAGTTAAAAAGAATGGTTTGCCCTTTCTGTAGAAAAATAGTTCAACAGGAAATATACCATCACAATGTTTTTTCTCGAATTCTGTCTGCAGGGAAAAATGCAATTCGTCATTTTCATCCACGTCTATTTTTCTTTTGATGGCCAATGGCTGCCTGCGGTTCTCATCCACGCAATTATAGATCATTGCCTGTCCTACATCCATGATCCTTCCTTTGATGAAATTTATGTCCCTGTATGTATTGGTATTCATAAAATGGGTTTATTTCAATAGTACTTATTCAAAAGGGATGCCAGTATTTGACGGGAGTGCTAAAACTGCCTGTTGGGAGATGATTTATACATATCTGTATTACAATGAGTTATTAACATTTTAAGCTTGAGGGCTGCTGTTAATAGTAAATAGATACCGCTGTGGGCAGAGTTGTTGCTTTTGAGGGAGAGATTTTAGCCGAGCGCCTGAACAATATCCTTGAGTATATCATCCCTGTGTTCAAGTCCTACAGAAATACGGATCAGCCCGGGAGTAATATTCACCGCCTGTCTTTCTGCTTCGGTTAATTTAGCATGAGTAGTGCTTGCAGGATGTGATGCAATACTTCTTGTATCGCCGAGATTAGCAGTGAGGGAAAGCATTTGTAAACTGTTCAGAAATTTTTTTCCTGCATCCAATCCACCTTTTATTTCAAAACAAACAATGCCACCGCCATTTTTCATCTGGCGTTTTGCAATATCGTTTTGCGGATGTGTTTTGAGGAAGGGATATTTTAGTTGAGATATTTTTGGGTGATTTTCCAACGCCTCTGCAATAAATAATGCATTGGATGCATGCCGTTCCATCCGTACATCTAATGTTTCGAGGCTTTTACTTAATACCCATGCATTAAATGGTGATAGGGCAGGACCGGTACTTCTGCAAAACAGGTATATCTCCTGTATCAATTCTTTTTTTCCAACTATTACTCCGCCTAAAACCCTTCCTTGTCCGTCCAGCCATTTTGTGGCAGAATGTACTACTATGTCGGCCCCCAATTCTACAGGTTTCTGCCCGATGGGGGTGGCAAAGCAATTATCAACATTTAATATGATCCCATGTTTCTTTGCCAGCTTGCCAATCATTTCCAAATCCAATATATCCAACCCAGGGTTGGTAGGCGTTTCTATGTAGATCATTTTGGTATTTGGGGTAATGGCGGCTTCCCACTCTTTTTCGGAAGCTGTTGCAGATACATAAGAATACCCAATACCATATTTGGGAAGATATTTTGTGATGACGGTATGCGTACTTCCAAAAATAGAATTGCAGGAAAGCAAATGGTCGCCCTGTTTTAAAAAAGCCATGAACGATGCAAATACAGCGCTCATACCTGATGCGGTAGCGTAACCTGCTTCGGCGCCTTCCAGTGCACACATCCTGTCGATGAATTCCTGCACATTCGGATTGCTGAAACGGCTGTAGATATTATCATCTGTTTCATCTGCAAAAGCAGCACGCATATCTTCAGCATTATCAAAACAAAAACTACTGGTAAGGAATAATGGAGTGGAATGTTCCATTTCGTTGGTGCGTTCGGTTTGAATGCGGATGGCTTTTGTGGAAGAATGCATGGGCGTTATTTACGATTTATGATATACGATTTACGATTTGTTTAATGCTTAAACAATACCTATTATCTTATACCCGATTATTTTATTTATGATGTACAATTTAT
>CAISDV010000123.1 GCA_903884185.1 uncultured Chitinophagaceae bacterium | reverse complement strand
TGCTTCAATCGGAGATCACTTATAACTCATAATTTATAACTTATAACCAGCTACACAATCTTCACCAAATAATAATTCTTCTTCCCTTTCTGAAGTAACAAATACTTGCCCTGTAACAGGTCATTACTATTTACAGAAGATTTATCTGCGCTGATCTTGGTTTTATTCAAACTGATACCCCCTGCCTGCCACATTTTTCTTGCTTCACCTTTGCTTGGGAATATTCCTGTATCTGCCAGAAGACTTACAAGATCATAGCCTTGTGATATTTGGGATTGATTGATCTCAAATGTTGGCACGCCTTCCATTACTTGTAATAACTGATCTTCGGTTAGGCTGCTCAATACTTCCGTTGTTGCGTTTCCAAATAAAATATCAGAGGCTTTGATCGCAAAATCATAATCGGCTTTGCTGTGTACAAACACGGTCAGCTCTTCGGCTAATTTTTTCTGTAATACTCTTGTATGCGGAGCCACTTCATGTTCAGCCAATAATTTTTCTATTTCTTCTTTTGGCAGGAGCGTAAATATTTTGATCCATTTCTTTGCATCTTCATCACTTGCATTTAGCCAAAACTGGTAGAACTGGTAAGGCGAGGTCTTCTTTGCATCCAGCCAGATATTTCCTTTTTCTGTCTTGCCAAATTTGCCGCCATCGGTTTTAGTTATGAGCGGGCAGGTAAATGCAAATGCTTCGCCGCTGGCTTTTTTGCGAATGAGTTCTGTGCCCGTAACAATATTTCCCCACTGGTCGCTGCCACCCATCTGCAGTTTGCAATTTTTATTCTGGTAGAGCCAGTAAAAATCATAACCCTGCACCAGCTGGTAAGTAAATTCGGTGAAGCTCATGCCGTTCTCGCTTTCCAATCTTTTCTTCACACTATCCTTCGCCATCATATAGTTTACGGTGATATGTTTGCCTACGTCGCGGATAAAATGCAGGAAGCTCAGGCTTTTGAACCAGTCATAATTATTCACCATTTCAGCAGCGTTCGGTTTGGCCGAATCAAAATCCAGGAATTTCTCTAACTGTATTTTTACACAAGCCTGGTTATACAGCAACACTTCTTCGCTCAGTAAATTTCTTTCCTCGCTTTTTCCGCTGGGATCGCCCACCATGCCGGTAGCACCGCCCACCAATGCAAAAGGTTTATGCCCGGCCTTCTGTAAATGCACCAGTAATAATATAGGTACCAGGCTGCCAATATGCAGGCTGTCGGCGGTAGGGTCGAAGCCAATATACGCGCTCGTCATTTCCTTCTTCAATTGTTCTTCCGTGCCGGGCATGATGTCCTGTATCAGCCCTCTCCAGTTCAATTCCCCAATCAGGTCCATGGTCAGTAGTTTGAACAAAAGTAATTACTTCGGGGTTGTATAATGAAGTAAAATACCCACAGCAACAATTTTTTTAAAACGAGGGTGGATATGGTAAGTTTGCAGCATGAAAATAGTTGGCATTGGCACACGGGTATTGAACTTCCTGGTAGATACCGCGGTTGTGTTTCTGATCGCATACATTTTATTTAAAACACGCAACTGGTATGTATTTTATTATAAGGTGAAGGCGTATAATCTTGGATGGTTCTTTTTTGGAACCCTGTTTGTGTATTATTTTATTTTAGAATCTTTGTTTGCACGAACATTGGGGAAATGGTTCAGCATTTCAAAAGTAGTTGACAGAAATGGGAAGAGACCGGGAGTGGTGACAGTCTTTATCAGAAGCCTTGTAAGGGTTACTATAATTGATATGTTCTTTATTCCGTTCCTTGATAAGCCGCTGCATGATTATTTGAGTAAGACAGAAGTTATCGAAGCGTAAATCTATTTACGATTTGTTAGCATCTCGTATCCCGTATCTCGCATCCGTATCTCTCATCCCGCATCCCGCATCCCGTATCTCGTATCCCGCATCCCGTATCCCGTATCCCGTACCCCACACCCCACACCCCCTCAATGTATATGCTGACTGGCGAGTACAATGGCTGTTGCTTTCATATATACTTTTTTCCGGGTATCGCCCGGTAACTTTGATAGCTCGGGAAATTCTGCAATTACTTTCTTAGTATCCTCAGCCACTTTCAACATACGGTTCATATATGCATCAGAACGCATCAGTTGTTTTAACACAGAATCTCTTTGCTGAATGGAATCAAGGCCCTTATATTTTGCTATAAAAGCAGGATCTTTTTTATATGCTTTGAACTCTTCTGCCACCTCTAACATCGTTTTCTGCGACTCAATAAAATCCTTTGAAGCAGCTAGCCGCGCAGCCAATTTATCCTCTGGTGATTGACGATGGCAAGACACAAATAATGTGCAGCAAACTAAAACAGCAACAAAAGACGAAATATTCGTTTTCATAAAAAGTAAGATACAATTTAATTTGGATATACATGCCCCCATATCCCGCATCTCGCATCCCGCACCCCCCATCTAACATCGTACATCGTAAATCGTACATAAAATCAATCCATATTTTTGCTCCAGATTATAAACCATGGGTAAAATAGCCATCAATATTGCAACAGGTAGTTTACAACAGGCAGAGATGATCGTGGGTATTGACCTCGGCACCACCAATAGCCTAGTTGCCATTATTCATCCTGAAACAAAAAAACCGGTTGCACTCAAAGAACACGACAGCAGCAGTTTAGTTCCCAGTGTTGTTCATTTTGATGAACAGGGTAATACCGTGGTGGGTGAAATGGCCAGGCAATATTTAGAAACGGAACCACAGAATACCATCTTCAGTGCCAAGCGGTTGATGGGAAAAAGTTATAACGATATTAAAGAGAACGCAGGTTTCTTTACTTATAAAGTGATAGATGATAATACCGAGAGCCTGGTAAAAGTACAAGTGGGAGATAAATTTTATTCGCCCGTAGAACTTTCTTCTTTTATCCTGAAAGAACTCCGGCAACGTGCAGAGCATATATTAAAGACACCCGTTACAAAAGCCGTGATCACAGTGCCTGCATATTTTAATGATGCACAAAGGCAGGCAACAAGGGATGCAGGTAAGCTGGCAGGACTGGATGTATTGCGCATTGTGAATGAGCCTACGGCTGCAAGCCTGGCGTATGGACTGGGATTGAATCAAAACGAAGAAAAAACAATTGCGGTATATGACCTGGGTGGCGGAACATTTGATGTATCAATCCTAAAAATATCGAACGGAATATTTGAAGTGTTGAGTACCAATGGTGATACTTATTTGGGAGGCGATGATTTTGATAGGGTGATCGTGCAATACTGGGCAGAACTATCAGGCATTACACAAGAAGCGCTGCAATCAGATAAGCAATTATCCCAGGGATTAAGATTAAAAGCTGAAGAAGCAAAAAAATATTTGAGTGCTCATGATTTATTTTCTGCTGAATGGAACAATAAAAAATTATCTCTCTCAAAAGAAAAATTCGAATCACTCATTCAGCCATTGATAGAAAAAACATTGCAGTGTTGTAAAAATGCAATGAAAGATGCGTTGATGCCTGTCAGCGATATTGAAACAATTGTGATGGTGGGTGGAAGCACAAGAATTCCCGCAGTAAAAAAAGCGGTGAGTGATTTCTTTGGAAAACCTGTGCATGATGAAGTGAACCCCGATGAAGTAGTAGCGCTGGGCGCAGCCATACAGGCAGATATCCTTGCAGGAAATAACAAAGATTTTTTATTGCTCGATATTACTCCGTTGAGTTTAGGAATTGAAACGATGGGAGGGTTGATGGATGTGTTGATACCGCGTAATTCAAAAATACCTTCAAAGGCCGGTCGACAATATACCACGCACAAAGACGGGCAAAGCGGAATGCGTATCTCTGTTTTCCAGGGTGAGAGGGATATGGTAAAAGACAATCGCAAACTTGCTGAATTTAATTTGACTGGTATTCCGGGTATGCCGGCAGGTTTTCCAAAAGTGGAAGTAAGTTTTTTAGTGAATGCCGATGGGATACTTGTTGTTACTGCAAAAGAATTGCGTAGCGGTGTAGAACAAAGCATCGAAGTAAAACCCCAGTATGGATTAACAGATGCGGAAGTAGAGAAAATGTTGATGGATAGTATTAGTCACGCTAAAGATGATATTGCCTTACGTGCATTGGTAGAAGCTCAGACAGAAGGAGAGCAGATATTGGGTGTAACAGAAAAATTCCTCACTAAAAATGCATCTTTGGTTCTCCCGGAGGAAATAACAGATGCTGCACAAGCCATGCAGGCATTACAATTGGCATTGACCATGGGCGATAAAGACCTGATCCATAAAAAAATTGAAGAGCTGAACGAACTTACCAGGCCGTTTGCGGAAAGGGTGATGGATGAGGCGGTAAGGGGGGCGTTGAAGGGCAAGGAAATCTAGTTATGTACGATGTTAGATGTATGATGTTAGATGTGGAACCTGGTCTTACATCGTACATCCCACATCGTACATCTAACATAAGATCTCCTACATATTTTTGCGGTTTCCAACGAAAACTCTATTTTTGCGCCCATTCATCACCAAAGGAGGTATATTATTTATGCTCATTATTGATTCAAAAGATTGCGAAAACATCGACAAAGCGCTCAAGAAGTACAAGAAAAAATTTGAGAAGAGCAAGACCTTATTGCAGTTAAGGGAGCGTCAGAATTTCACCAAGCCATCGGTAAAACGCCGCGGTCAGGTACTGAAAGCAGTCTATAAGCAGCAGTTAGTTAGTGGAAAATTCGAAGACTAAGCTTCTTTTATACCCAAACATATTTTAGTAGCCTTGAGTGAATAACTTTAGTCTACTTTTTTATGCCTGTTAACGAACAATATCCCCAAATAGCGCCTTTCCTTAACCACCTGAAATTCGAAAGGCGGTACTCGCGCCATACCATTATTTCTTACCAAACCGACCTGGAGCAATTTTTCGCCTACCTCATCAGCCAGTTTGATGCACCTCCTGTAGAAAAAATTACGGGATCATTTGTTCGCAGCTGGCTGGCAGAAATGAAAGGTGAAGATATCAGCGGCAAAACACTCAACCGGAAGATATCAAGCCTCACTTCTTTCTTTAAATATCAAATGAAACTTGGGTTGTTGGAACAGAGCCCTATGGTAACGGTAACTGCTCCTAAAATAAAAAAACGACTCCCTTCTTTTGTAGAAGAAAAAAACATGGAAACACTTTTTTCGCATGTTGAGTTTAGTGACGACTGGAAAGGAAGAACAGAAAAATTAGTGATCAGGCTTTTTTATTCCACTGGTATGCGGTTGAGCGAATTGATACATTTAAAAGAATCGCAGATTGATACGTCACATAAACAGGTGAAGGTTTTGGGAAAGGGAAATAAGGAACGTATTATTCCGGTTCATGCCGAATTGATGTCCGAGCTGGTTCAGTATATTTCGGAAAAGCCTACTGTACGGGAAGGATCTGTTCATAATGTCTTTGTAACGGAGAAGGGTAAGGCCTTGCAGCCAAAACCGGTATATACTTTTGTGAAGCATTATCTTTCGCTGGTAACAACTATCCAGAAAAAAAGCCCGCATATCCTGCGGCATAGTTTTGCTACTCATTTAATGAATAACGGCGCCGATCTTAATGCCGTAAAAGAACTGCTTGGCCACAGCAGCCTCGCTGCCACACAGGTTTACACGCATAATACCATTGAAAAATTGAAAGAGGTATTTAAAAAGTCCCATCCCAAAGCATGATCCTGGGTTTCGCAAATCTTTAATTGGGAATAGCTCTCAAAATCATTAACTGGCATGTAATTAGCAGCTAAAAGCGGGTAGGATTTCAGGGCGAAGAAAAGGCTGAAAAATATTTTTTAAAATATCCTTTTTTGGCTTCGTATTCCCAAACAGATAGCTTAAATTAGTAGTCCGCTAGAGCATAGAAAAATGTTGTGGCGGGATCAGTTCTTTTAAATTTTTATCCTTTCACTTTTAAATTGTGAGTTGCCATGAACGTTAACATTCATTCAGTGCACTTTGATGCAGATTCAAAGCTGGTAGCGTATGTATCACGTAAACTCGAAAAGCTGAACACCTTTCACGACCGTATTCTGAAGGTGGATGTTTTTTTGAAATTAGATAACGTAGTACATAACATTAAAGACAAGATCGCAGAGATAAGGGTGCACATCCCAAGGCATGACCTTTTTGTAAAAGTATCATCAAAATCATTTGAAGTATCGTTTGATACTGCAATGGAATCCATTGTTTCACAGATAAAACGAAAAAAAGAAAAACTAGCAGCGTAACTAAAGATCCCCCGCCAAAAACGGGGGATTTTTATTTGATATAAAGCACTGTTTTTTCATTGATTTTGAGAGGCAATAAAACCCGTTAATAACTATTGTAAATTTTTCTTTTTAAGAATTTTGTTGAAATAAGTTTTCCATTACCTTTGCCATCCCTAAAAACGGGGTAGTTCTTTGTTTTGCGCCAGAATTAGAAAAAACAGTTCTTTTAAAAAAATAAGCCGAACCAGCTCAGTTGGTAGAGCATCCGCCTAGGCGGAAGGTCGGGGGTTCGATGAGAAAACAGTTCTTTTAAAATAAGCCGAACCAGCTCAGTTGGTAGAGCATCCGCCTAGGCGGAAGGTCGGGGGTTCGATGAGAAAACAGTTCTTTTAAAATAAGCCGAAGTAGCTCAGTTGGTAGAGCAGC
>CAISDV010000122.1 GCA_903884185.1 uncultured Chitinophagaceae bacterium | reverse complement strand
CTACACGGTATTGATGCCCGGCATCTTTTGTTGTGGTGAAATAACCTGGTTTCGGAATACCTGTAGCTGTATCAATTACTTCCCTGTAAAAAGGAATAAAAGGATTTAACCCCGCCTGGTGTAATAAAATATCCGTCAATTTTAAAGGCGCTTTATCTGTTCCTCTTGTCCACGGTAAATAATCGCCCAGTGTTTTATTGATATCCAGTTTTCCTTCCTCATATAGTTTCATCACCGAAACAGTGGTGGCAGAAACTTTTGTTACAGAAGCAAGGTCGTACACCATTTCTTTGTTCACAGGTTCTTTCTTGTCGAAGTCGGTATAGCCAAACGCTTTGTGGTAAACGATCTTGCCATCTTTTGCTGCAAGTACCACACAGCCGGGGAAAGCGCCTTTGGCAAGGGCATCATTGGCGATGGAATCTATCTTGCCTAATTTTTCACTGCTCATGCCAACAGATTCAGGGGCAGTAGCAGGGAAATAATTATTATAAACAATCCCCGCACCAAATTTCAATTCATCACAAACCGTCACAGACAATTTTCCTTTCGCCTGTATCTTTCCCTGCAAAAGATCTGCTGTAGCGCTTTGTGTAATATCATCATCTTCATAACACTCTACAAGGCTTGGAGCATTACAAATATTTTTGATGGCATAAGGGTTTCCGAAAACAAAGCTGATGGACTTGTTTGACTTCTGCAATTCAAGCATTAACGCGGTAGAAGCATTACTCAATCCAAAATTATTTGCAGGCCGGCGACTGAAATTGTGCAGCCCGATCACCACCACATCATAATTTTTTTCTTTGATGGAACGGGAGAGATTGATCGCTGAAGCAGAATCCATTTTATAATCGAAAAAATATTCATCAGCGTGGTAATCCTGCTTCACCCTTGCTGCAAATACATTTTCTTTATTGATGCCAATACCTACATAAGCAACCTTGCTGCCGTTCTTTAAAGGCATTACTGCTGGATTGCTCTGCCGCAGCAAAGTGAGGGCTTCCTTCGATAATAATTGATTGATCTCTTTTGTCTGAACATTCAGATCTGCTGCAATGTTTTCTGTTTCAATGGGAGTGATATGATTCAATCCCAGGTTATATTTCGCGAGCAGCACTTTCTTCACTTTATCATTGATATCTTTCTTACTCAACTTACCCTGCCTGATAGCTTTGAGTACTTTTTCAATACTTCCCGGCACATCTCCGGGCAGGCATAGCATATCATTTCCGGCGATCAGTGATTGAACCGATGCTTCGCCATCGGGATAAAATTTCTTGACACCCTGCATTTCCAGTGCATCTGTAAAAGTGATGCCTTTATAACCCAATTCATCCCTCAATAAACCCGTTACATTTTTTTTAGAGAGTGAAGTGGCCTGGTTGGTAGTGGTATCGATCGCTGGGATATATAAATGCGCGATCATCATACTGCCCACACCGGCTTTGATCAGTGCGCGAAAAGGATATAATTCCAGTGAATCCAATTCTGCTCTTGTTTTATTGATAACAGGAAGATCTAAATGAGAATCAACTGCCACATCTCCATGCCCGGGAAAATGTTTAGCACAAGCCATCACGCCAACATCCTGCATGCCTTTCATGTATTCAGTGCCATAGAGCGATACTTTATACCTGTCTTCACCAAAACTTCTGTCATTGATCACAGGGTTGTTTGGATTATTATTGATATCAATATCCGGCGCATAATTTACCTGTATGCCAATGCGTTTGCATTGTTCGCCAACAGCTTTTCCAAAACGATAGATCAGTTGTGCATCGGGTACGGCACCCATCATCAACTGCCGGGGAAAATTAATGACACTATCGAGCCGCATACCCAATCCCCACTCACCATCAATACAAACCATCAAGGGTGTTTTGGCAATGCTTTGGTAATAGTTGGTGAGGGTTGCCTGCCTTACAGGGCCGCCCTGGAAAAAGCATAATCCGCCAACATTATAATCATTGATCAGTTTTGTTACCTCGTTAATATGGTCTTGCCCGAGATTGCTGTGTGCACGGATAATGATCAGCTGCGCGATCTTCTGTCTTTTATTCAGTTTCCTGAAAACACTGTCCACCCAATGTTTGGCGGCAGGGCTTTGTTCTGAAAATCGCTGTGAACAGACAATTTGAGATGTAAAAATGATTAGCAGCAGCGGTAGAAGGGTCTTCCTCATAATAGTAAAACTTGTGCTGCACAAGTTAAGATAAAAATGTTCGGGGTGATCCTAAAACTGTACCCCCATTTTTATAGAAAACCGCCTGTAATAAAATGCGATCTGTGCTCCGCCGGGAGGTGATGACGGATAACTATATTGCAGATAGCTAAACTCCTTATAACTAAACCCGGCAGATAAAGTAAATGTTGTTTTCCCGTAGATTGTTCTGCCCAGCCCCAATCCCGTTTCTCCATAGAAAGGATCATAAAATTTATAAGCATCAACGCCATTGATCTTTCTTGGCAATATGTCGCTGTATAAAGAGAAATTAACCCCGGCATCTGCATAGATAAATGGCTGCCATTTTTTATTGCCAATGGTTTTTCTAATGTCAATAAATAATGGAATGCTTGTATAACCATAAGTATCATAAGCTGCGCCTATTCCTGCAAACCATGTCTTATATTTTATGCCATTGATGGTTTGCAGGGTAAGTACATTTTGTGATTGGCCACTAAGCAAACCGGTGCTTGTGATATTGCTGAATTTTATGACAGGTGATTCCTGTTGCGCATGAATATTGGGAGCGATCATGAAAAAAGAAAATATGAGAAAGTATCTTTTCATAGATCATTTATTGGTTCAAACTTATTTTACTAAGCTGCTTTATATTAGAGAGATCGGAATAGTCGAATTGATATAATCCATCGCCGGCAGATACAACTGCAACTTTATTGATGCAGATAACATCATATGCTCCGGGTATATTGATCGTTTGCTTAAGTATGATATTGTTTGCATCGGATGCATCAAACAATTTCAACCCGCTACCCTTATCACAAACAAACAGCATATTGCCATCTTTACTTAAACCATAGGGACTTGTAAGCGAATATTTTTTAATAAAGGATGGATGCGTAACGTCCTGCACATTCACAACATCCAATTCATCTACTACTCCGTGACAGGTAGTTCCGGAGTGTAAAGTGATATAGGCAAAAGTTCCATCTGTGATAACCGGGTCGCAGGCGCTTGCATGTGAGAATGTGCTGAGAAGGCTGGGGTTATCGGGATCCGACAAACTAAAAATATACATACCTGATGCAGAACCTATAAATAACTTATCAGCAAAAGGATAGATCGTTTCTGCGGTGCCAATACCTAAATGAAGATTTTTATGAGTGAGGAAATCAGGGGCTGACGGATTTACAATGGAAACGGTGGACAAAGATTGCTGGCTGGCTATGTAGAGCCGATCATTTACAATAGCCATTCTTGACATAGATCCACCAACGCTTGTTGTATTCTGGGAAGAAGCAAGTGCGGTTGGGCCAAAGAAATAAACAACTTGCGAAATATAACTTCCATTGCTCCAGATGCCATTGCCTTCTCTGAGTTGTAAATTGATGGTGGTATCTTTTATGTCCCATCTTAGAACCACTTTTCCACTCTGTATATAAAAGCCATTTATGTACGACCTGTCCGGAAAAATATCACCCACAAAACCCTTAGCAGAAACATTTGCCGGGTTACTGATATCAATAGCAACAAGGTTCGAATAACAATCAGCATATAAGATATTTCCCTTTACTGACACATCTTCATTGCCGGGAATATTGATGAATGACTTATTTACCGGAGATGAAGGATTGGTATTGTCGATAATATGGATACCCTTTTCCAGTTCAACTAAAAAAATAGTATTACCCTGTATCCACATTTTTCCTGCATTTACTATTGGCTGAGGGACATCACTTTTGATACCCGCTTTCATTTGTTCTGTGGTCTCATAAATGGGAGTATAGATTTTATAGGTTGATGTGCCGGTATCTTTCAGGCAACCGTTAAACATAACACTCACAGGAATGAAGAGCCATGCACTGGCGATCAATAGTAACTTTTTCATAATTAATTATGTTTAGAGGGTTTTTGCTTGCGCGAAAAGGATGATAATGGTTTACTTGCCTGCAACGAAAATAATCGCCAGTAGCTCGTAGTGTTTGTCCGCTGTTGAATGGTCGCCAGGCTTTGTTCGGCAAGGATGGAAATGGTAAGGCGGTCGTTGAAATTGTATCCCATTCCTGCACGCAGGGTAAAGATCAGGTTGTTGTTGAGCGATGAATTATAATAATAGGATCGAGAAAGAGTACTGGTGTTCGTGATCAGCCAGTTCTCTGAAAATGCCCATGCAATTGATCCGCCGCCCAATAATTGTATTTGGCTTTTAGGTGATACATGAATTGAATAACCCAGGCTGAAAGGCAGTTGCAGCCAATGAGAATAATTTATTTTGGTGGAAGTATTGCCAATCGCAAAATAAGTGACGCCACCCAGCAACGAATCCACTCCTACAGGTTGTTTGTTTTGCAGGTAATGATATTGCAGTCCTGAAGAGAATAGCCAATTGTTGCTGATTGGTTTTTGATAAACGATGCCCGCAAAAAAATGGTATCCACTATTTGCAGCAGGAACCTGGGTGGAAGTACCTCCCCCGGGTACTGGAGCCGCAATAAAACTTTGTGGTGTTGGTGCGCTGCTGAATAGGCCTGACCCTGTAATAGATAAAATTCCTCCCCCGGCTGTAAGCAACCATTTGTGTTTGTTTTCTTTTGCGGCATTATTTTTTGCTGGTGTAGTTGAATCTTTTTTGTTTTCTACAACAGTGCTATCTTTTATTGTTGCAAGTGTATCGGTATTTTTTTGAACATTGGTTGATTTAGGATCATTGACAATAGTCTGGGCCGGGATGTTATCAGCAATTATTTTAGTGCTGCTATCTGCAGTTATTTTATTGTTAGTAATTTTTTGTTCAGGTGTCACAACATTTTTTTGTTGTTGAACAGGAACTTCATTGATGACGGTGGTTTTATTTACAAATACATCAGAGGATATTTTTTTGGAAATAAGAGGGGCATTTGCAGTATTATCTTTTGTTTTATTTTTTGTGAGAAGAGATTTTATATTGTTAGCATTCTTCTGCTGCACAATTGCCGGTGTATTTGCAGGCAGTTGTGTAGTGTTTTTTTCAGGCACTGTTAGTTTTGATTCCTGTTTGACAGTGCTGATAGTTTGAGGAGTATTTTTTATTTCTTTGGATGGAGATAATAATAGCCACCAGCCACCACCTGCAAGGGCCAGTCCGCCAATAAACCACCACCAGATGATCAGGCGTCTTTTACGGCGTGGATACAAAGCAGCTTCTACCTCTTCCCATACTTGTTCTGAAGGAACTAAGCTGAAGCCGCTGAATTGTTGTTCAATATCTTTTTCAAATTTCCCCTGCATAGTTTCTTATTTCACCCGTTTGATTATTTTTTAATTTGGCTACCAGCATCGCCCTTGCGCGGCTGTACTGGCTCCTGACGGTATTGATATTTATATTCAATAGTTGTGATACTTCTTTGTGTTCAAATCCTTCTACAGCAATCAAATTGAAGATGGCCTGGTACACTGCAGGCAATTGCCTGATCGTATCGGCTAACTCTTTGGCACCCATTTTAATTTCCGGGTTCTCATCGCTAATGGGGTGTAACTGTATTTCATCTAATCCCATTTCTTTTTTATATCGTTTGTGCTTGTTCAGGTAAGTGATGGCAGTGTTCACCATTATCCTTCGTATCCATGCTCCAATATCACCTTCCCGTTTAAACTGGTGCAGGTGAGTAAAGACTTTAATAAATCCTTCCTGCAATACATCTTCCGCATCTTCTATGCTTTTGGTATACCTATAGCAAACACCCAGCATAACAGCAGCATATTGTTGATATAACTGCCGCTGCGCTTCTTTTTTGCCTTTGAGGCAATCAGTAAGCAGTTGCGTTGTTTCCATTATAGATGTACAATAGTATGACTAAGCGAGTGCCCGTTTCATTGCAGGGAATAAAACTTTTTTTGAAAGATTTTAGACTTAGTACTTTACTAGCTAAAATGACTTAACTTACATTAATCTTAAAAGCTGTTCTATGAAAAGAATAACAAAATACTGTAACGATACCGATTTAGGGTAATATCATTCGTTTCAATAAATAATAATAGGGAAGCCAAAAGCCTCCCTATTTTTTTGCAATGTTATCTGGAATTACTGAATTCTATTCTTCCGTACCCTCTTCTTCCTCTTCGGTACGAACCTCTATTGTTACACCATTTGCTTTGAGGATGGAGAACCATTTCACCATTTTCTTCATATCACTCAGGTACACCCTGTCAAAGTCCATATCAGGATACACTTTTGTGAAATAAGCTTTAATGGCTTTGGCATCTTTGTCAGATGGCTGGGCCTCAGCGCTTTTTTCCATAGCATGAAAAATATCTGCCAGGTTCACATTATCGCGGACAGTGAATATTTCAATGCTCTCCAATTGTGAAAAGTTGTGTACACGGCTGCTCACGAACTGCGTGTTCTTGTCTTCCAGTCCGCGAACAATGGCGCCATCGGCTTTGCTGGCCACTACTTCAAATAAACCACTCATACCGGATATCGAGACCAATTTGCTATATTCCATAAATATCTTTTAAGAGTGCAAAAGTAATGGGATTTTGCTATGGCCGCTCAATTAGCTGCCGGAGCTGTTGTAAGCCCCTGCAGCCGGGGGTTTGCCACTCACATAAATTTTACCCTGAATTTCCCGGCTGGTGTATTTTTATAAAGGCATCAAATCAACCACCCAAACATCTTGTATATGAAAAATTTAGTAAGCTGGGTAGAGATACCTGCAACAGACCTGGATAGGGCACAGAAATTTTATGAGGCCATTTTTGGAACAAAGCTGATCCCAATGGATTTCCCGAATATCAAGATGCGGATGTTCCCGCTGGATGACCCGATGAATGGGGTGGGCGGCGCTTTATGCGATAGTGGCGGCTTTCATAAACCATCTGCCACTGATGGCCCGCTGGTCTATCTCAATGGCAACCCCGATGTACAAAATGTATTGGATAAAGTAGAAGCAGCCGGTGGTAAGATCGTTGTTCCAAAAACACAGATCAGCCCGGAATATGGATATATGGCGGTATTTATTGATACCGAAGGGAACCGTATTGCGTTGCATGCCGCACCTCAACAATAAATTATCATCAACCAAAAACCAACCTCCATGAAAAAATTATGCATGCTAACCCTTGTTGTCATAACAATGGGCTTTGTACAAGTAAACGCCCAGGCGCTTCAGCCTGAAGATATCAAAGCACAATTATTAAAAGACTGGCAGAGGGCCAAAGCATACACCAATGATTACCTGAATACTATGCCTGCTGATAAGTATGGCAGTCGGGCAGTTGATAGTATCAGAAGTTTTGCTGAGCAGATGTTGCATCTTTCAGCAGGTAATATCAGCCTTATCTCCAACGGAACCGGGAAGCCAAGAATTTTCCCAGGGTTTAATATGGAGAAATCTGCCGGTGCACAGAGCAAGGATTCGGTAGTATATTATGTAAATGCCAGCTATGATTATGCGTTGGAAAGTATTAAAAGCATGGATGCTTCTTCATTAGGTGAGATAGTAACACGCGGCCCGTATAAAGAAACAAAATTTGCGTGGCTGTTAAAAGCATTTGAGCACCAGACACATCACCGCGGGCAATGCACGATCTATATTCGTTTGCAGGGCATTCGTCCGCCGAATGAGCAGTTGTTATAATTGGGTATCAAGAGAAGTGAATAGCGCATCTATTCTTTTTTTGAGGGTATCATGATCAGTATAACCTCTTGCCAGTAAATGAAATTTGGTTTCACTTGTTTGCAATAGCACAGAAGGGTAGCCTGTTACTTGTAACTGCTTGCACAAAGCAAACTCGTAATGGGCTTTTTCTTTATACTCCCCGCTATTCAATTTAGAATAAAATGCTTCGGGTTGAATGCTATATTTTTCAAGAAGATGGCGGTAAGCTTCATCATCACCCAAATCCCTTCCTTCATATTTTAGAGCATATTGCAGGTCGCTAGCAAACTCAAGCTGCCTTTCAGGATAATATTCATTAAAAATACAAAGCGCCACTGCGGGTTTTTCAGAATCCGGGTACCAGTCGCTCAGTTCAGGATGAAAAATATGCCAGAGAAAATCTTTGCCAAATTGAATGCCTGTTGTTTTTTCAACGGTGAGATAGGCTGCTTGAACATACTTTGCCATCGCATCAATATGCACGGGCTTTTTATTGATGATCATACCGCCTGATAATACTTCCATATCAAATTTATCGGCATACTCAGCAGCGATTTTTTTTATAACTGGGCCAAATCCGTAACACCAGCCGCACCAGGCATCATAACAATAAAAGAGGATGGGTTTCATTGTCTTGAACACGATTAAGGGATTGCAAGATAGACAGGATTATTTTGTCTTGAACAGGATTATGGGATTGTAAGATAGACAGGATTATTTTGTCTTGAACAGGATTATGGGATTGTAAGATAGACAGGATTATTTTGTCTTGAACAGGATTATGGGATTGTAAGATAGACACGATTACAATATCTTGGGAAAATGGATATTTTGATATTTAACGATAAATTTAGAGTACTTGAGTGATTTTTGGCAGATAATAACCTCATAATGAAAGCGTGTATTTTCTTCGGATTGATTTTGGTTATCCCAGGCTGCAGCACTTCACGAAAGATCATCTATAGCTTCGAGTCTAAAAATGTAAGCGATTCTATTGTTTTCACCTTGAAAAAAAATGCTCCGTTATTTGATAAAGAGTATCAAAAAATTAAATGGTTTGCTTTATTGAAACAAGATTTAAATGACTATAGTCTAACATTAGAAGAAGCCACCAGTTCGCCATTGTTTAGCAAAATTGTAAAAAAAACAAATAGGTTTATTTATGTAAATGATAAGCTGTTAATTCCTGTGATCTTTGAATCAGATATGCTCAGTTTTGATATGCGGAAACTATTAAATGGTGGAACGGTTAATTTTGGTGGATTTTATTTTTATATCAAAAAAGATAATGAGGGATACAGGGTAGTAAAGACTGGGGTTTTATTTTAGAATACACAGAAACGCAGAGAAACGAACTAATCCTGTCCGTCCTGTAATCCCTTAATCGTGTTCAAGACATAACTCATCATTCATAACTTATAACTATTTTTGCAATCATAACTAAAGCACACAACTATGCCCGGCTTTGAACTCTTTGGTGAAGAAGAAAGAAAAGAACTGAACGATGTAATGGAAACAGGTATCCTCATGCGCTATGGTTTTGACGGCCCACGTAAAGGGATATGGAAATCTATTGAGCTGGAAAAAGAAATAGCCAATCGCTGCGGTTGTAAACATGTGCAGCTTACATCAAGCGGCACTTCTGCATTGACTACTGCACTTGCTGCTTTAAATATTGGAGCAGGCGATGAAGTGATTATGCCCTCTTTTACATTCGTAGCAAGTTTTGAAGCAGTGTTAAGTGTGGGTGCAGTGCCTGTTATTGTGGATGTAGACGATACATTGACACTAGATCCTTCAGCCGTTCGCGCAGCTATTACACCCAAGACAAAATGCGTGATGCCAGTACACATGTGCGGCAGCATGGCAGAGATGGATGCATTGAAACAAATTTGCGATGAACGAAATCTTATTTTATTAGAAGATGCCTGCCAAAGCCTTGGCGCTACTTATAAAGGAAAAGCATTAGGCACGATTGGGCATGCGGGAACTTTCTCTTTTGATTTTGTAAAAACAGTTACCTGTGCTGAAGGTGGTGCAGTAATTACTAATAATGAAGAAGTATATACCAAATGCGATGGTTATACTGATCATGGGCACGATCACAAAGGTGTTGACCGTGGCGCCGACCTTCACCCATTTCTTGGGTATAATTTCAGGATCAGCGAACTGCATGCAGCGGTAGGATTAGCGCAGATAAGAAAGCTGGATACATTTTTATCCATCCAAAGAAAAAATCATACAGCATTAAAAAAAATGCTGTCTCAAATACCGGAGATCAGTTTCCGCAGGATACCTGATGAAGCGGGCGATAGCTGTACTTTCCTGAGTTGGTTTCTGCCTACTGAAGAACTGACAAGAGCGGTAGTTGCTGAAATGAAAGCGCAGAATATTATTGCGGGAAATATGTATTGGTTTGATAATAACTGGCATTATATCCGCGGATGGTCGCACTTAAAGAATGCTGCGGCATTGAACAATTTGACTGATCCGCAAAAGAATGCTTTACTGAAATTACAAACCACATCATTTGCAGCAAGCGATGCGATCATCAGTCGCTGTGTTTCTACATTGATCAATTTATCCTGGACAGAAGAACAACTGAAAGACAAAGGCACAAAAATGCTGGCAGCTATTAAAAAAGTATTGCAGGAAGAACTGGTGGCGCCTGCCCGACTATAACGTTCAGGCGGGGGTTAATGCGATGCTGCTGCTTTTGCAGGTGGCGTAAATGTTTTTTCTATCACAGCCAGTTGGTCATTATTCAGACTAGAACTTTTCTTCAACACCTTCATGAAATGAACGATCTCTTCTTTTTCAGAAGGGCAGCCTACATTTTTTCCAACTGCATCCAGGCCAACACCATCGGGCCTTATCTGCGAATCGGCTAATAATTTTCCATTCTTATCAAATATCAGCCAGAAAGGGATACCACCTTTATCGCCATTGTATTTTTTCATCAGGTCCATAGCGCCAGGATTTTCCAAAGCAACTTTGTCCTTTGATTCCAATACCACTAAATGACGGATCACATATTGGTCGCCGAATAAATTTTTGCACGCAGCGCTGTTCATAGCACTGTCCATTTTGTGGCACCAGCCACACCACGATGCATGAAAAATGATGAATACATTTTTATTTTCTTTGGCTGCTGTTTTATATGCTTCCGATAAGATGGCATCAGCAGAAGCAACCGGATCGGGTGTTTTGGCAGAACTAAACAAAAAGAAGGAACACAGGATAAATAAAAATGTACGCAGTTTCATAAGTCAGTGTTTTGAATGATAAATGTAAACAATAAAGTATTAGCGTGTTGTGTCATCATTTTTTTAACCACGATGGCCACAAAGGAGGCACTAAGAACACAAAGAATCCCTTGTGCCCATTGTGACTTCCTCGTGTTCCTTGTGGTTAAAAGATCAATACTTTTTCCCTTCCAGTTTATTGGTATAATCAAGGCTTCCCAACCTGAAACGGAATGGAATCTTTGTTGTTTTTTCGATCAATAACTCCTTCTGACAAAAAAAACTCAGGTGACTGCTGTAATAATTTGCGGGCAGGAAAACAGGGAGTGTTTTGGACAGGCTATCAGCCCTTTTAAAAGGTATAGTGGGGGTTTTAGAATACTGCGCATGCACTGATACTGAGAGCAGTACGAATAAACAAGAGGTGAAACAGATTTGTTTGATGGGTATTCCTGTTTTCATTTGCATGGTAAATTTACGGGCAAACCGCTTACCAGGTTTCGCTTTAAAAACTAACATGAAAATTTAACAGTATCCGGATTGGCACGGTATTAGATATGCGATATTTGCAACAGCTATGGCATTAATTCAATCCCTACAGCAGAAACTACTTCAAAAACTATCGCCTCAGCAGATCCAATTGATGAAATTGCTGCAGGTACCTACTGCTAATTTGGAAGAACGTATCAAAGAAGAGCTCGAAGAAAATCCTGCATTGGAACAGGGTGAAGAAGGCCTGGAGGGTGAAGCAGGAGAAGAAATGAAAGACGAATTCGAAACTACAGAAGAAGAATTTGAACCCGATGGCGGTGAAGAAGATTATGCCGATGTAGATATCAGTGAATATGTGGCCGATGATGATGGCGAGATAGCCGATTATAAAACAAGGGATGATAATTACCCCGAGGCAAATGATAAACAAACCATTCCATTTAAAAGTGAGACCAGCTTTTATGACATGCTCGCAAGCCAGCTTGGCTTACTGGAATTGGATGAACACAATTATAAAATAGCAGAACAGGTAGTAGGTAGTTTAGATGATGATGGCTACCTGCGCAGGGAGTTAAGTTCTATCGTTGATGATCTTGCATTCCGGCAAAATGTTGTGGTGAATGAAAAAGAAGTGGAAGCTGTCATTAAATTAATACAGCAGTTTGATCCGCCGGGTATTTGCGCAAGGAACCTGCAGGAATGTTTGCTCCTGCAATTAGATAGAAAAGTGCATGAAGGAAAAAGTGTGGAACTGGCGAGTCTGGTATTGAAAAAATATTTTGATGAGTTTACCAAGAAGCACTACGACAAAATAAAAAATGGATTAAACCTTACGGATGAACAATTAAAAGAGGTGATTGGCCAGATAATTAAATTGAATCCAAAGCCCGGAGGTAATGTAGGGCAGATCAATAAGGCCGATAGTTATATTGTACCTGACTTTTTTATTTTGAACAATGCAGGCAAACTTGAACTCACCCTCAATGCAAGAAACGCTCCCGACCTGCGCATCAGCGAAGGTTACCGCGATATGCTGAAAGACTACGACAAGGGCAGCAAAAAAGACAAGCGCCAGAAAGAAGCGGTGATCTTTATCAAACAAAAAATAGATTCCGCCAAATGGTTCATAGACATGATCCGGCAAAGGCAGCACACTTTGCTGGTGACCATGAATGCTATTATGAAATTGCAGGAAGAATTTTTCCTGACGGGAGATGAAACGGTGATGCGGCCCATGATCTTAAAAGATATTGCTGAACGCACAAACCTCGATATATCTACTGTAAGCCGTGTGGCCAACAGCAAATTTGTGCAAACAGAATTTGGTACCTACCGCCTGAAATTTTTCTTTAGCGAAAGCCTGAGCACCGATAGCGGTGAAGAAGTAAGTACCCGTGAAGTGAAAAAGATACTGAGCAATATGATCGAGGCCGAGGATAAGCAAAAACCTTTGAGCGACGAATACCTTACGGATATGCTTAACGAAAAAGGCTATAATATTGCACGTAGAACAGTGGCGAAATACAGGGAGCAGTTAAATATTCCTGTGGCGCGACTGAGAAAAGAATTATAGGCTTTTACCCGTAAAACAGGTTCAATTGAATAACACACCCACTACTGCAACAGATAAGCCCGGAAACTTTTTAACCATACCGGCAAAGATCATTTCGTACATATTTCATCCCCTGTTCATTCCTACTTATATTTTTTTGTTTTTAATGTGGAGGTTTCCGTATGAGTTTACGAGTCTCACAGAGAGGCAATTGAAATTCCGCCTCTTCTCAGTATTCTGGATGACCGCTTTCTTCCCGGCATTTGCGGTTTTTCTTTTATGGCGGTTAAAATTCAGTGAGAGTATTTTCCTGCGCACACAAAAAGACCGCATCGCACCATTCGTGATCACCATGTTTTTTTACTGGTGGATGTATTACCTGAGCCGCAACTCCCCAACACAGGAATTGCCTGAGGTATTAAAATTTTTTTATTTCGGGATATTTATATCAACCTCATTGGGATTGATCGTCAATAATTTTATCAAGATAAGCCTGCATGCTATTGCCCTGGGCGGAGCGCTAACTGCTATTGTGTTATTTGCTTTTTTCTACCAGGCCGACCTGGGAATCGATATCGCCATTGCAGCACTGGTCACCGGAGTGGTTTGTACCAGCCGGTTTTTGGTGAGCGATCATACCAGTAAAGAGGTTTACTCGGGTCTGGTCGTTGGTATAGCCTGTCAGTTGTTTGGTTATTGGTTTGTATAAGCCTCAGTTTCTTTTTATGATACCTTGAAGCTCTGATGAGCGTTTGATGAGCGTCCGATGAGCCTCTCATGAGCCTTTGATCGCGCCTTGATATACGAAGGATGAACGAAGAATAAGGGGAGCAAAACTACTCAAATCCACCCTTTGGCACTAAATAGAGTATACAGCATATTACTTGTTTACGCATAATCTGCCTGTTTAAAAAGAGCATTTCAAATATACAAATTTATTGAGCCGTTTAGCGCTGCCAGGTTAACAAAATATTTGAAACTTTATTAAACCCCGATCGTTCTATTTCTCAAACTAATAATCCTTTTCTTTGCAACCAGTAACTAGAAACCAGTAACTATCATGTGGTACCGCTTAGGCAAAGGCATACTAAAATACCGTCTCCCCCTTCTCATTCTATTGCTTGCTGCAACAGCAGTAATGGGCTGGTACGCATCGCAGGTAAAAATGAGTTATGAATTTACGCGCGCCATTCCAACCGATAACCCAAAGTACCGCGACTATAAATCTTTCCAGGAAACATTTGGCAATGATGGGAACATACTGGTGCTTGGAATTGAAAATAAAGATTTCTTTTCGCCGGCCATTTTTAATGCAGTAGATACCCTTCACCATGAATTATTAAAAGTGAATGCGGTAGAAGATGTGCAGAGTATTCCCGAAGTAGTGGAACTGATAAAAGATACTGTTGAAAAAAAGTTCGTCTCTAAAAAAATATTCCATACTCCTTATAACAACCAGGCTGCACTAAACAGAGATAAAGCAGCATTTGAGAACCAGCTCTTTTACAGGCAGCTCTTGTACAATAAGGAATCGAAAGCATATTTACTAACGGTGATGATGAATAAAGATACCATCAACAGCAAGAGCCGTACAAGGCTCATCCATGATGTGATGGCAAAAGTGGAAACGTTTGAAAGGTCAACCGGCATCACTACGCATATCAGTGGTTTGCCATACATCCGCACAGTGGTTGGCAACAGGATAAAAAATGAACTCAACTGGTTTTTATTCGGCTCCTTTCTTTTATCTGCGATCACTTTATTTATTTTCTTTCGTTCATTTAGCGCTACGCTGATGAGCTTGTTGGTTGTAGGGATGGGTGTTGCATGGAGTTTGGGGACGATGGTAATATTAGGTTACAAGATCACATTGTTGACGGGATTGATACCGCCATTGATCGTAGTAATAGGTATCCCCAATTGTATTTACTTCCTTAATAAATACCATACTTCCTTTACAGAAACAGGCGACAAACAAAAAGCGCTGGTGAATATGGTGGGCCGGATGGGTATTGTTACTTTATTCTGCAATATTGCCGCTGCCATTGGATTTGCCGTGTTTGCTTTTACGAGAAGTGCTTTGTTGCAGGAGTTTGGTGTAGTGGCCGGCATCAATATCATGGTATTGTTTTTTATATCGCTCATTTTTATTCCGGGTGTATTAAGTTACCTGCCTGCGCCAAAAGAAAAGCACACACGTTATCTTGAAAATGCATCCCTCGAAAAAATATTATTGAAGGTAGAGAACTGGGCGTTTCATCATTCCAAATGGGTATATGGCACAACTATTATAGTAACGGCTTTTGCAGTGATGGGTATCCTCCGGATAAAGAGTGAAGGGTTTATTGTGGATGACCTTCCGCAAAAAGATAAAATATATACCGACCTGAAATGGTTTGAAAAAAATTTTGGCGGAGTAATGCCACTCGAGATCATTATTGATACCAAAAAGAAAAATGGGTTAAGAAGATTGCCATCCACTCTTCAAAAAATGGATGACTTCTCCGCTTATATTGCTGCAAAACCAGGAACAGCAAAACCATTATCGTTGGCGGAAGGATTAAAACTCGCCAGGCAATCCTATTATGATGGAGATAGTTTAAGCTATGCAGTTCCAACGGTTGGCGATCTTGCTTTTATGAGCCCTTATCTTGAAACAAAAACCGATTCAGCACATAAAAATACTCTCGCACGCAGCATCAGCAGTTTTATGGACAGTAAAAAACAATCTGCCCGCATTAGTGTAAATATGGCAGATATGGGAAGTGTACGCTTACCCATTTTGATCAGCGAGCTTCAAAACAAATCGGCTACAATATTTGATACAGCCTCTTATAAAATAACTTTTACAGGAAGCAGTATCACTTTTTTAGAAGGCTCCAATTTTATTATTACAGGATTAAAAGAAAGTATCTGCTGGGCATTTTTACTCATTGCACTCTGTATGCTTTTTCTTTTTCGTTCATTTAAGATATTGGTCTGCTCCCTTATTCCAAACCTGGTTCCACTAGTGGTTACTGCGGGAGTGATGGGATGGCTGGGTATTGCATTAAAACCATCTACTGTTTTGGTATTTAGTGTGGCATTGGGAATTGTAGTGGATGTTACGATCCGGTTTTTGGTCAACTACAAACAGGAGCTGCCATATCATGATAAAGAAGTGGCGCCTACATTGATGCAAACCATCAGGCATACAGGTATCAGCATTATATATACCTCTTTGGTTTTGATAGCAGGGTTTGTGATCTTTTGTTTCAGCAGTTTTGGAGGAACCAATGCACTGGGCTGGCTTACTTCACTTACTCTAATTATAGGCACACTTACAAATTTGATATTACTGCCAGTACTGATCATCAGTATTTTTCCTAAAAAAAGGAAGTAAGTATAAAGCTTTTCACATGCTGAGCAGCTATTGTGAATATTAGCCTGTCATAAATTTAGATTTTGTGTGATTTCTAAAAGATTTCACGTAATTTTTTCACAAACCAAAACTGCACACATGAGAAAATTCACGACTCTAATCGTGTGCCTATGCCTGGCTGTCAGCCAGCTTTGGGCACAAAACCGGACAATCACCGGTAAAGTAACAGACGAAAAAGGTGCACCATTAGCAGGTGTAACGGTCGTTACTCTCGCTTCAGACAGGAAAGTCCTTGCAAACACTACAACAGATGCAAACGGTAGTTTTTCAGCCAAAGTAACTGACCAGGCAAAAAACCTGCAGTTCACTTATATTGGCCTGGATGAACAGATCGTAAGTATTGTTGGTAAAAATTCTTTATCTGTGAAATTGATCTCCAATGCTGCCAGTCTTTCAGAAGTGGTAGTGGTAGGTTATGGAACACAGAAGAAGAAAGATGTAACAGGGAGTATTTCTTCGGTAGGGGGTGGTGAGGTTGCAGAAAAACCCAATCAAAGTTTTGAACAAGCACTCGGTGGTAAAGCTGCGGGTGTACAAATAACTATTCCAAACGGGGTATTGAATACACCTCCGGTTTTCAGGATCAGGGGTACCAATTCTATTTCACTCAGTTCTTATCCTTTGATCGTAGTAGATGGAGTGCCTTCATTTACCGGCGACTATAGCTCGAGCAGTGCAGCAGGTAATGCATTGGCAAGTATTAATCCCAATGATATTGAAAGTATAGACATTGCTAAAGATGCCGCTGCTACAGCTATCTATGGTAGCCGTGCCGCCAATGGCGTTGTTTTCGTAACTACTAAAAAAGGTAAAGCAGGTAAAGCAAGAGTAACTTATGATGGTTGGGTAGGCTGGACAACTGCTTATGGATTACCAGAACTTTTGAATACAGCACAATATCTTGCCTACAAAACTGCAGCCAGTGCAAATAACCCTTCACAAGCTGCTAAATTTTTACCGGCTACAGATGCACATGGTAATACGATCGATACAAGATGGTATGATTATGTTTATCGCCAGGGATATTCTCAAAATCATAACGTAAATATTTCAGGAGGTAACGACGCAACAAGTTATTATTTCTCTGCAGGGTATACAGCCCAGCAGGGTATCCTGAAAAGGAATGAATTTAAACGTATAAATATTTTGTTTAACATAGATAGTAAATTGAGCAAAAGCATTACTATCGGCGGCAAAATATCCTACTCTAATGAATTGAATCTTGCAGCAGTTACTTCGGGTTCACTGAGTGGAGAAGCATTTAACACTGCTGGTCTCGGTCGTGCTGGCCTTGTACTTCCTCCGATCATCGGGCCATATAATAATGACGGCTCTTATAATATTAATGGTGCTACAATCGGGTATACCAATATCACGGGTACTTCCATTGCATATTATAACCCAGTTCCTGAATTAGACCTGAGCCGTTCTAATAATGAGATCAATCACATACAATCAAATGTATATTTCCAGTACAAGCCATTTAAATTTCTTACATTAAAGAGCTTCTACGGAATTGACTACCTGCTTACCACCACTGATATTTTTCAGACACCGGTAACTGCAGATGGTTATTCTGCTACGGGTAACGCCTCTGATGTACAGGGAACTTATAAAACATGGTTATGGGACAATACCGTTCAATTTAATTATACCATTGCGCAAAAGCATACTATCAATTTAGTAGTTGGTAACGAACAGCAAAGAAGAACCTCTAATTCTTTTGGGCTGAACAGGCAAACTTTATCTGATCCTGCATATACTGTGATCCAGGCAGGTTGGGTATTGAATAATCCTACATCATTGGGATTGGGAGAAAATTATCTCTTATCTAATTTCGGAAGTTTGAGCTATAACTATAGCAGCAAATACTTCCTGCAGGGAAATATCCGCCAGGATGAATATTCTGCGTTGGGAGTTAAAAAAGGTATTTTCTGGGGCGCTTCTGCAGGTTGGGAAATTGCCAAAGAAGGTTTCTGGAGCGCTGCTAAGTTAGACAGGGTATTCAGTAGTTTTAAATTGAGAGGAAGCTATGGTAAAGTAGGTAATATCACTGGTATTGGTGATTACACACCTTATTCAACCTTTGGTTCAGGCTTGTATGGTGGAGCATCCTCACTTGCTTTCGCTTCAGTAGGAAACAATCAATTGCAATGGGAAACCAGCACTAAAACAGATCTTGGATTTTCTTTTGGTTTGTTCCATGATAAGATCACCGCTGAATTTGCTTATTATAATAACAATATTGACGGATTGATATTAAATGTTGCCCAGGCGCCTTCCACAGGCTTGCCAAGCAGCCCTCCTGCTAACGTAGGTTCGATGTATAATAAGGGTGTTGAACTTACATTGAATGCAAGGCCGATCACTACCAAGGATTTTAGCTGGAGCACCAGTTTCAATATCAGCTTCAATACAAACATGGTAACTGCTTTAGCTCCCGGCCTGCCATCAATTCAAACCTCTACTTCAGGCAGTGAAACAGTGAATCAAAGTATGCCTGGTTATTCTGAAGGTTATTTATGGGTGATACGTACCGGTGGGGTTGAACCTCTTACTGGTAAAAGGATCTTCATTAATTCAGTTGGAACGCCAGTATATTATCAAAACTATGCACCAGCGGGACAGTTTAACTATTCTACTACTGCTGATGGCCTGACGAAATATGTTAGTCCAACAAATGCAACCTCTATTTCACAGGCTGCAGATGCTGTGATGTATGCAAATGTGATTCCAAAACAAGTGGGTGGATGGACAAATAATTTCAGGGTTAAGGATTTTGACCTGGGTGTAACGTTTACTTATGCATTAGGTTTTTATAATTATTATGGTACCAATGCAGGTTTGCATGACCAGCGTTTCTGGAACAATGCTGTAGATGTACTGACGGATGCGTGGGGAAAGGCCAGCGATGTAGCAAAGAAATATGCTAAGCCAGTATTTGGTGATAATGTATCAAATGGTTCAGCTATGCCAATGGATATTAATGTTTTTTCTGGTGATTATGTTAAGCTGAGAAATGTAACTATTGGCTACACCTTCCCGGTAAAATTATTGCAGAAGGCTAAGATGAATAGCGCGAGATTCTATATAAGCGGTCAGAATTTGGCGATTATTTCAAAATACCCGGGCCCGGATCCTGAAGTTTCCTCTAATGGAGGCGGTAATACAAGCCAGGGTGTTGACAGAAATACTATTGCCAATGGCAGAACCATCCAGGTGGGAATAAATGTAAGCTTCTAATCACCTAATTATCAAAAAAGTGAATAACATGAAAAACAAATTAAAATATATTATGGCTCTCGGGGTAAGTATTCTTATATACAGTTCCTGCCAGAGAGACCTATTAAACCCGATTCCACAAACATCAGTTTCCGATGCTTCGGCATTCAGTACTGTTGCAAGGGTACAGGCACAAGTATTATCGTTATACGGTTCCATGAAAAGTGGTAATTTTTATGGAGGCAGGTATCCGATCTATGGAGATATCAAAGGCGATAATTTTGTGAATGAACTTTCTAACCTTATTACAGGTTCTGATGTTTGGTTAGAAAATCCTACCAATAGTGCAACTGCTGTATTGGGCTTATGGGGAGCAGCCTATTCAGCGATCAATAACTGCAATGTATTTATTGATGGTATGAATGCCGGAGGAACAACAGTGGTTGGTTCTGCGCTTGGTGCCAATTACATTGGTGAAGCAAAATTGGTAAGGGCAGTATGTTATTATTCCCTTCTTCAATATTATGCCAAGCCTTTTGCTGCTAATGCCGGAAGTGGCCTGGGTGTTCCCTTGCGATTAACAGCTATCAAAGGAACAGGTTTCTCGAACTTAGCAAGAAGTACAGTGGCACAGGTATATACGCAGATACTCCAGGATCTTAATGACGCGGAAGCTGCTTTACCATTAACGTACACTACTGCTTATAACAATACTACCCGTGCCCATCGCAATACAGCGATAGCTTTAAAAACAAGGGTTTATTTAAGTATGCAGAATTATGCAAGCGTGATCACTGAAGCTAATAAAATAGTCAGCGCTACCGCACCATTTACTGCTTCCAGCGGCGTAGCTCATGCACTGCAGGCAAATATTTCCAATGTATTTGTAACGCCATATACTACAACAGAATCGATCTTTTCAATGCCAATGACCACAACAGCGGGAGATTATCCCGGTACGCAAAATGGAGTGGCTTATTATTTCTCTCCGGCAGCGGCGCAAGGCGGTATTGGTAATGGGGAGTATTCTTTAAATGTGAATGGTATTATTGCTGATCCGGGATGGACCGCTTCGGATAAACGAAGAACATTCCTTAAACAGTCGGGTAGCGGCGCTACTTTAAAGAATTGGGTGATCAAATATGCAGCACCAAGCCCTTATACTGATTATGTTCCTGTTATTCGTTATTCAGAAGTGCTATTAAACCTGGCCGAAGCAAGGGTACGTTCTACCAGTACCGTGGATGCACAGGCAGTTGCTCTATTGAATGCGGTGAGAAACAGGTCAGATGCCACTACTACTTATACAACAGCCAGTTTTGCTTCATCTGGCGCTTTAACAACAGCCCTTCTGAATGAAAGGAATATTGAATTTCTTGGTGAAGGCCTGCGTTGGCCTGACCTGGCACGTTTGTTATTAGCGATTCCTGCAAAAGGAAGTGCACCAGTTAAAAATGCTACAGATGTGGGTTATATCTGGCCAATTTCATCCAGTGAGCTTAATCTGAATACACTTTGCACAGATAATTAGACTATAGCACACAATGTTTTACCAACTAAAAAACCAGGCCATTTAGCCTGGTTTTTTAGTTGGTTCACCGACTTTTTTAACCTAAATGTTAAGGAAATCTTAATTTTTGTCATACAATTGTCATACAATTGTCATTTTGGCTAATATTTACCTTTTATCCTATTAATAGATAGACTTATGCAGCAATTGTTGCGTACTACTGTCTTTTATAATGAATGTTACTTTATTTTCGCATCCCAAACACTAAAACATCGATGTTTATGACAAAATTAATGACCCTGCTAATGTGCTTTTGCCTGGCTGTTGTCCAGCTTACAGCACAAACCCCTGCATCCCGTACTGTAAAAGGTAAGGTAACTGATGACAAGGGTGCTGGAATTGCTAACGCTTCTGTAATAGCCAAAGGTTCAACAAAAGGTACCACAACTGCCACTGATGGTAGTTTTAGCCTTGCGGTTCCTGCCGGTACAAAATCGCTGGTAGTTTCTTCCATGAACTTTACTACGCTTGATTTTGCTATTGGAAACAAAGAAACTGCTATTACCATTTCTCTTCAATCAAGTACAAACAGCCTTGATGAAGTAGTAGTAGTAGGGTATGGTACCCAGAAAAAAACTGATCTGACCGCAGCGGTTGGAAAAGTAAGCGGCGATAAAGTAGCAGATGTTCCTTTGAGCTCTATTGACCAGGTACTCCAGGGTAAAGTAGCAGGCTTACAGTCAGTAACTTTTAGCGGCCAGCCAGGTGCCAACCAGTCCATCAGGATCAGGGGTATCGGTTCGTCTTCAGCTTCTTCACAGCCTTTATATGTAATAGACGGTATCCAGATCAACCAGGGAGACCTTTCACGTCAAACAACCAGTAGTAATGTATTGGAACAGTTGAACCCGGATGATGTGGAATCAATTTCTGTTTTGAAAGATGCAGCTGCTACAGCTATATATGGTTCACGTGGCGCCAATGGTGTTCTCGTGATCACTACCAAAAGAGGTAAAGCTGGTAACACCAGGTTTGCTCTGAATGGTGAAGTAGGTAATAACAAACCGGTTGACCTTCCAGCGGGAGGTATACCATTGCGTACCAATGATTGGTTGACTCTTTTTAAAGAGGCATATACCAACTCTTATTTAGTATCTAACCCTGCAGCCTCACTGGCTACAGCCCAGGCTGCAGCGCTTACAACTGCAAACAACTACGGAAACGGATCTGTTGATATTGACTGGCCTGGATTACTGCTAAAAAGCGGTGGTCAATCACAATACAATGTATCTGCTTCAGGTGGAGATGCCAAAACACAGTTCTTTATCTCTACAGGTTATTTTAAACAAGTAGGTACTACCATCGGAGAAGACCTGGTAAGGTATTCAGCTACGATCAACCTTGACCATACTGTGAACAGTAAGATGAGTTTTTCTTTAAACCTTCAGCCAACTTATTCTTCACAGAATTCTTTTATCAGTAATTCAAGTGCGTTTGCAAGTCCAACCATGGAATTTTATTTCATGAGGCCTACTTCAAATCCTTATAACGCAGATGGCACTTATAATGTTGACAGGGTATCTCCTGCAAATTTTTCCGGTATTTATAACCCGCTGTATATTGTAGCAAATGATATACATCATTTGGATAATTTTTCTGCATTAGGTAAAGCCGAAGGAAAATATAATATATTAAGTAACCTGAAGTTTACAACCAGCTTCGGATTGCAATACAACAATCTTGAAGAGTTCCAATATAATAACCCTATTCATGGTGATGGTGCTGCATCTGTTGGGCGTGGTATTTCAACTTATGCAAGATACTTGTTGTATGACTGGACCAACCAGTTAAGCTACCATGCTAATATTACCAGGAGCAAGAATCTTTCTTTAGATCTTTCTGCTGGAACCGAAGCCATCAATTCAAGAGGTTATTTTATTACTGCTCAAACAAACAACTATCCAACTACTTTGTTAGTAGATGCTGCGAATGCCTCTACACCTGTTACGGGTACTAATAACGGATCTGATTATAATTTCTTCTCCATTTTCGCAAGGGGCCAGATCAGTTACAAGGGCAAATATATTTTGCAAGGTAGCTTTAGAAGGGATGGATCTTCAAGATTTGCCGAGTCAAACCAATATGGTAATTTCCCTGCCGGAAGTATCGCCTGGAATGTGAGCAAAGAAAACTTCATGTCAAATGTGAGGTTTGTGAGTGATGTAAAGATCAGGGCTTCTTATGGTTCTGCGGGTAATGCCGAAGTAGGTAACTATGGCTGGCGCCAGACTTATGGTTATGGCCTAAACTACAATAATCAGCCGGGTGGTGGGTTCAATGGTATCGGAAACTCGAACCTGCAATGGGAACACGCTAACATGACCGATGTAGGTTTAGAAGCTTCTTTCTTTAAACACAGGGTATCATTGATCGTTGACTATTATAATAAGGTAAGTGATAAACTATTGTTTAATCAGCCCCTTTCTTATACCACAGGATTTAGCAGTATTACAAACAATATTGGTGTCATGTCAAACAAAGGCATAGAGATCACTGTTAACGCTACACCTGTTAGTGTTAAGAATTTTACATGGGATCTGAGTGTCAATTTCACAAACAACACAAACCATGTAACGCAAACTCCGGGTAACCAGGTGATCATAAGCGGTGTACAATATATTGCACCAGGACATGATTATTATGAATTCTATATGCGTCAATGGGCTGGGGTAGATCCTGCAACAGGTAACCCACTTTGGTATACTGATGGAACCAAATCTGCTACTACAACCAACTATAGTACAACAGGCCTGGCAGCAACAGCAGCTCAACCGGTATCAACCGATAAGAGCGCAAGCCCTAAATACTATGGTGGTGTTTCAAATACGATCACTTTTAAACAATTCAGTTTTTCAGCAGACTTCTATTATAATTTCGGAAACTATGTTCGTGATTCATGGGCCAACTATTTGACAGATGAAGTAAATCCTTCTTATGGTAAAATGGCTTATACACTTACAAGATGGCAGAAACCAGGTGATATCACCAACGTTCCTAAATTATTTTATGGAACTACACAGTCAGGTGTGGGTATTACTAACAACCAGTCTGTTGGTACATCAACAAGATTCCTGTATAAGGGTGATTTCATTCGCTTGAGGAATATTGTTTTCAGCTATAGTGCAAGCCCAAGCCTGGTGAAGAAATTAAAATTAACAGCGCTGAAATTCTATGTTAGGGGAACTAACTTATGGCTCAAAACATACGATGACAGACTTCCTTTTGATCCTGAACAGGGTGTTACCAGCCAGTCTAATTTGAATGTGCTGTATAATAAATCTGTGACAGCAGGGCTTAACATAGGATTTTAATTTTAACTAACTCCGAAAAAATAATAATATGAAATCAAGAATGAAAATATTGATCCCCTGCTTAGCGGTGCTCTTGTTTGCATCCTGCACTAAGGATTATTTGAACGACAAACCTTATACTTCAGTGGTACTTCAAGACGCCATTAAGACAGAAGGCGATTTGCTGGTTGCTGTTACTGGTATGTACTCAGTGCTAAGGACCACAGATCTTTTTGGTCGTACACTGCCGGTTAAAGGAGATATCATGGCCGATAACACATTTGTTATCACCGCCAACTCTGGCCGTTATATTACCATGAACAGTTTTACAAGTACTGCTGTGGGTGATGCTTATGCCCTTGCTGTTTGGCAGAATGCTTATATAGGCATTAAATATGCCAACAGCATTATTGCTGCTGCACCTGGAATTACCGCCACTGCAAACTCTAAACAATACCTTGGGGAAGCTTATGCAGCACGTGCTTTGCTGTATTTTGAACTGGCAAGAAATTATGGCCACCCTTATACAGCCGCTCCTAATGATCTGGGAGTTCCTTTGGTATTGACATTCGATCAAAACCTGTTGCCTAAGCGTAATACAGTTAAGGAAGTGTATACCCAGGTTATTGCAGATCTGGAACAAGCTTATAGCCTTATGTCTGTTTACCGTGGCACTTCGTATTTTTCAAAATACGCCGCCAGGGCACTGGAAGCAAGGGTTTACCAGAATATGGGAGACTGGGCTAATGCAAAAACAACTGCATTGGATGTTGTCACCAGCAGTGGCTTTGCCTTATTGCCAAGTGCAAGCTACGTTGCGTATTGGGGAAGCCCTGTTGCGCAAACAACTACTAAAAATGAGACCCTCTTTGAAGTAGAAAGCGATTATACAAGTAATAATGGTTTTGACCAGATCGGCTTTATTTACTTAACACTGGGAGGTGGTTATGGTGATATTCTTGCTAATTCAGATTTGTATGCTGCTTATAGCGCCACGGATGTAAGAAAATCATTGATGAGTACCGGCACAAGAAGCGGACAAGCCGGAACAGCTTATTTCTGCAATAAATACATCAACGCTGCCAGCGCTACAGATAAAGATGATACAAAAGTAGTACGCCTTGCAGATGTGATGCTGATTCTTGCAGAAGCTTATTACAATACCGCTGATCCTGTGAATGCCAATCTGTACCTGAATAAGGTGGCAACACAAAGAGACCCATCTTTTACTGGCTGGACTGATGCTGGCGCACAGATATTGGAAGATATCCTGGTTGAAAGAAGGAAAGAACTGGCATTTGAAGGTAGCCGTTTGTGGGACCTTGTAAGGCTGCAAAGGAGTTGGACCAAAACATCTAATCAGAGCCCACTTGTTACTATTGCTGTTACACCTACTAACACGCAATTGATACTGCCTATTCCTACTAACGAAATAAATGCAAATCCTAATATTGTACAGAATCCTGGGTACTAATTAGAATTAGGTATAAAAACTTAAAAGCCACATCGCATAGCGCGGTGTGGCTTTTTTATTTAAATTACATAGTATTCTTTAAACTAAATATTGAAAAATGAAGCAATTTGTTATTTCCATATTTGCCCTGTTTATGGTGCTGGAAGCATCTGCGCAGCAGACCATTGAACACCAGATGTATGACAGGGGTAAAGGATACGTGACTTATTTTTTCCAGGCTGAAAACTTGCAGGGCTCCCAATTTTTAAAAGATAACTGGACCTATGGAGAGGCGATTGCAAAAAATGGGGTCATCTTTAAAAATGTCCGGTTCAAATTTGATACTTATAACAATAAATTTATTTTCAATCTGCATGATACATCTTTTGAAATAGGGCCCGAGATCGTGTGTGTGCATCTATATCCAAAGAGAGAAGATACCAGCAAACAACTTATCTTCAAAAATGGATATTATATCAGTGCGCATCTTGGCGGCGATAAATTTTTCCAGGTATTGGCGGAGGGGAATATCTCTTTATTGAAACTTTATCAAAAGGATGCGGAAGAGTTTACAGAGTATGGCAATGCTACAAAATTTAAACGGTTGAGAGATTCGGAGACCTTTTATTTACTAGAAAAAGGCGGACGGTCTAACCCCATTGTGTTAAACAGAAAAAATCTTGAAACTTTCCTCGAGCCCAAATGGAAACAGTTAGAGCCCTTTTTGAAACAGAATAATATATCAGGTAAAGACGAAGCTGGGTGGGCTTCTGCCATTGCATATTATAATTCGCTGTAGGGTAGAGAAAGAGGTTTACTTTAATACTTCTTCCAGTTTTGTTTCAAGATCGTTGCCTCGGAGGCCTATGGAAATGATTTTTCCCTGCGGATCAACCAGCACATTAAATGGTATACCATCAAATTTGTAACTGCCGATCACGGAGGTTTCCCACTGTTTCAGATCGCTGATATGGTTCCAGTTTAGTTTATCCTGTTTAATGGCAGCGATCCAGGAGGTTTTGTCTTTATCAAGTGATACACCAAGAATGGTAAAATTCTTATCCTTAAACTTGTTATAAGCAGCCACCACATTTGGATTTTCTTGCCTGCAGGGGCCGCACCAGCTTGCCCAGAAATCAACCAGTACATATTTGCCTTTAAAGCTGCTAAGGCTAAGCAATTTGCCGGATGTATCGGGCAGATTGATCTCAGGAGCAGGTTTGTTTAGTAATAAGATGCGCGGGTCAGAACCCATCTGCTTGTCAATGATCACCTTCATTTTTGCAAGCCCGCTATGATCCAGGAACTGCATAGAAGAAGCATTTGCCAATTTCTGTATCTCTGCAGGTTCCATGGTCTTAAATGATTTGCCTAAAACAAAATAACGAACAGCGGGATAAGGAGAATTTGTTACTGAGCCTGATAAAAATATATTGAATTTCTTTAACTGCATATCTTTCTCAAGGTTGGCAACCGTTATGGCGCTATCTGTCGCTTTTGCTTTTTGCATGGAATCTGCTTTCATGTATGCCCCTGCCAAAGATTCAAATTTTGTATTGTATTTTTCGAGGAAATCGTGGAGTGCAGCAGATGCATCTGAGCCCTCTGTTGTATAAGCCTTATAATTAGCAACATCCATTTTTAGATGAATGCTTTTGCTGTCGTTCACCAATAATACTTCAGGGCCGTCCTGAATCGCAAGAGCGTATAGGCCTTGCTCTTTTCCGATAGCTTTTAATTCAAATTTTCCGCCGGCGCCAAGAGAAGTGGAATCCAATACAACCGGCTGCTCGCCACCAAATGGTAGTTCTTCCAAAAATATTTTAGAAGAAGGGGCATGCTCGATCTTTCCCTCTACTGTAAAAACACCAGCTTTTTTTTCTGTGCAAGAGCTGATAGCTGCCATTGCGATAAATCCTATTAATATCTTTTTCATATTATTCTTTGAGCAATTAAATGATTGTGTTCTCATCCAGTTTCTGTTCCAGCAAAGTCTTCACCGATCTTGGATCAGCTTTTCCTTTGCTTATTTTTTTTACTTCCCCAACAAATAAACCAATAAGGTTCTTTTTGCCTTTTTTGTATTCTGCAACTTTATCGGGCATGGACCTGATGGCTTCGTTCACCCATATTTCCAACTCAGTGCTGTCACTCACCTGCAACAGGTCCATTTCTTCCGCGACCTGTAAAGGAGATCTCTTCCCATTTATTAATGACGGCAAGATACGTGATGATGCAACGGAAAAATTCAATTGGCCTTCCTCCACCAGTTTTATCAATTCAGCTAAAACCTCCGGATGCAAACTCAATTGATCGAAGCTGAAATTGTTTCCGTTGAGATATTCCCTGATGGGGCCAAGCATCCAGTTGGCAACAGCTTTATAATTTTTACAAAAATGTGTAACAGATTCAAAATAATCGGCAGTAGCTTTTTCATCACATAACTGGGCCGCATCATATTCACTTAATCCAAACTCTTGCTGGTATTGAGTGGCCAGCTGCTCCGGCAGTGATGGCAAAGACACCTGCATTGTTTTAATAAAATCTTTGGTCAAATGAAATGGCGGTAGATCGGGGTCAGCAAAATACCTGTAATCATTTGCTTCCTCTTTATCACGAAGGGCAAACGTAGTATCATTGCCTGCATCAAAACTCCGGGTCTGTTGTATAATAGTACCACCGCTTTCAACGATGGCTATCATTCTTTCCACTTCATAATCTATCGCTTTTTTTACATTGCGTATGGAGTTAAGGTTTTTTACTTCCACTCTTGTTCCTAGCTTTTTTTCGCCTTGCAGGCGGATAGAAATATTTGCATCACAACGAAGGCTGCCTTCTTCCATATTGCCATCACAAACACCGATCCATTTAACCAGTTTTCTCAATACTGTCACATATTGCCAGGCTTCTTCGCTGCTTTGTAATACTGGCTCTGTTACTATTTCGATCAATGGAACCCCGGCGCGGTTCAGGTCGATGCAGGTATAATTTTCATCCAGGTCGTGAATGCTTTTGCCGGCATCTTCTTCCAAATGGATACGGTTGAGCTGGATATTTTTTTTACCTGTGGGAGTGTTAATGGTGACATAACCACCTTTGCAAACAGGTGTTGTATGTTGTGTTACCTGGTAACCTTTTGGAAGATCGGGATAGAAATAATTTTTTCGTGCAAAATAATTGTCTTCTTCAATTTCACAATGACAGGCCAGCCCCATCTTCACTGCATACTCAATAGCTTTCCTATTTGTTCTTGGTAAAACGCCCGGGTGGCCCATTGTGATTGGGCTGATATGTGTATTGGGCGATGCACCAAAAGAGGCACTGTCGCCAGAAAATAATTTACTGGCTGTTTGTAATTGCGCATGTACTTCAAGGCCAATGACTACTTCATATTTACCTGCTATCGTCATTCACTCAATATTTTTTTTAGGTCTGCTTCACTTACAGTCAGCAGTGCAACAGCAGGGAGCCGCCTGGTCAATTCTTTCCAATTTTTATCCTGGGTAAATATTTTTTTGAGCATGGGCAAGGCTTTATCAACCTGTTTGTTATTGGCAAGCGTGATGGCGGTCCAGTATTGCATTTCCAGGTTGGATGGGAACATCTTCATAGCAGAATTGTATTCATTCATTGCCAGCTGCATATTATTTTTTTCAACTGCCAGGTCGCCATTGTTCATGTGCTGGTAAGCAAGATGCACATTGTATAACCTTCTTAATTCTTTTATGGGGTGTGGATCATCATCTATCCGCAGGTCAACCGTTTTGTTATTCCATATCTCTGTGTGAGTGCCGGGAACAACGATCAATGCTGCGGCCTGCATCCCGCGAATGTCGCCACCTGCTTCCTGCGCGGCTTCTAATGCAAGCAACACGCGCTCTGCTAAAGGCTTGCCCGCAGCAGCCCTGAATGCTCTTGCCATATTTTCACAAACCATCGGCCCCAGCATCATATTGCTTTGCACACTGAAGCCTATACCCATGATCTGCTTTGCATATTGAATACAACTCTTACCAGTATGTGCCGCTACATTTCCTTTGTTATCTACGATGGCCACCTGCCTTACATCCCTTCCTGGGTCTGCTTTTGTGAGACTGTCAAGCGCCTGTTTGGCAGTAAATCCTTTCTTTAGTAATTCGAGGCCTTTGGGTCCGTATGATTTATCAACGAATGATTGTGTGGCAATAGCTCCCACGCCTGCTTCGGCCCATGGAACACTGGTTCCCACACTAAACCAATGGCTTTGTACACCTACAGCCATCTCACCGGTAAGGCTATCCCTTGCCACAATGGAGAATGTATGAACGAGTGGTTCATTGGAACGAAATACCTGTGAAAAAGAATTTAGTGCCATCAAAAGAGCCAGCAGGGATATACACGATCTTTTCATAAAAACGGTTGAAGAATAAAGATAACAGTTCTTGCGGTTGCAGTATCCCACAAAAAAAACATCCCGAAGAATCGGGACGTTTATATGCACATGAGAAAAAAAGAATTACAGGTCAGCAGTCTTTAATTTCCTTGGAAATTTTATTTCTGCTGATTGTGTTTTTCCATCTCTTTTATATTGTACTTTGAAAGAATCACCTTCTTTCATGTCGCGGGCCTTTGTCCTCAGGTCATCCACGCTTTTCAATTCTTTGCCATCTATTTCAGTGATCACGTCGTCTTTTTTCAGGCCTGCTTTTGCGGCAGGAGTATCTTCATCAACGTCCAATACTTTTACGCCTTTACCATCTTCCAGGTCCTGGATTTGTAATCCCAGCCTGCCTTTGCGGGTCATATAATTAAAATTAAAACCATCCATTCCCTGAGTGGTTACCCTTGGCATTTCAAAATTGAAATTATTGTCGCCAAACAAAGTCATAGTACCAGCTTCTTTATTTTTCCCTAAAGTGGCAGTTGTCTTGCCTTCCTTGCCATCACGCAGGTAAGTAATTTCTGCTTTGTCTTCTGGTTTGTATTTACCAACGGCTTTGTATAAGCTGCTTGCATCTTCAATCTTTGAATCGCCTACTTTGGTAATGACATCTCCTATTTTCAACCCGGTTTTTTCAGCAGCGCTTTCTTTTGTGATCTCAGTCACTTTTGCACCTTTGTCGTCTTTTTCAGTTGTTACACCTAATAAAGCTTTGTTACCACCCGCGGCGGAAAGCTGTCCTAGTAGGGCTTTTGCACCACCTCTTTCCATCTCAATTCCCTGCAACCTGTTGAGGCCATTCACGCTCACACGCGGACTTACCATGGCACGGATCGTATTATCTCCATGAATAATACTAACATTGCCATCTTTGAATTCGTCAAGAGGCTTTCCATTCACAGTTACTTTGTCGCCATCTACCACGATGGTGAGTTTTTCTTTGCTATCGCCATTTTTTCTGATGGTGATGCTTTCTGATTTCTTTTCTTTTGTTTTTTCTTCTTTTTGCTGTGCAACAGCAGTACCGGCCATTGATAAAACAAGTAGCGGGGTGATCATCCATTTCTTATTCATGATGTAAAGTTTTTGGTGTACGAAATTTTTAGTAGATCAAATATAATAAAGAATCCGACATACGAAGCATTTCGCAAATGTTAAAAAAGGTTAATAAATTTTAGCTTTTTCACCGTGCCTGGGCACTGTATTCCGACGCAGTCGGAGGACCAGGGCATCCCCGTCGGAGACGGGGACGAGACGCCTATAATAATGACCTGACCTTCTCAATGACCTGTCCCAGGTTGGAAGCATCTTGTCCACCGGCTGTAGCAAAGGTCTTTTGTCCGCCTCCGCCGCCTTTGATAAGGGTAGAGATATGCTCTTTGATAATCTTTACAGCATCCAGGTCTTTAGTAGTAGCTACTTTCTCATCCAGCAAAACAGCTACCTGTGCCTTGCCTTCAATATTGGCGGCCAGTACAACCACATAATTTCCAGCCTCATTCTTTAGTTCGAAACACAATTTTTTTAGAGCATCTGCATTGCTTACTTCCACAATAGCGCCGGTAAAAGAAATGCCATTGACCATTTCGGCTTTCTTCAACAATTCGTTCTTAGTAAGTATTAATTGTTTTGCTTCTAAACTTTCGATGCGTTTTTTTAATTCACTGTTTTCAGAAAGGATATTTTCTACCGCCTTTGCCAGCTCTTTTGGATTTTTTAAATTCTCGCGGATTGAATGTAATGTCCCCGACTGCTCACGCAAATATTCTTCTGCCGGTTTTCCAGAAACAGCTTCAATACGGCGCACACCTGCTGCAACTGCGGATTCGTGTTTTATTTTAAAGAAACCAAGTTCGCCTGTTGAACCCACATGCGTACCTCCGCATAATTCAATGGAATATTTTGGGTCGATGATCACCACGCGAACACGGTCGCCATACTTTTCTCCAAAAAGTGCCATAGCTCCAAGTTTGATGGCTTCATCCTTATGCATTTCCTTTATGACCACAGGAATATTCTCCCTGATCTTTTCATTGACTATTTCTTCAACGCCAGAAATTTCTTCTTCACTCATTTTTGCAAAATGAGAAAAATCAAAACGAAGGTGTTCTTCATTTACCAGGCTTCCTTTTTGCGCTACATGTGTGCCCAATGTTTTGCGCAATGCTGCATGCAGTAAATGCGTGGCGCTATGGTGTGCTTCGGTATGTTTTCTTCTTGTTCCATCCACTTTTGCGATCACTGTTGCTGCAATGTTTGCAGGCAATTGATCTGTGAATTGAATGATGAGGTCGTTTTCTTTCTTTGTTCCTGTTACTTCAATTTTTTCGCCCTCAAAATCAAGGATGCCCGTATCGCCCACCTGGCCGCCACTTTCAGCGTAAAATGGGGTAGCTGCCAATACCAATTGGAAACCCTCTTTGCCTTTTGCTTTTACCTTCCGGTATTTAACGAGTTTGGTGCGGACTTCTAAAGAATCGTATCCAACAAACTCGGTGATGGAATGTTTATTTACATTGATCCAGTCTTCTGTATCAACGGTGCCAGCAGCGCGGGAACGGGATTTTTGCTGTTGCATCTCTGCCTCAAACCCTGGCTCATCAATGGTCCAACCATTTTCACGAGCTATTAAAGCTGTGAGATCAATAGGAAAGCCAAATGTGTCATTTAATTTAAAAGCAAATTTTCCCGATATGATTTTCTTTTCTCTAAACTGTTGTTCATCTTTATCGAGTCGCGAATCTAAGATAGCTTCGCCTTGGCTAGAATTGCCAATGTAAGTGAATTTGCCGTCTTCAACGATATAGCCATTAAAAATAGAAAGTCCTCGATCCAAAGTTTTCAAAAAAGCTTCTTCTTCTTCCTTCACCACTTTCATTACAAAATCAGATTGTTTATTCAGTTCAGGAAACACATTTTCAAATTGCTTTGCAATAACAGGAAGTAGTTGGTGTAACAATGGTTGCTTATAACCCAGGTATGAAAAATAATAACGTGCAGCACGCCTTAGGATGCGGCGTATCACGTAACCCGCGCCAGTATTGGATGGTAACTGTCCATCGGCAATCGTAAAAGCAATGGCGCGTATATGATCTGCAATCACACGGAATGCAACAGCTTCTTTACTATCGCTGAAATCGTATTTTTTACCTGTGATCTTTTCTGTTGCTTCAATTGTTCCGGTAAAAACATCCGTATCATAATTACTATTCTTTCCCTGTATCACTCGCACCAGGCGTTCAAGCCCCATACCAGTATCCACATGTTTGGCAGGAAGGGGTTGCAGGCTGCCGTCTTTCTGCCGGTTGAACTGGATGAATACATTGTTCCAGATCTCTATCACCTGCGGATGATCATTATTGACCAATGTTTTGCCATCTACTTTTTTTCTTTCCTCATCGCTACGGCAGTCCACATGAATTTCGGTGCAAGGGCCACAGGGGCCGGTATCGCCCATCTCCCAGAAATTATCTTTTTTATTTCCGGGTAATATCCTGTCCTCTGCAATTACTTTTTTCCATTCATTATATGCTTCTTCGTCTTTGGGTAAATTTTCTTTTGCATCGCCTTCAAAAACGGTCACGTATAAACGATCTTTATCCAATTTGTATTTATCAGTCAATAATTCCCAGCTCCATGCAATAGCTTCTTTTTTAAAGTAATCGCCAAAGCTCCAGTTGCCAAGCATTTCAAACATGGTATGATGATAGGTATCTACACCTACTTCTTCCAGGTCATTGTGTTTACCGCTTACGCGTAAACATTTTTGGGTATCTACCACACGGGGATATTCAGGTTTTTTATTTCCGAGAAAATAATCCTTGAATTGGTTCATGCCAGCATTGGTGAACAGGAGAGTGGGATCGTTCTTTACCACGATCGGTGCAGATGGCACCACCTGGTGTTGTTTATCCCTGAAAAAATCAAGGAACTGCTGCCGTATATCAGCGCTTTTCATCATAAAAGGCTAAAAATTTTACAATATTATTTGGGATGATTAAAATTATCTTTGTCCGCTCTGGCAAAGGCTTCAAAGGTAAGGGATTGAGGCGAAGTGAGTGCCGGGTAAAGAGCAGAAAGAAAACAATGAAGAAGATAAAATACTATTACAACACCCACACGCTCCGCTATGATAAGCTGGAGACGCCGTTGCGTGTGCGGTTGTTGCAGTTGTTTGGCTTTATCGCTGCTTCCATTGTTACGGGACTGATCATTGTGTCCATTGCGTTTCATTATATTGACAGTCCGAAAGAAAAATTATTGCGCCAGGAGAACAGCGATATGAAGGAAAATTATACCGTGATGCAGGAAAGGGTGAAGCAGTTGGAACTGCAGATGGATGAATTGGAAAGCCGCGATAATAATGTGTACCGTTCCATCTTTGAATCGCAGCCTGTACCTGATAGTGCACGTGTGAAAGACATGGAAGCAAAAAAAGAAGTGAAACTGGTGCAGAGTATGGGAGAAGATGAACTGGTAAAAAGCATGAGCGGGCAGTTGAATAATTTATCGCTGCGGTTAGCGTATCAATCAAAAAGTTATGGCGATATCGAGGATATGGTAAAGCACAAAGAGAAATTACTGTCTGCTATTCCTGCAATGCAACCTGTGAGCAATAAAAATCTTACCCGCGTTGCTTCAGGATATGGATACAGGATAGACCCGGTGTTTAAAGACCGGCGATTGCATGAAGGGCTCGATTTTACTGCACCTATTGGTACGCCCATTTATGCAACAGCAGATGGGGTTGTCAAAGATGCGGGATTTAATACCGGCGGATTTGGCAACCGAGTAGTGATCAATCATGGTTATGGTTATGAAACTTTATACGGGCATATGTATAAAATAAAGGCAAAAGTGGGTGAGACCGTGAAGCGTGGGGAAGTAATAGGATATGTTGGCAATTCAGGAAAGAGTACGGGATCGCATTGCCATTATGAGGTGCACAGGAATGGTGTTCCTGTTGACCCGATCTATTATTTTTATAACGATCTTACTGCGGCACAGTTTGACCGTATTGTGAAACTGGCGGCTGCAAGCAACCAGAGCCTTGACTAACCAGGTAATTTTCTCAACTATCAATAATACCAGTGGAACCTGAAATAGCTGCATTTTTACGGCGCATCCTAACCAGTTTGTCTGTGACTGTTTTATGGATGGCTGTTAATGCCACGGTAGGAATCATGTATGACTATGCATTTATTCACGGAAAGATCAGTGTGGGGAATATTATTTTTTATATCTGGCTGGTAGCAAGCTTTGTAGTATTTCTTTGGTTTCTCATCAGGATTTGGAAAAAACCGTTGAACATTCCCATGTAAGAATCTCGCATCTTGCATCTCGTATCCCGCATCTCCATCAGCTGCTATGATCTGCAATAATCACCCACTCACCTTTGATCTTTCTCAAAAGCAAAGTATAAGAACCTGAGACATCGCCCACACTTCTTTTGAGGAGCCATTTGCCAATAACAAAACAATATTCAGGAGATAATTTTTTAATACTGAGTACGGTTGATGTGAATTTACCCATGTGTGCTGTATCGGGATACCCTTTTTTATAATTGTCGAGTGTTTTCTGGTAGCCATAAGTGGGGCCATTTTTTCCGATGAACATGAGGCTATCGTTTACCCAATATCCTTTCATAAAAAGGTCCAGGTTACCCTTGTTCCATTGCGTTTCCTGGGCCGTAAGCATTTTGCGGATGGATTGTTCATCACGATCCTGCGCGGTGGCACCGGCAGTGAAAAGGGTAATCATCAAAACAGTAAAAAGGTATTTCATTTTGTATGGTTTGATGATGAAATTACACTTCTTTTTGATGTGATGATTTCTCTTTGTATTGGTTATCTTTAGCAGGTAAGAAGCCTGCTGAGCATAAACCCGGCTGAACTGAGATGAAGTATATCGCACACCTGCAAAAAGACAAGAAACTGGCCCGGACGATCGGCGAAGAAACGCATGAACTGACGCTTCATCCCAATATCCCATTACGATTAATGGCCAGTATTATGGGCCAGCAATTAAGCACAAAAGTGGCGAGGGTGATCTTTCGCCGTTTCCTGGATCTTTATGGTGGAAAAGAGCCTAAACCACAGCAGGTATTGGCTACGCCATTTGAGAAATTACGCGGAATAGGGTTGTCGAACGCAAAAGTTTCCTACGTACAAAATGTAGCACGGTTTTGTATAGAACATAAGATCACGGATAAAAAATTGCTGGCACTGGATAATGAAAAGATCATTGAATTGCTGACAGATGTAAAAGGTGTAGGCAAGTGGACGGTAGAAATGTTGTTGATGTTTACTTTGGGAAGGGAAGATATATTTGCAGTGGATGACCTGGGGATACAGCAGGCGATGATGAAATTGTACAAGCTGGATGCTAACGACAAGAAGAAAATGAAAGAACAGATGCTGAAGATATCGGCAAAGTGGACACCTTTCAGAACCTACGCTTGCATCCATTTGTGGAGATGGAAGGATAATACGCCTGATCCAAAAAAATAATTAATGAGCATATACCTTATAAAACTGATCCTGCATGCTGACTGATGATAAACAGTTACTGTACGATTTCAAGCAACCGGCAAGCAAAGAGCGGGCCTTCACTGATATCATTAAAAAATACCAGGAAAAATTATACTGGCATGTAAGAAGAATGGTAGTGGACCATGACGATGCAAATGATGTATTGCAAAACGTATTCATTAAAGTCTGGAACGGGCTTGTGAATTTCAGAGAGGACAGCCAACTATATACCTGGTTATACCGTATTGCTACCAATGAAAGCCTCACTTTTCTTGAGCAGCAGAAAAAAAGGGCAACTACCAGTTTAAGTGACGACGAAAGCGGGCTGAGTAATAAAGTAAAGGCAGACCAGAATTTTGATGCCAACAGGCTGGAGTGGAAACTGCAACTTGCTATCCAGCAATTGCCTGAAAAACAAAGAATTGTGTTTAATCTCAGGTACTACGACGAAATGCCTTATGAAGAAATGAGCCGTGTGCTGGAAACAAGTGAGGGGGCTTTAAAGGCCAGTTATCACCATGCAGCCAAGAAAATCGAGGATTTTATAAAAAATCATTAAACATTTTACCTGGCCAAGGGTCTTACAAGAAGAAAATGAACAATAGAGATGTGATATTGAATGAGTTAGAGGCGATCAGCCCCATACTTGCCGGAATGGGCGAGGGGAATGTCTATGTAGTTCCTGCAGCTTATTTTGACCAGTTTCCTGTTGAAATGATGGAAAAAATCAAAGCAGAAGAATTACTGGCAGAAGCAAAAGGAAATTCTTTTACTGTACCCAAGGGTTACTTTGACCAGTTGGCTGGTTCTGTTCTTCTTAAAATAAAAGGGCAATCACAAACACATACAGAAGTATTTGAAGAACTGGAAGCGATCGCTCCTTTGCTGAATACGATCGATAAGCGAAATGTATTTTCTGTGCCGGTTGGATATTTTTCAAAGCTTGCCATCAATTTACAAAAAGCAAACAGGCCTGCAGGGAAAGTAATATCCATGACAAGAAAATGGGTGAGTTATGCTGCTGCAGCTGTGATGGCGGGAGTATTGGTAACAGGCGCTTTTCTATACACGGATAAAAGCAGTAATTTTGAAAAAGAATTGAATAAGCTTTCGGACGAGGAGGTGATCAATTACGTTGATAATGTAACATCGCCTGTAGCTAACCTGGATGATGCAACCAGTCTTGCAGGACAGGAATTTCCTTCCGTGAAAGACCACTTGCAAACGGTGAGTGATGATGAGTTAAAAGAATATTTGAAAGAAAATGGAGAAGAAGTTGAAACAGCTTCTGATGGCAGTTAAATTTTTTACATAGGATGAAAGGATCGATCATTATAGCTGGTTTTATTTTAGTGTTTGCTTCTGCAGGTTCCTGCCAGCTCAGGCAGCAGCCTAATGGCAATAATGCAAACAATGTTGAGGTACTTAAAGAAGCTTATATCACAAGAGGTTTGACGCTTACTGTAGAGGAATCACAAAAATTCTGGCCTGTTTACAATAGTTATATAGCTGATCTGAAAAAAGCAAGACAGGAAAACAAAGCTGGTGTTGTTATTTCTGATGAAGCGATATTGAATGTCAGAAAAAAATACATAGATAGTTTTAAAAGGATATTGGGTACTGATGAAAGAGTAAATTCATTTTACCAGTTAGAAAGAGGTTTTGGCAGCATGATGCGCGGCGAATTGCAAAAGAGAATGAAAAGGCCGGGCCAGAAATAACCTCATCCGTGGGTGTTACCCCGCATTTTTCCCAAACGAAAATACTGGTGTTTTAATATCATGATAGAAGAGGAATGTCCAGCCTTCCACCTGTCCCTGCTGCCACCATTGCCTGCGTAGTTCCATACATTTTTTCCCGTTGTAATCATACTTGGCAATGAATTTGTTTTTCATCTGTTGAAGTTGCGGTGCATCATCACCTCCAAAAAATATTTCCTGTCCGGTTTCATTTACCCGGAATACCTGGTGAAATGGTGTATGGGCTGAGGTTGTTTCGTGCGCGATATAACCATCTATCATTCCATCACCTTCCAGCCAATGCACTTGTGGGTTATTCTCCAACAAATTTAATTCTTCGATGATAAAAGAAGGAAAACCTGTTGTTATGGCAAATTCAAATTCTTTCCGATGCACATAATAAGTGGCATTTGGAAAAGAGAGATGGTAATTTCCTGCATTGTCTTTCCATGAAATCCCGCCAGCATGATCTTTGTGCAGGTGGCTCATCAATACCTTGGTTACTTGTTCAGGCTGAATGCCAATAGACTTTAAGTTGGCATGTATTTGTAATTCGCCATTCGTGGTAAAGCCAAGCCCTGTATCAAAAAGAAGAATGTCTTTTTCAGTGGTAACAGCAAAAGGTTGTACTTCTACGAGTAAACTTCCAACGGAACGTTTTTGCAGATCGTCTTTAGTAGCGTCGAAGGGGACGAAGATCTTTGTTTTATCAATTGTGAAAGCGCCTTCTGAGAGAGGATGAATGGTCATTGCTTATTTTGATCCTGGATAAAAACTGCCTGATTTCGAAACGAAGTTATAGAAAACTTTATCTTAAAACCATTTGCCTGTCGGCATCGAGGCGTATCATGATAAAGATGAGGATGGTGAAAGTAAGCAATGATGATCCGCCATAACTGATCAATGGAAGGGGAATGCCAATAATAGGGAAGAGCCCTATCGTCATACAAACATTCACTGCAATATGAAAGAACATGATGCTTGCTACACTATACGCATACACCCTGCTGAAAGTACTTCGTTGCCTTTCGGCTATGCGGATGATCCTGAATAAAAGAAAAAGGTACACGCCTAAAAATGCTATGCAACCTGCAAAACCAAAAGCTTCGCCAATGGAAGTAAAAATAAAATCGGTATGTTGTTCGGGAACATAACGTCCTCTTGTCTGTGTGCCTTTCATAAAGCCGCTTCCTGTAAGCCTGCCCGAACCAATGGCGATCATGCTCTGGCGCACATTATAATCATCCGGTTTCTTTGAAGGCTTCAAAGAAATTTTACTATTATGATGATTTAAGCTGCAATCATAGTCCTTTCCCACCATGCTGTAAATGCGGGTGCTTTGATAACATTGGAATACATGATTAAAAATATAAGGCACAGCAAAACGCTGAACGCCCACGCAGACCACCCATGCAAACACGATCAATGTCAATAACCTCTTTTGTCTTTTGATCTGCCGTTTCAGAAAATATATTGTCAGTGCAGCGATGGCCGTTAATGCGATGGCCAGCTTATTTGGCTCTACCAGCAATGTTGCCACTACCAATACACCAAAGGAAAATCCAATGATCAGTAATATGGGTGGTAAGCCTTCGCGGTACATCACAATAAAAAAAGAAAGGTATACCAGTGCCAGGCCGGTTTCATTTTGCAGAACAGAGAGTATAGCGGGGGACAGTGCAATAACAGCTCCGATCAATTGTGAGCGGAATTTGGTAAAATCGGTTTGCTGCCGTGAAAGAAATTTTGCGAGCGCTAATGCAGTAAATATTTTACATAACTCAGCGGGTTGTAAATTAAACCCACCTGCGATCGGTATCCAGCTTTTAGAACCGTTCACATTTTTTCCTATCACAAAAGTGGCAAGCATCAGTACAATACCAAATGCATACAAAAGATTTGCAAAAGCAGTGAAGAGTTTACTATCGGCCAATAAAATAAAAGTGGCGATCAGCGTACATAACAATGCGAAATAAAATTGTTTACTGTAATTTGTTTTCCCTGGAATAAATGTTTGCCACCAATCAGAACCACTTACCGGCCTGTACTCCACCATAAAAATGCAGACGATACCCAAAGTCACAAGTATAGCATAGAGCCAAACAACTGTCCAGTCGGCGCCTTGTGTTATGGTGTTTTTATTGCTGTTCATTATATTATCTCTGCCCTTTTCTTGTTTTCTTTTCTTCGGGATTGATTAAAGCGGCTTTCTGTTTTCCGGTATCATTTTTTTCCGGAGCCTTTTTGTGCGATTCAGTTTCAGGATCAAAAGTTACTTTCGGCGCTTCTATATTATTTTCAAATTCTGTATTGTTTATAGCCGGTATTTTAGCAAGCCTTGCAGAATCTTTTGAAGCATACCATTGTTTGATGGCCGCGGGGATCAGGTCTGCCTTGGATATTCTCTCTACTTCTTCCAGCCTGTCCTTCGCTATTGTATCATTCAAATATTTTTCCATCATGAAAGCAGCAATAGGCCCGGCCCAGGTAGCGCCATAGCCCGCATTCTCCACTACCACGGCAACGGCGATCTTTGGATCATTCTTAGGAGCAAAGCAAACAAAAATTGAATGTTCTTTCCCATGAGGGTTTTGAGCGGTCCCTGTTTTTGCACAAAAATCAGTGCCGGGAACCTTGATACCTGCTGCAGTACCATAAATTGTCACATCGTGCATGCCGTCATGCACCGCTTCGAATGCAGTATCTGAAATATGCAGCACCTCATGTTTGCGGCGGTATTTGCCGAGATAAACAGAATCTTCGGTCAATTCATTTTCTATACTGTCAACAAAGTGTGGCGTGTAATAATATCCTTTGTTGGCGATGATGCACATCACATTGGCCATTTGCAATGGAGTTGCGGTCATCCTGTCCTGGCCAATCCCTAAAGTATGGATACTGCAACTGTTCCATCTCCCGGCACCTCCGAAATCTTTATTATAACCTGCAACGGCTGGGATGCTTCCTTTGTTCTCACTCGGCAGGTCAACATCCAGTTTTACACCAAAACCAAAACTGTTCATGTACTCTTTCCATTTTATATAACCTTGTTCAGCATTTTTATATTTTGGATTGTCTATCGCCATCCTGAATACATTCGAGAAATATGAGTTGCATGAATTGGCCAAAGCCAAACGAAGGTTATCTGCATGCCCGTTGCCGGAATGAAGGCATTTTGGTTTCCCATCACCACATGCATTGTACACGCCAAAACAGGGATAACCATATTTCGGGGTGATCACACCTTCATCCAGTGCTATCAATCCTCCTAAAGGCTTAAAAGTAGAACCGGGTGGATACATTCCTTTAATGGCCCTGTTGTACATGGGGCCCGCTGTATCCACATTCATTCTTGCAAAATTCTTTTTTCTTGCACTCCCTGTTAATACATTCGGATTATAACCCGGGCTGGAAACCATTGCAATGATGCCACCTGTTTTTGGATTGATCGCAACAGCGCTGCCAATTTTATTTTGTAATAATTTTTCTGCCAGCTGCTGCACTTCCACATCCATGCTGGTATATAAATTGCGGCCTGCGATGGCTGCTGTATCAAACATTCCGTTTTCATAAGCGCCCTGTATGCGGCTCTTATTATCGCGGATATACATTTTAATTCCGCGTTGTCCCATCAATACTTTTTCATAAGTGCGTTCCAATCCATTCTGACCGGCATAGTCGCCCATTTCATAACCTTCTTCTTTATGTCTTCGTAAAAATGCGGTGTCAACTTCAGAAATATACCCGAGTACTTGTGCGGCAGTATTATACGGATAAGATCTTGCTGAACGGTCATTGATCAGGAAGCCGGGGAACTTATACATGTTCTCATTCAGCCGCGCATACAATTCAGGTGAAAGCAGCGCTTCGAAAACACTTGGCCTTACGCTTGTATTTTTTATGATCACATCGTGCATTCTCTTCCGGTATTCTATTGTATCAATTCCTAAGAGATTGCAAAGAGCAAGTGTGTCAGTTCCTTTGGATTCAGAAGGAGTAACCATCAGGTCGAACATAATGGTGTTCTGCAAAAGGCTGCGGCTTTTCCTGTCGAAGATGATACCGCGATCCGGGTAAACAATTTTCCGGAAGATGGCATTGCTTTCTGCAGCGCGTTTATATTTTGAAGAAAATACCTGCAGGTTTACTAATTGCAAAGCAATGATGATAAATACGGAAGCAAAAATTATTTTTATAAAAGTACTCCTGCTTTGATTAGATACGGGCATATAAATAAATATACAAAATGTGTGGGAGTGAATGCTCTTGCAAAGTTGCCGATTGTAAACTGATACTGCAATAGAATTTTAAAAAAACTACCTAAAGATTAAGCGGTATTTGTCTTGTGCCTGCCTTTCCGGAAAAAGAGTATTTCAGTGATGGCGATCAATAAAACGCTGATGACGGTAATGGAAGTCACCTTGCCAAGGAAGTACCAGAAGTTCCCGTAGTGCAGCAATTCCAGCAATACGAGGTAAAAGTGGTGGATGAATGTGAGCAGTATGATGTATAAACTATAAGGTGCCCAGCCCATGCTTTTGATGGAAGGCTCGGCATAACTTGATTCGGTGGTGTCCTGCGGTATCAACAAATTCAACAGGAATGGGCGCAGGTAAGCGATCAGGGTACAGGCTGCGGCATGCAGGCCGGGCGAATTAGTAAAATAGTCGAGGCTTAACCCCATTGCAAATCCTGCCAGTAGCAATACCAGGCGATTCATGTTAAAAGGCATCCAGAGAATGAACAGGAAATACAGGTAGGGTACTATATGCTGGTGCAGGGGTGGTACTTTATTCAGCACAAATACCTGCAACAGCAGGAAGAAAATAAAGCGGATGATATTTCTTATGAGGTTAGTCATTGGTTTTCTGGGACATGCTTTCTAACCTTGCCTGCTCAGCATACCTGGAGTTCTCCACGATGTACACATATTGCAGTGTGAAAAAATCTGTGGCTGTTTTTATTTTGAGCGTATAAAAATTGGAAGCGGGATCCGAGCTAATGCCTGCCACTGTACCTATGGGAAGGTTGGGAGGGAAATTGGCCGAGTAGGTACTGGTCAGAACCGTATCGCCTTTTGCCACTTTCGCACTCTTTGAAATATTTTTCAGTGTAAGATAGGAGGGGTCACTGCCATCCCAGTCAATGCTGCCGGCATTTTTATCCTTCTTTAGCATGGCGCTCACTTTGCTGTTGCGGTGAAGAAGGCTCATAACAGTGCTGTAGTTATCACTCACAGTTACCACCACACCCACGATACCTTGTGGTGAGACTACGCTCATGCCTTTTTTCACTCCCTGCAGGGAACCCCTTTCCAGCATCAGGTAATTGGTTTGAGAGGTAACGGTGTTTCCCACCACTTCAGCAAGTAAGAAAGTGAACTTGCGGTAACGGCCTGTGGAATCTTTTGTAAGGGAGTCGGTGACAAACTTCCTGGAGCTATCGGGCGCAACAAAATTATTTTTCAGCATGTTCCGCAATCTGGCATTTTCTTCAGCCAGTTGGCGGTTGGTTTCTTTTAATGTGAAGTAGGAACTGAAACCGCTGTATTGTTTATTGATCTTGCCTGTAATTTCATTTGCTGCTGATGCAAAAAAAGCTTCGTGTGTTTTGCTGTAGCGTGTCAGCATGGTGATACAAAGTACCTGCAACACAATGAAGCAGAGAAAATTGAAGTTGCGGCGTATGAATATAAAAATGTTCTTCACGCAAAACGCTGGTTAAATGCAATGGATGCAGTGCCTGTCATTATTATCTCATGATAAATGGAAAGCGCTGGTAATTTTTCAATGCAATACCGGTACCACGCACCACACTCTTCAGAGGATCATCGGCAATATGCACCGGCAATTTTATTTTAGCGCCCAGGCGTTTATCCAATCCGCGCAGTAAAGCGCCGCCTCCTGTTAGATATAATCCGCGGCGGTAAATATCCGAAGCCAGTTCAGGTGGAGTGGTTTCCAGTGCTTTCAATATCGCTTCTTCTATCTTAAAAATACTTTTGTCCAATGCTTCTGCAATTTCCTGGTAGCTTACCATTACTTGTTTTGGAATACCCGTTACAAGGTCACGTCCATTTACAGGAAGGTCATCTGGCGGATTGTCGAGGTCCTTGGTAGCCGCGCCCACATTGATCTTTATCTGTTCAGCGGTTCTTTCACCAATTAATAAACTATGATAACGGCGCAATGCTTCCATAATGTCTGCGGTGAATTCATCACCTGCAATTCTGATAGATTGATCGCACACAATACCTGCCAATGCAATTACAGTAATACCTGTTGTACCACCACCAATATCAATGATCATATTACCAACAGGTTCTTCTACATCAATACCAATACCTAAAGCTGCAGCCATAGGTTCGTGAATCATATATACTTCTTTGGCGCCGGCTTGCTCAGCACTATCGCGCACCGCACGTTTTTCTACTTCGGTAATGGAAGAAGGAATACATATTACCATTCTCCAGCTTGGGGGAAACAAAGGTTTTTTTGGATACACCAATTTGATCAGTTCCCTGATCATTAATTCTGCAGCATTAAAATCTGCGATCACTCCATCTTTCAATGGACGCACTGTGCGAATACTCTCATTTGTTTTTTCGTGCATCATCAATGCCTTCTTGCCAACAGCCAAAACATTTTTTGGATTATTTCTGTCGAGGGCAACAATAGATGGCTCATTCACTACCACTTCATCGTTATGTATGATCAGGGTATTGGCGGTACCCAGATCGATCGCAATTTCCTGCGTAAAAAAGTTGAACAGTCCCATGTATGTTAAATATCAATATATGTGATCAATGCTTGCAAAGGTGAACGAAATTAATGGAATTAACAAAGCCAAAAATGCTGATTTTTAGGGGATTAGGGCTTTTGCCGGGGGGAAGCCCCCTTTTGGACAGGAAGGGTTATTTTGCTGTAATACTCGATTTAACTCCCTGTAAGGCTTTAGGCCCCAAATTCATACCCGATATCCTTTCTGTAATACATCCCTTCAAAGTGAATTTGCTCCAGTATTTCTTTGGATCGATCCACTGCGTCAGCTATATTATTTCCGAACGAACTCACTGCCAAAACCCTGCCACCATTTGTAACAATGGCTTGTTCAGTTTGTTTCGTACCTGCATGAAAGATGAACGAATCATTTGTATGAATATTGTCTGGTAGTGTAATAGCTATATTTTTTTTGTATTCGCCAGGGTAACCACCACTCACAGCAACGATCGTTGCACAACTTCTTTCATCAAACGAAATATTTGTATCGGCGAGTGTGCCATTATCCATCGCCGCAAATAAAGCAACAAGGTCGGTTTGCAATCTTGGTATCACTACTTCTGTTTCGGGATCACCCATGCGGCAATTGTATTCGATCACCCATGGTTCACCTTTCACATTCATTAAACCAAAAAAAATAAAACCGTGATATACCAGACCTTCCTGCTTCAATCCATTCACTGTTGGGCGAATAATTCTTTCTTCTACTTTTTTCATGAAGCCATCATCCATAAAAGGCACGGGGCTTACGCAACCCATTCCGCCAGTGTTGGGGCCTGTATCTCCTTCACCAATTCTTTTGTAATCTTTTGCGTGGCCGATCACCTGGTATGCTTCCCCATCGGTCAAAACAAATACACTCACTTCAATCCCATCTAAAAATTCTTCAATCACCACTTTATTTCCAGCTTCGCCAAACTGATGATGAACGATCATTTGTTCGAATGAAAGCAATGCTTCATCACATGTTTGACAAATGACCACACCTTTACCGGCAGCCAATCCATCAGCTTTTAAAACAATAGGTAATGAATGTTGCGCGATATATTTTTTTCCTTCTTCAAAATTATCCTGCGTGAACTCTGCATAGCCTGCAGTTGGAATATGATGCCGCTGCATGAATTTTTTTGAGAAGGCTTTGCTGCCTTCCAGTTGCGCGGCTTTTGCAGAAGGCCCAACAACAACGATATTTTGTAAGGAAGTATCGGCGCTATAAAAATCAAATACGCCTTTTACCAAAGGCTCTTCGGGCCCAACCACCACCATATTTATTTTATTGTCGACACAAAATTTTTTCTGCGCTTCAAAATCGGTGATACCTAAGTCCACATTGGTGCCATATTGTGAAGTGCCCGCATTACCCGGTGCAATAAATAACTGGCTGCAGTGATGGCTCTGTACCATCTTCCACGCCAGTGCATGTTCGCGGCCGCCGGAACCCAATAAAAGAATATTCATGTAGAAATAATTGCAGCGAATGTACTACCCTTCTCAAATAAAAAGAGCGCCATTTTCGGGCGCCCTGTGTACAAACTATCTTTTAGGCTTTCGCATCTTCACCCACATAGCTTTTCTCGGGAAGCCTTTTGGCCACCAGCAGGTAGATAACGAAGAATACCACCAATATTTTTACGAAGAGCCAGTCGTACGCAGCTCCCTGGAATTTAGAGAAGAACCCCTTGTTGGCAATACTGTTATTTACGAGTGTATCGAAAAGGTTTCCAACAGAAATGGTCAGCAGGTATATGGCACTCATAGTACTTTTCATGGATTTAGGCGAATGTGTGTACGCATACTCCAGGCAGGTAATGGAAACAAGTATCTCGGCTGCCGATAAAATAAAATAAGCCAGAATTTGCCACCAGATGGTTGGATGTGCTCCTGAATCAACAGCTGTTTGTATCAAAGCAATGATCACAAAACATAAACCAGTAAGCAGGAGTCCCGCGCCGATCCTTTTTAAAGGTGTTGCCTTCCATCCGATCTTTTCAAAGAATGGATAAACGAAATAAGTAAAAACAGGGATCATGCTTACTAAGAAAATGGTATTTACTGTAGACATTTGCTCAGGCAACAATTGAAAGCCAAAAACATGCAGGTCCATTTTACCAGCCTGTAATATCCATTCAGAAAGATTCTGGTCCCACATGGCCCAGAATATCGGGGTAAATGCGAAGATCAAAAGTATCCGGTACACTGCCTGTACGCCGTCAATTGCTTCGGCAGAATATTTTTGTGCAACCGCCTGCCATACTGTTAACCCCTTAGGCCTGCTGAACAATTTTGCGATCACATGAAAAGTGATCACCATAAAATTTTCTTTTTTGACACCTGTTGGCGGAACACGCACATATTTCTTTCTTCCCATAAAAAATATGATCGTTGCCAGGCACATCAAAATACCCGGAATACCAAAAGCCACTTCAGCCCCGAATTTGTGATAAACAATGGGAATGCAGGCAGTAGCAACCAATGAACCAGTATTGATCGTAAAATAAAACCAGCCATACATTTTTGAAAGCAGATGCTGGTTTGATTTATCAAACTGGTCGCCCACATTGGCCGATACGCAAGACTTAATACCACCCGCTGCAATAGCTATAATAATAAGGCCTGTCATAAACAGTGTATAGTTGTGGTTAAACATCGCCATCACCAGGTTACCACCGGCGTATAAAACAGATACATATAATATCACTTTGTATTTTCCAAAGAACCAATCCGCGAGGATGCCACCTACCAGCGGCATGAAATAGGCAAGAGTAACAAACATGTGCACTTTTTCATTTGCCTGGGCTTCGGCAACACCTTGTAATGCGGGATTCAATGTTGGATTGAAGAACTGCGCAACGAGAAAAGTGACGAGAATAGAACGTATCCCATAAAAACTAAAACGTTCTGCCGCTTCATTACCTATGATAAAAGGAATGGCTTTAGGCATCTTGTTACTCTTGGTAACTTCCTGTGTTTCACTCATAATTGGTGTTTTGGGTTCTTAAAGATATTAGAAAATAACGTGTTGGCTATTGATATTTTCACCGCAGAGACGCAGAGACAGGGAGAAACGGGGAGGCAATTTTAATTAAATCAAAACCAAGTATTTTATCTCTGCGAATCTCTCTGTCTCCCCGTCTCTGCGGTTAATGCTTTGCAAAATACTTCCCGAAACTTTTTTGTCCTTGTCCACAACAGTCTATATTGTATAAAATTTATACCATGCCCGAACAGAAATCCTTTCGCCCCTTTGTTGCTCCTGAGACCAATATGAAGGAGTTTACGATCAAAGCGATCCTTGTAGGTTGCATTTTTGGTATCATATTCGGCGCTGCTACAGTTTATCTTGCTTTAAGGGCAGGGTTGACTGTCTCTGCCTCGATACCCATTGCAGTGATGTCTATTTTGCTGGGCAAATTATTCCTTCGCACCACTATTCTCGAAAATAATATCATTCAAACAACAGGATCGGCGAGTGAAAGCATCGCTGCGGGCGTGGTATTTACGCTCCCGGGGTTCCTGTTTTTAAGTGAACCTTCCAGCGCCAATTTCTTTAATTACATGACCATTTTAACGCTGGCCATTTTTGGCGGGATATTGGGAACATTAATGATGATTCCTTTGCGGCGTTCATTGATCGTGAAGGAACATGATACTTTGCCATACCCCGAAGGAACAGCTTGTGCCAGTGTTTTAAAAGCTGGTGAAAAAGGGGGCGACCTGGCTGTGACTGCTTTGCTGGGTGTGTGTTTTGCATTTGTCTATGCACTCCTACAGAAAGTATTTCATGTGATCGCGGAAACGCCAACGTTCATGACCAAACAGACGAATCGTTTCTTTCCTTCAGCAAAGATCAGCGCTGATATCACTCCTGAATATATGGGTGTGGGATATATCATCGGGCCAAAGATCGCAGGCGTACTTGTTGCAGGTGGGGTATTGAGTTGGTTTGTTTTTATTCCGTTGCTTGCTACTTTGGTGCATCCTGATGTGATCGCTACTCAATTAGTGAAGCTGGGGTATTTAGGCGGGTTGGGTAAAGATGGCGGGCCCGGTGGATGGAGCGCAGCTACGCATACATTTAATGATACTGCGGTGGCATTGTACCGCGCATATATCCGGCAGATAGGTGCAGGCGCTGTGGCGGCAGGAGGTTTTATCACTTTGTTTAAAACTATTCCAACTATTATTTCATCATTCAAAGGAAGTATCAGCTCATTAAAAAAAGGTGGTGGCGAAGCCGCAATTGCGCGCACAGACAGAGACCTTTCTATAAAAATTGTTGGTATCGGAAGCGTGGTCTTGGTTTTATTGATGACAATATTACCACAGGTACCGGGTGATAGCATTTTAAGCAAATTATTATTGGGTGTATTGGTAATTATATTCGGAGCATTCTTTGTAACCGTGTCTTCAAGGATTGTTGGATTGATAGGCAATTCCAATAACCCTATCAGTGGTATGACGATCGCTACATTGATGGGAACCTGTTTGGTGTTTATTGCAGTTGGTTGGACAGGCAAAGTATTTGAACCCATGGCATTGGTAGTGGGTGGAATGATCTGTATTGCCGCGGCCAATGCGGGTGCTACTTCGCAGGATCTAAAGACAGGTTACCTTGTTGGTGCCACGCCCAAATACCAGCAGATCGCTTTATTTATTGGTGTGATCGTTTCTTCGTTTGCAATTGGCGGTACTGTAAAAATTCTTGATACTCCTACACAGCAAATGCTGGCACAGGGTATTCATCATGCAATAGGTACTGATCAATATCCTGCGCCACAAGGCACTTTGATGGCTACACTGGTTAAAGGGATTTTGTCTTTTAATCTTGACTGGCAATTTGTTTTGGTAGGAGTAGCTATCGCGATTGTACTGGAACTATGTAATATAAAAGCTCTCAGTTTTGCAATAGGTATTTATTTACCATTGAGTACTACTCTCCCGATCTTTATTGGTGGCGCTATTCGTGGTATCGTTGATATGCGCAAGAAAAAGAAAAAAGAAGTAGTGGAAGAAGAAGATCTTGGCAAAGGAAATTTATTTGCGACGGGATTGGTAGCGGGCGGAGCTGTTGGTGGAGTAGTCGTCGCAATACTCTTCGCAATCCCAGGCGGAGTAAGTGATACTGTAGCCAAATGGAGTGTAGAGCATGGAATGGTTGGCGCACTCGGGCAAACAGGATTCTTCTTTTTAGGTGTTGCTTTCTTCGCAGTGATGGGAATGACCTTGTATAGAATGGCGATGAAGAAGAGTAAGATGGAGGAGGGTTAAAATCAAACCCCGAGGGATTTTAAATCCCTCGGGGTTTTTAAATTATATCTTCCCTTTTTTAATCTCATCCACAACTCCCGGATCTAACAAAGTACTTGTATCACCCAGGTTTTGTGTTTCGCCTTCTGCGATCTTGCGTAAGATCCTTCGCATGATCTTGCCCGATCTTGTTTTTGGCAAGCCACTCACGAATTGAATTTTATCAGGTTTCGCGATAGCGCCAATCACGCGCGTAACAGTTTGCAGAATATCTTTTTTCGCCAATGATTCTTCAATGCCTTCTCCTTTAAAGATCACGTAAGCATAAATGCCTTGTCCTTTGATATCGTGCGGATAGCCTACCACAGCACTTTCTACCACACCCGCATGCATATTGATCGCATTCTCTACTTCGGCGGTCCCAATGCGATGGCCGCTTACATTTAATACATCATCTACGCGCCCTGTGATGCGGTAAAAACCATTTTCATCTCTCAATGCGCCATCACCGGTGAAATATAAATTTTCGTAGGTAGCAAAATAATTCGTTCGACAACGTTCATGATCGCCGTAAGTGGTGCGCAACATTCCAGGCCACGGAAATTTGATACATAAGTTACCGCTCACATTATTTCCTTCTACTTCTTTTCCATTTTCATCAACCAATATTGGTTGCACACCCGGAAGAGGAAGCGTAGCATAAGAAGGTTTTGCCGGAGTAACGCCTGCGAGGTTGGAAATAAGTATTCCGCCGTTTTCTGTCTGCCACCAGGTATCTACAATAGGGCAATGTTTTTTTCCAACATTTTCATCGTACCAATGCCAGGCTTCTTCATTGATGGGCTCGCCAACAGTACCCAGTATTTGTAAAGAGGAAAGATCTTTTCGGTCCAAAGGTGCTGTTCCAAAACCCATCAGGCTGCGGATGGCAGTAGGTGCCGTGTATAAAATATTTACTTTGAATTTATCAATGATGTTCCAGAATCTTCCCGCATCTGGCCAGGTGGGAACACCTTCAAACATTAATGAAGTAGCGCCTGCACTCAATGGGCCATAGACAATATAACTATGCCCAGTGATCCAGCCAATATCTGCCGTGCAGAAATGAACTTGCCCCGGCTGGTACTGAAACACATTTACAAAACTGTAATTGGTATAGACCATATAGCCACCGGATGTATGCACTACACCTTTAGGTTTGCCAGTAGACCCCGAAGTATATAAAATAAAGAGCGGGTCTTCTGCATCCATTTCTTCCGCTTCAATAAAATTTAGCCCCTGTTCTTCCACGCGTTTCATTTCTTCTTCCCACCACACATCTCTTCCCTTGATCATGGAAACCGGAATGCGTGTGCGCGTACAAACAATAACACGCTTCACGGTCTTGTTGCCTATCAGAGCATCATCGATCACATTTTTAAGAGGAATATCTTTTGCTCCGCGATAAGCGCCATCGCAGGTAATGATAAATGTTGCTTGAGCATCCATTAATCTGTCAGAAATACTTTGTGCAGAGAAGCCACCAAACACAACTGAATGAATGGCGCCAATCCTCGCGCAAGCAAGAATGGCAATTGCCAGCTCTGGTATCATGCCCATGTATATACAAACGCGATCGCCCTTTTGTACACCATTATTTTTAAGTACATGGGCAAAGCGGCAAACATGTTCATGCAGTTTTTTATAGGATATGATGCGTGGCTTCTCATCCGGGTCATTGGGCTCCCAGATAATAGCAGGTGTATTGCCATTTTTTTCGAGATGCCTGTCAAGGCAGTTTTCAGTGATATTCAGTTTCGCGCCTTTGAACCATTCGATCTTTGGTTCTTTAAAATTCCAGTTCAGTATTTTGCCTGAAGGTTTTTTTCTCCAGTAAAAATGTTCTGCAATATCCGCCCAGAAAGCTTCGGGATCTTCCACGCTTTTTTGATAAGCCTGTTTGTATTGATCGTAGGTCTTTATTTGGTAGGGATATGGCATGGCGTATGCTATTTGGGATAGTGAAATTAAGGTTGATTAGGGAATAGGGCAAATTCGGGTTGAAGAAATCCCAAAGGGGTGGCCTATCAGTAGCTAAATTTATCTTGTCAACTTGTCAAGAAGTCATTATTTTTGTATAAACATATATTTTATGAAAGTCATGAGCGTTGGAGAATTCAAGACCCATTTTTCTGAGGCTTTAAAGAGGGTGCAGGCTGGTGAGCAAATAGATATATCTTTTGGCAGGAACAAAGAGATCGTGGCTACACTTACTCCTAAGGTGTCAGTAAAAAAGGCCAAGAGAAAAATAGGTATTTGGGATGCCAAGGCCAGGATAAAATTTGCTCCTGATTTCAAAATGACCGAAGAAGAATTTTTAGGAATATGAACTACCTGTTAGATACCCATTATATGCTTTGGGCGCTGGCAGATTCAAAAAAATTGTCAAAGCAAGCAAAAGCCATTATTACTGATCCTCGCCACCAGGTCATTGTTAGCGCTATAAGTTTTTGGGAAGTCTCACTTAAAGTGTCTTTGGGTAAATTGCGGATCACCGGGTTCAAACCCGAAGACCTGCCCGAAGGCTGTTTGCAAATGGGTTTTGAGATAAAAGAACTTTCTTCTGAAGAGAGTAGCACATACCATCAATTAAAAGCGGCTTATCACAAAGATCCTTTTGACCGTATGCTGATCTGGCAAGCCATCTGTAATAAATATACTTTCGTTAGCGCCGACGCAACCGTTCAAAAATATGTGTCGGAAGGATTGAGTATTGTTACTTAAAAAACTTTATTCGGAATATCGGCTCAATATTAAGCCCCCGATCACCAAATGCGAACGGACTGTAACTGGCAACCAGCAACCAGTAACCGGTAACTAAAACAAACTCTTTGTAAATCAACATTTATGGACTAAGTTAGAACTTCGTAAAACACACTCCATGGCAGCAACCAATACCAAAGGCATCTGGAAAGTAATTACCGCCTCATCTGTGGGCACGTTAATAGAGTGGTACGACTTCTATATTTTCGGAAGCCTTGCTACCGTTATTGCGGGGCAATTTTTTCCGAAGACAAACCCAACGGCTGCGTTACTTTCTACATTGGCAACGTTTGCTGCGGGCTTTATTGTACGGCCTTTTGGCGCGCTGGTGTTTGGAAGGATCGGTGATATTGTTGGAAGAAAATATACTTTCCTGCTCACGCTTGTCATCATGGGCGGTTCCACATTTGCCATTGGTTGTGTACCCAATTATGAAAGCATTGGTTTTGCTGCACCTATAATTGTTTTGATATTGCGTTTAATGCAGGGGCTTGCACTGGGTGGCGAATATGGAGGCGCCGCAACATATGTAGCAGAACATTCACCTGCGGGAAGACGTGGATATTTTACTTCCTGGATACAGACCACCGCCACACTTGGCTTATTCATTTCATTGGGGGTGATATTGCTTACGCGTCATAGCCTCGATGCTGATCCAGCAAAATCTATTGCTAAATTCAACGATTGGGGCTGGAGAATTCCTTTTCTTGTTTCGATCGTGTTAGTGGGCGTATCGATCTACATCCGCTTGAAGATGAAAGAATCTCCACTGTTCAGCAAATTGAAAGAAGCGGGCAAGACAAGCCTCAACCCACTCAAAGAAAGTTTTGGAAATAAAACCAATTTGAAAATTGTATTGCTGGCATTGTTTGGCGCAGCTATGGGACAAGGTGTTGTATGGTACACCGGACAATTCTACGCACAATCATTTATTGAAAATTCATGTAAAGTTGATTTTGATCAATCACGTACTATTATTATCTGGGCCATATTATTTGCCACTCCATTCTTTGTAGTGTTTGGCGCGTTGAGCGATAAGATAGGACGAAAGTGGATCATGCTGAGTGGGATGTTCCTCGCTATCATTAGTTATCATTTACTCTTTGGGCAATTATTGACTACCACAGATGTTGGTGCAAGAGTGGAACTCACACAGAAAAAAGAGATCAAAAAAGTGTTCACTATTCTTCCTAATGCAAACGATACACTGGTAAAAACAATTACCAAAACAGTGTATGAAGATGGTATGTCGGTAGCTGAAACAAAGACGGATACAGCGTATGCAATGGAAGGCAAAAAAACACTAAAGCCCGATATTAAGATCGCCAAAACAATGGGTAATGGAGATTACTGGAGGCTGGTATTCATTGTATTTATTATGATATTGTATGTCACCATGGTCTATGGTCCTATCGCGGCATTCCTGGTAGAACTCTTCCCAACAAGGATACGTTATACATCTATGAGTCTGCCGTACCATATTGGTAATGGTGTGTTTGGCGGATTAACGCCGTTTATTGCAACACTGCTCGCAACAATGTACAGTGATAATAAACTGGCGGGGTTGATGTATCCTGTTATCGTTGCATCCATCTGCCTTGTGATCGGAGCAGTATATATCAGTGAAAAAATAAAACCCAATACAACCGACTAATTCAAAATCTTTTAAAATAATTATATGAACCAGTTAAAAAAAGCATTGGGTGTTTTGTGGATGGTGGCAGGGCCATTGGCCATTTATTACCTGATCAAAACTGCTGCCAGTGAGATCGCAAAAAAACCTGTGATAGATACCAAGATCCAGTGGGGAGTGTTTATTATTGTTTTTATACCGATCGCTATTGGGTTGGTGATATTTGGATATTACGCTTTAAAAGGAGAATATACTGAGGAATAAGTTACTGGTTGCTAGTTTCTAGTTACTGGTTAAGAAATCGATACAAACTAGTAACCAGTAACCAGCAACTGGTAACCGGTAACTAGCAACCAGATGCAACCGATTATAACCTTTCTTTACCATCTCTATTTCCTTCAATGCCACAATTACTGTAGGTTTGAAAAAATTTCCCGGAAAATGTCGATTGAAGTGGCAGGTTTACTGAAAATTTATGGCGCACAGAAAGCAGTGAATGATATTTCCTTCAAAGTAAATAAGGGAGAGATCGTTGGCTTTCTTGGACCTAACGGCGCCGGGAAGAGTACCACCATGAAGATCATTACCGGTTACCTGCAAGCTGATGGAGGTACCGCCAAAGTCTGCGGATTGGATGTACAGCAAGACCCCATCACTGTAAAGAAAAAGATCGGCTATCTGCCCGAATCCAACCCATTGTATTATGATATGTATGTGAGGGAATACCTTGCTTTTGTTGCAGGAGTGCATAAAATAAAGGACAGTAAAAAAAAGATCGAAGAAGTAATAGCATTGACGGGCTTAGCTACCGAAAGCAAAAAAAAGATCGGGCAACTTTCCAAAGGATACAAACAAAGAACAGGACTGGCAGCGGCATTGGTACATGATCCGGAAGTATTGATACTTGATGAACCCACCAGCGGACTGGATCCGAACCAGATCATCGAGATCAGGAATGTGATTAAACAACAAGGGAAAAATAAAACGGTATTGTTCTCTTCGCATATACTCCAGGAAGTGGAAGCAGTGTGCGACCGTGTTATTATTATCAATAAAGGAGAGATTGCTGCGAATGATACATTGGCCAACCTGCAACAGGGAAACAATGAAACGCATGTGGTAAAAGTGGAGTTCAGGGAAGAGGCTGTAGATAAATTAAAAGCATTGAATGATGTGATCAGCATAGAACAGCCGCGAGGCTCTTATTTTGTGATACGCACCATGCAGCCTGAGAAGGTGCGCAGGCAATTACTGGAACTGGCTTTGCAACACAACCTGAATATTGTTTCTTTGCAAACCGAAGGGCAGAGCCTGGAAGAAGTGTTTAGAGAATTGACAAAATAGTTTTAGCGCAGAGCCGCAGAGGCGGGGAGTTTCGGGGAGATATACTCTGCGTCTCTCTCCTCCCGAAATTTCGGGATCCCTGTCTCTCCGGTAAAAAAAGAGCAACAATGAACAAAAACCTGAAGAGTGCGACGCAACACAGTCGCCATGAAAAACAAAAGTTCGTAACAAAAAATATTCAGCAACCAAACAAAAGCAAGCAAACATGAGTTACATTATTGAAGTACACTCGCGGCAGATATTAGACAGTCGCGGCAACCCAACAGTAGAAGTAGAAGTTCTCACAGACGACGGCGCCATGGGCAGGGCAGCCGTTCCAAGCGGCGCCAGCACCGGTATTCACGAAGCAGTGGAGCTGCGTGATAACGACAAAAAGAAATACGGCGGCAAAGGAGTTTTAAAAGCCGTAAAAAATGTGAATGATATTATTGCCGATTCGGTGGTTGGTCATGATGTAGCACAACAGGCAGCCATCGACCAGGTAATGATCGATTTGGATGGCACACCCAACAAAGCCAAGCTAGGCGCCAATGCTATTCTCGCGGTAAGCATGGCAGTATCAAAAGCAGCGGCAGAAGAAGCTGGGCTTCCATTGTATCGTTATATCGGCGGCACAAACGCAAAGACATTGCCCATGCCGATGATGAATATTTTAAATGGTGGTGCACATGCTGATAATAAAATAGATTTCCAGGAGTTTATGATCATGCCTGTTGGCGCGACAAGTTTTAGCGAAGGATTGCGCTGGGGAGTGGAGATATTTCATGTGTTGAAAAGTGTGCTAAAGAAAAAAGGTTACAGCACCAATGTGGGTGATGAAGGTGGTTTTGCACCCAACATCCAAAGCAATGAAGAAGCAATAGAAACAGTTCTTGAATCCATTTCTGCTGCGGGTTATAAAACAGGTTCACAGATCGTGATAGCCATGGATGCTGCCAACAGCGAACTCTGGGATGCGAAGAAGAAAAAATATGTATTCCATAAAAGCAGTGGCAAAGAAATGAGCAGCGACCAATTGGTGAAATACTGGGAAAGCTGGGTGAAGAAATATCCTATCGTGTCTGTAGAAGATGGTATGGCAGAGGATGACTGGAATGGCTGGAAGGCATTGACAGAAACCATTGGCAACAAAGTACAACTGGTAGGTGATGACCTGTTCGTTACAAACGTAGAACGTTTACAAACGGGTATTGATAAAGGCATTGCGAATGGCTTGCTTGTAAAAGTGAACCAGATCGGCACCATCACCGAAACCATCAATGCCGTTACCATGGCACAGCACAATGGATATAATACGATCATGAGCCATCGTAGTGGTGAAACAGAAGACACAACTATTGCAGATTTGGCTGTGGCTTTGAATTGCGGGCAGATCAAAACCGGCTCAGCATCAAGGACGGACCGTATTGCAAAGTATAACCAGTTGATCCGTATTGAAGAAGCATTGGGCGCTACCGGAATCTATCCAAAAGGAAAGATCAAATTCGGTAAATAACAGCTGTTGATAATTGCCTCTTGGCAGTTGCGATCATTCATACGAGTTTTGTTGATTAGATAATATGAAAAAAATAACATCCATACTCATGAACAAGTACCTGCTGTGTGCAGCCTTCTTCGTGGTATGGATGTTATTCTTCGACCAGAAAGATGTGTTTACCCAATGGGATAGAAAACAAGAGCTGAAAGGCCTTGAAACCAAGAAACACTACTACGAACAGGAGATCGAAAAAGCCAAAAAAGAGCTTGGCGACCTGCAGAATAATGCCGCCGCATTGGAGAAGTTTGCCAGAGAGCGTTATATGATGAAAAAAGACGGGGAAGACATCTATATGATGGATGACCCAACCCCAAAAAACTGAGCTTTTCAGCAATAATTTATACTTCCTACCGTTTTAAGGATAGCTAACCCCCAATACATCCGGAAACGGTATATTTAGTATTGCATTTTCAATTTTTTTATGGAGAAATTTACAGAGGAACAATTGATGCTATTCCTTCATGGGGAGGCTTCGCCCATATTACAACTGGCGATCGAACAAACACTCAAAGAAGACCCCGAGCTTCGGAAAGAGATGGATATGTTCAGGCGTGGTATGAAGCAGTTGAGTGAGTTGAAGAAGAAGAGCCGTTCTCCCGGCCAGGCGTCTATTGATGCGATATTAAAATACGCCAAGGACGGAAAGAAATAAAATCGGTTGCCAGTTACTCCTGCCCGACTACGTCATTCAGGAGGGGGTTACCAGTTTCCAGTCCCTCTTAACTAGTAACCAGTAACCGGCAACTGATACTATCTTAGCTCTATGACAAAGAAAGAGCGCTACGATTTTGTAATCGATTATTTCCAGCACCAGGCACCCAATGCGGAAACAGAACTGGTGTATGATAGCCCCTTTCAATTATTAGTATCTGTTATTCTTTCGGCGCAATGCACAGATGTTCGTGTGAACATGACCACTCCCGCCATCTTTAAAAAATATCCTACTCCGCAAAAATTAGCGGCTGCCACAATTGATGAATTGTTCCCGTTGATCAAAAGTATTTCTTATCCAAACAATAAGACCAAACACCTGATCGGTATGGCACAGATGCTCATGAAAAAGTTTCATGGCGAAGTGCCAATGACAGTGGATGAATTAGTGGAGCTACCCGGTGTTGGAAGAAAAACAGCAAATGTGATCACGAGTGTGATCGACCAACAGCCCAATATGGCTGTTGATACGCATGTATTCCGCGTAAGCGCAAGGATTGGCTTAACCGTTGGTGCAAAAACGCCGTTGGCAACAGAAAAACAATTGATAGAAAATATACCGGAAGCATTGATCCATAAAGCCCATCACTGGCTCATCCTGCATGGGCGCTATGTTTGCGTGGCGCGGAGCCCCAAGTGCGATACCTGCGGAATAAAACCTGTTTGCAAATATTATAAAGCGTTGGAAAAAAAGAAGTGATCAAACACCAAACTGCCTCAAATGGTGGTCGATGTGTTTGTACATTAAGATGCTCCATTCTTCGGAAGTCATCTTTCCAAAAAAAGAATGACGGTGTGTAGTGCATTTTGCTGCACCGCCTTCAGAAAATCGGGTAAGGATTTGTTTCAGATTTTCTTTTTCTTTTTGAAAATCTTTTTTTCCGGTCATGATGAAACTTTTATCTGTAGGGCTGTTCTTTGGAAAAGGCTTTTCGCCCAGGTATGATTTTTTCACAAGGCCTCCCAATAGTTTTCCAATAAATACCTGTGGCGGAAACTTTTCTCCAATGGCTACTTCCATCGCAGCATTGCAATGTGCCAGCATTTGTGATGCATCCATTTTGCCCCATAGCCTTTGCGTATCAGGCTTTAGTTTGTCAATTCTTTGCAATACTTCTTGTAAATCGGTGGCAGCGAAAAGTTCTTTCATGTGTATTGTTTTAGGAGAACTAAAAATAGTGGTTTATTATTTCTTTTTATTGCCTTTTACAAGATCGTAAGATGCATCAATGAACTGGCGCAATTGTTTGGTGGACAAGCTGCCATCTACAATGATGCTGTTCCAGTGTTTTTTATTCATGTGATAGCCTGGAATAACGGCTGGATATCTTTCTCTTAATTCAATGGCTTCATCGGGATCGCATTTTACATTGAACTGCAAAGGCTCGTGTTCCAATCCTGCTAATAAAAACGCTTTGCCATTTACTTTAAACACCAGTGTATCGGGCCCAAAGGGAAGCGTTTCTTCGGCATCGGGTTTGCTCAGTGCATATTCCCGGAGTTGTTCTATATCCATATAAATGTTTTCAGCTTCCGGCACGGAAGTTTCATAAATATCAAAAATAATTTGAAACTATCTTTATGCAGGCATGGATTATATAAAAGAATACCGAAGTTTTATTAGCAGTCATTACCTAAGCGAAGGCATCAGGATGACGGTAGCCATATTGCTTCCTGCGCTTGTGTTCGGGTATTATGATCTTCTGTTACCGGGACTCGCTGTTTCCCTGGGGGCATTGTCGGCAAGCGTTACCGATAATCCAGGGCCTATTCATCATCGGCGCAATGGCCTGCTCATCTGCAATGGAATTATTTTTATCGTTGCGTTGATGGCCGGCTTTGCCATTCATGTTCATTGGCTGTTTGGCGTTTTACTGATAGCGTCCTGCTTTTTCTTTTCAATGATCGGGGTATATGGCGCGCGTGCCACCTCTATCGGCATTGCCGCCTTGCTGGTGCTGGTATTAACTACACAACATTTATACACGGGATGGGATATTGTTTACAACGCTTTATACCTACTTGCTGGTGGAACCTGGTATATGATATTGAGTTTGGCATTGTATAGTATCCGCCCGTACCGTTTGATGCAGCAGGCACTGGGCGAATATGTGATGGCTGCTGGCACGGGGGCAAAAAAATTTTTTAGCTTTTTTATTTTATTGTTCCTCATCCTCGTTATACAAGTTAAGGATAGTTTCATATTTGCTTTTAAGGGCATCAAAATACCTGCTTTCCCCCTTCAATAATTTTCTCTGTACTGCCCAAATCAAATAATCAATAATGCTTAGTTCAGGCATTTCAGCGCTTGGCACAATTTTCAGGTTGTATGAAATGTTGCCTGCTGTGCCTGTTTCTCGGGCTGACAATGCTTTGTCAACTGCATTTTGAAATTTATGCATTGAATTATTACCCCGTTGGGATAAATATAACATCTATTGGCATTGAGTGTTATGTAATCTGCCGTTTAATAAATGATGTAAAACATCAAAGTAAAATTTAGTTGGATCATTGTTATGGTTACTATTAAAAATGCCCAGATCTTTTTTAGCTATTACAATATGAGCTTTATATCCTTTTATGTTCCGGATTAGCTCAAAGAATTTAGCCCTGATTTCGGGATGATCATTGCGAGCGTGAACATACCAGTTTTTGTCAACAGCAACAGACGAAATCGTATTGTATAAGCTATCGGCTTTGATATTATTTATGAAGCCCATTACAGCTTTGCGCAACACTTTTCTATTGGTAGTCTCTATCATGCCAATTATGAGATAAGGCTGAAACCCTTTTGTGCCAGAAAGTATTTTTTTATGGTTACCATAGAAAACAGGATCGCCACTTTCATCAATAAAAAAATATGTCTTATATATAGGCTTATGATCGGGCATTTACTTTCAAATGTTTAATTATCTGTAGTGAAAACGAATGCTATTGTTCGCCTTCAAACAAAATGCTTAATACAAATGAGAGGTATTTTACCCTGCGCATAAATAAAATATCGTTACGCAGATATTCAGGAGGGATGAACTTTACAAAATTACTGAAACGCTAATTTAGGATCAAAAGTTGAACAAGCGGTTGATTACAACATCTTCTTCAACACATCCACTAACTCCGTTTTTGTAATAGGAATACCCATGATCTTATGATATCCTTTTGCATCTACCATATATTGATCGCGGATGATCTTGATCAGTTGCCCGTTATTGATCTCGGGCATTAGGATGTGTTCAAAATTCTTTAATATATCTCCAAGGTTTTTTGGGAAAGGCCGCATATAACGAATATGTGCATGGCTCACAGAATGCCCTTCAGCCTGCAATTCCAGCACAGCACTCTTAATAGCACCATATGTTGAACCCCAGCCCACCACCAATACTTTTCCTTTTTCAGGGCCACTATCAATTTTCTGCTCAGGAATATAATCTGCTATCTTATCTACTTTCTCCTGCCTGATCTTCACCATCAGTTGATGGTTATCAGGTTCATAACTTACATTACCTGTGATATTTTGTTTTTCCAATCCGCCAATGCGATGCTCCAATCCCGGTGTTCCTGGAATAGCCCATGGACGAGCTAATTTTTCATCGCGTAAATAAGGCATGAATTTTTCTTCACCATGTCCTAGTTCGGTTTTAAACTTCACTTCGATTTTTGGAAGGTCGGCACTCGCTGGAAATTTCCAGGGCTCGGCTCCATTGGCAATAAATCCATCACTCAATAAAATAACGGGTGTCATATGCTGAACCGCAATGCGAATAGCTTCATATGCTACATCAAAACAATCGCTCGGAGTAGAAGAAGCAATAATAGGCATTGGGCATTCGCCATTCCTTCCATAATATGCCTGTAACAGGTCGCTTTGCTCTGTCTTTGTTGGTAATCCTGTTGATGGGCCTCCGCGTTGAATATTAATAATGAGTAATGGTATCTCAAGCATCACCGCCAATCCCATGGCCTCCGCTTTTAATGCCATGCCCGGTCCGCTGGTAGTAGTGATTCCAATCAATCCGCCATAACTCGCACCAATGGCTGAAGTGATGGCCGCAATTTCATCTTCGGCCTGGAAAGTGCGCACATTAAAATTCTTATACTTGCTCAGCTCATGTAAAATATCAGAAGCAGGTGTAATAGGATAACTACCTAAAAATATAGGAAGCCCACTTTTTTCGCTGGCTGCAATCAACCCATAGGTCAATGCCTGGTTGCCCATGATGCTGCGATAAGAACCAGGAGGCATCTTTGCTTTTTCTACGCGGTATCTCGAAGTAAATGTTTCTGTCGTGTCGCCATAATTATAACCCGCCTGCAACACTTTGATATTGCTTTGCAGGATCGTTTCTTTCTTCCCGAATTTTTCTTTTAAGAAACCAATCGTATTGTCCAGGTCGCGGTTATACATCCAGTAAATAAAACCCAATACAAACATGTTCTTGGCACGATCGCGTTCTTTTGTACCCAGGTCGGTAAAATCTTTTAAAGACTCGCGTGTAAGTTTTGTCACATCCACTCTCGTCACTTCATAACTATCAAGGCTGCCGTCTTCCAATGGGTTGATACCATCGGAATAATTGGCCAACCTCAAATTCTTCGTATCAAACCCATCAATATTGGCAATGATCTTACCGCCGGGTTTCAGCCCGTGTAAATTTGATTTCAATGCAGCAGCATTCATCGCCACCAATACATCGCAAAGATCACCGGGCGTAAAAACTTTATTGGATGAAAAATGTATCTGGAATCCACTCACGCCCGGCAGTGTGCCTTGTGGTGCACGTATCTCCGCCGGAAAATCCGGGAAAGTTGCCAGGTCAATTCCCAGCATGGCTGTATTGTTCGTGAATTGCTGCCCCGTCAGTTGCATTCCATCGCCACTGTCGCCCGCAAACTTGATCACCACATCCTGTAATAATTGCTCGTTTCTGCTCATCGTAAAAATTGTTGGCAGCTAAGTTAAGTATATGAAGCGTTCAATTAACAGCGTATTTTCCCTTTTTATGAACAGTTAAACCGTTCAAACACTAACTTAGCCTCAAATTTTTGAGATAATGATCGTAGGGATGAACAGGATGCAATGGATGGCACTGGTGGTTTTTGTGGGCATTGTGGCCTGCAACAACACGTTCAGGGATGAGACTGAACTGAAGAAGAAGGCTGCTGCTGAAAAGGCCCATCTCGACAGTATGAACCAGTTTGTATGGAAGCCTGTTACCTATGACAGCACTAAAAAATATATCTACCTGACCTTTGATGACGGCCCTCAAAACGGTACCACCACTTGTGTTGAGCTATGCAGGCAACTGGGTGTGAAAGCCAGTTTTTTTATGGTGGGATTACACGCAGCAGGCAAATCAGACGGCGCTAAGATCGTGAGTATGATCAGGCAAAGCTACCCGCATTTATTGCTGGCGAACCATAGCTATACACATGCCAATGAAAAATACAGGTTCTTCTACCAGCATCCCGAAATGGCAAAAGAAGATTTCTTGAAGAACCAGGAAAGCCTCAACGTGCCCTATAAAATTGTGCGGCTGCCGGGTAATAGTGCCTGGGTAAGAAACGGCGAAGTGAAGAGTACACACCTGGTAAAGAATGTTTGCAACCTGTTAGACAGTGCAGGTTATAATGTGATAGGTTGGGATGTGGAATGGGATTTCAACCGCAAGACTGCCTTTCCCGTGCAAAGCCCCGAAAAACTGGCTGCCATGGTGGATAGCGCTCTTTCAAAACACCAGGTACATACCAGGAACCATGTGGTGATACTCACGCACGACAGGATGTTCCGCGACCCTGCATATGCAGATTCACTTTCTCACTTTATCAATCTTTTAAAGCAGCATCCCGACTATGTTTTTGAAACGGTGGATCACTATCCCGGCCTCAAGCGTTTGAATTAGTTTTAACGATGAAATTTATTTTACTTCTGCTAACTTTGTATCCTTAAAATTTTAATATGGAACTTTTTAAATCAGGGAACCCTACCCTCACACAAAAAATATTCGACAGGAGCTCTGCACGCGAAGCAACACTACAGGGAACAATGAGTGTTCGCGGTGCAATAAATAAATTCGGTTTTTTAATGCTGATGGTAATTGGCGGCGCTGCATATAGCTGGCATTTATACCAGGCTGATGTTACAGGTTCTTACTCAACAGTTTTAATTTGGATGATTGTAGGTGCTATTGGAGGATTAATCACGGCAATAGTTATTCGTAATAAACCTGAGTGGGCACCTTACCTATCCCCGGCGTATGGTTTGCTGCAAGGGCTGTGTATCGGAGGACTATCTGCTTTGGTGAATGGTGCATTCAGCAAAAACTATCCGGGCATTATTATGCAGGCAGTAGGACTCACCTTCGGAGTAGCTATTGCGATGTTTATTTTGTATAATTTCAGGGTGATCAAGGCAACAGAAAAATTGAAAAGTGTGATTTATTTGTCGATGGTGGGTATCCTTATGTTCTATATGCTGAGGTTTGTATTGAGGCTGTTTGGAGTGGATATGCCATTTATGTATGATTCAAGTGCATTAGGGATCGGTATCAGTTTGTTTATAATAGGCATCGCTGCATTGAAGCTGATACTGGATTTTAATTTGATTGAAGAAGGCGCAGAACAGGGCGCTCCAAAATTCATGGAATGGTATGGGGCATTTGGTTTATTGGTAACGCTTATTTGGCTGTACATGGAAATACTGCGTTTGCTGATGCGTTTTGGCAATAACAGGAATTGATCTTACTCAAATAATATAAACAGCCGCTCCCTAATACCGGGCGGCTTTTTTATTTTGAATAAAGTCAAACAAAAAATACAAGTATCTTAGAAGTTGTAAGTTTACCTGATCCAGTTAACAATAAATGTCCCTTATGTCCTTTGTGTCCCTTCTGCTATAAACAGAATTAAACAAAAAATATGCACTTCGATAGATTTTCTTTATCCAACGATGAGCTCATCAATATCTACAGGCACTTACTTCTTCCACGAATGATTGAAGAAAAGATGCTGCTGTTATTGCGGCAGGGTAAAGTGAGTAAATGGTTTAGTGGGATCGGGCAGGAAGCCATTGCAGTGGGCAGCACGCTTGCTCTGCAGAAAGATGAATGGATCATGCCCCTGCACAGAAACCTGGGTGTTTTTACTTCACGCGGGATGCCGTTGCATCAGTTATTCATGCAATGGCAGGGCAACAAAGAAGGTTATAGCAAAGGCCGTGAAAGAAGTTTTCATTTTGGAAGCAAGGAACATTTTATCTGCGGGATGATCTCGCACCTTGGCCCTCAGTTAGCAATTGCAGATGGAGTGGCGCTGGCCTATCAACTCAAAAAAGAAAATAAAGTATCGCTTGCTTACTCGGGTGATGGCGGTACCAGCGAAGGAGATTTTCATGAGGCATTGAATGTGGCTGCTGTGTGGAACCTGCCTGTGATCTTTATCATTGAAAACAATGGATATGGTTTAAGCACTCCGGTAAACGAACAATACCGCTGCGAATATTTAGTTGATAAAGCCAAAGGCTATGGAATGGAAGGTGTGCGGATTGATGGCAATAATATTTTAGGCGTGTATGATACCATTAAAGGCGTGCGTGAATACTGCATCAAAAATCAAAAGCCTTATCTCGTAGAATGTATGACGTTCCGTATGCGCGGGCATGAAGAAGCCAGCGGTACAAAATATGTTCCTGCAGAATTATTTGAAGAATGGGGAAGAAAAGACCCTGTAAAAAATTACGAACAATTTTTAGTGGCTGAAGGTGTGATCAATGAAATGGGAGTGGCGGATATCAGGAATGAGCTCAAAGCATATATAGAAACTGAATTGAAAACAGCTGCGCAAGCGAAAGAGATTGTGCCTGATATACAAGAAGAGCTCAATGATGTTTACTTTCGGTTGCCGGTTACCAGTTACCCCCGCCTGAATGACATAGTCGGGCAGGAGTTGCCGGTTCATGAAGTCCCCGTTTCAGAGAAGAGATTTGTGAACGCAATTCAAGACGGATTACGTCAGTCTATGCGACAACATCCGAACCTGATCTTAATGGGACAAGATATTGCAGAATACGGCGGTGCATTCAAGATCACCGAAGGTTTTGTGGAAGAATTTGGAAAAGAAAGCGTACGCAATACGCCACTTTGTGAAAGCGCTATTGTAGGAGCGGCGCTGGGACTGAGTTTGGAAGGATATAAAAGCGTGATGGAAATGCAGTTTGCTGATTTTGTAACGGTGGGATTTAACCAGATCGTGAATAATTTAGCGAAGATCCATTATCGCTGGGGACAAGCGGCAGATGTTGTGATACGAATGCCAACAGGCGGAGGTGTGGGCGCCGGGCCTTTTCATTCGCAAAGCGATGAAGCATGGTTCACGCATGTGCCGGGATTGAAAGTGGTGTATCCTTCTTCGCCGCAGGATGCAAAAGGTTTGCTGATCGCTGCGATCAATGATCCCAACCCCGTTCTGTTTTTTGAACACAAAGCATTATACCGCAGTATCAGCGGGCCGGTGCCGGATGAATATTATGAAATAGAAATTGGGAAAGCTAAAATCGTGAATGATGGAGTGGATATCAGCATCATCACTTATGGCGCAGGTGTTCATTGGGCGATGGAATATTCAGAGCAGCATACAGATATTTCAATAGAGATACTCGACCTGCGCACATTGTTACCATTAGATCATGATGCAATAAAAGCAACCGTTGCTAAAACAGGTAAAGTATTGATACTGCATGAAGATACTTTGGAAGGAGGTATTGGTGGAGAGGTCAGCGCCTGGATCAGTGAACATTGCTTTGAATTACTGGATGCGCCTGTATTGCGCTGTGCATCGTTAGATACACCTGTTCCATTTAATCTGGAATTGGAAAAACAATTTTTAGCAAAGAGCAGGTTGGATGAATATGTGAGGAAGTTGGTTGCTTATTAATAATTTTTACCGCAGAGACGCAGAGAAGCGCAGAGATCATTATGTTTGACTGAGTCTTAGCTCAGCGAACCTCTCCGCCTCCCCGCCTCTGCGGTGAACCAAACTGTAATTTTAAAATCAAGCGAATCATTAAATCAAACAAATCATGTTCAAGACAATTTTAACAGCAGTTTCTTTAATGATTCTGTCAAATGCAACCAGTCAAACAAAAACATCTTACCAACCTCCACATTTCACCGATGAGAGCCGTTTGAAGAAAATTGAACCTCTCTTCTCGGCAGTAGAAAAAATATATAAAGAGTATGCCGAGAAGAATCATTTTCCGGGTTATTCATTTGGTATCATGTTAGATGGTAAACTCGTATACTCCGGCAGCGGCGGCTATACTGATATCGACAAGAAAATACCTGCCACCACCAGTTCCATGTTCCGCATTGCATCTATGTCCAAAAGCTTTACAGCCATGGCCATCCTCAAACTTCGCGATGAAGGAAAACTGAAACTGGATGACCCGGTATATATGTATATCCCTGAAATGAAAGGGCAACAGCTGACTTCAGACGCACCAGCCATCACCATAAAAAATCTGATGAGCCATTCGGCAGGTTTCCCGGAAGACAATCCCTGGGGCGACCGCCAGTTAGCTAACACTGATGCGCAATTAATTGAACTGATCAAAAGAGGAATTTCTTTTTCCAATGATCCCGGCTTGCAGTATGAATACAGTAATCTCGGATTTACGATGCTGGGTTATATCATTAAAAAAGTATCCGGCGTTTCTTACGAAGAATATATTGCAAAAAATATATGGAAGCCATTGGGTATGCCGCAGGCAGAATGGGAATACACGAAAGTTCCGGCCAATGAATTGGCGCATGGTTACCGCTGGATCAATAATAACTGGAGAGAAGAAGCTTTATTGCACGATGGTATTTATGGTTCGATGGGCGGTATGATCACTTCAGTAGAATCTTTTAGTAAATACGTTGCCTTGCATCAATCTGCATGGCCTCCGCGTGATGATGCAGATAATGGCCCGGTTAAAAGAAGCTCTATACGTGAGATGCACCAGCCCTGGCGCTTTGGTGCTTTAACTGCCGATTATAAATATCCCGATGGGCGCACTTGCCCGATAGCAACGGGGTATTGTTATGGCTTGGGTTGGACAAAAGACTGTGATGGACGAGTAATGATCGCGCATAGCGGCGGACTCCCCGGCTTTGGCAGCAACTGGCGCATTATGCCGGAATATGGTATTGGAGTGATATTATTTGCCAATGTTACTTATGCTCCAACAGGTGTTGTAAACATAAGAGTATTGGATACATTGGTGAGAGCTGCACAATTGCAACCACGGCAATTGCCTGCTTCAGCCATATTAAAAGAAAGGCAGGCGGGGTTGATGAAATTATTACCCAATTGGAAAAACGCACAAGCCAGTGGCATCTTCGCGGTGAACTTCTTTATGGATTATTTTACTGAATCATTAGAAAAAGAAGCGACTGATATTTTCAATAAAGCAGGAAAGATCATTCGAGTAGGAGAAGTAGTTCCCGAAAACCAGATGCGCGGTTATTTTATTATTGAAGGCGAGAAGGCAAACATACAAGTGAGTTTTACATTAACACCTGAGACACCGGCGTTGATTCAGGAGTATCATATAAGGGAAGTAAAAAGATAATCATTGGTTCCCGGATGCCAGTTACCGGTACTTACGAACTGGTAACTAGCAACCAGCAACTGGTAACTTTCCTGGACTACTCCCCCGGATGATACGTCTTCTCCATATGCTTCAACACATCCTCCTTATAAAACAACACTTCTTTAAACTCGCCTTTTGCATACATCTCTGCCTGGTCGCCAAAATGTTTTGATTCGGGATGCCCGCTTTCGCCACCGGTCAGCAATGATTTGGCTTTTACTTTTTTTCCAAATTCTATGGCGCAAATAAAGCTGCTACCGTTGTAGCCATATCTTTTTTGTGTGTTAGGAAGAATGCGACTGTTGAAAGAGGGGAGGCAACCCCAGGTTGAAGAAACCCTGCCAACTGGTATGCTTGGCTGCTTGTCATCAAATGTCTCATCAACATTTCCGGTAAGCCTTTGGTAACGGTTGATCTCGCCCCATGCTATTTTCCATCCGCCGAATTTCTGCTGCAACTCTTTTAATACGGCTTGTAGTGGTTGCAACAGGTCCTGTGGCTTGGCAGTGCTTGCAAAGAAGTTCACACGTTCAATAAACCCTGTACGCACTCCAGCAGGCCTTGACTGCTGTATCTTCTGCATTAGCTTTTGCGCCCATTCAATGGCGAGTGTAGTGGCAATAGAAGGCTCGCTGCTCGCGAGGTTCCAGTCTTTCAATATTCCGATCGCTTCTTTTAATGCAATGGCAGTGGCATCATTTGCAGGTAATGTTTGGTATGCTTTTATTAAGGCTGGTATCAACGATTCAAATGCAGTGAGGTGTGTATCATAACCGGTGCTGATCATTTTATCAATTGTAAAACCATTGGTGTTACTTAATAATCTTACTGCATTCAGCGCACGAAAATTTTCTTCATCGGGCGACATATACGCAGGATAATTTTCTCTCTTGGGGCTGCTGCTGCCTGACACAGTGAAAGGAGTAGAGTTACAGTTTTGAATAAAACCAGAAGCAGGATTATAAACATGTATCACTTCATCAACGGTATGCAATCCCTTCCATTCGGTAGCGCTGGTAGAACCGTCCACAGGTTTCGACCAATCATAAGCCGTATCCCTTCTCGGCATAAAATTGCCATGCCAGTAAGCGATATTCCCTTTATCGTCTGCGAAAACAGTATTATTAGAGGTGTTTGATAAAAGTCCCATCGCTTTTTTATAATCTTCAAAACCTTTGCTCTTGGTACGTTGCCATGATTGAATCAAAGAGCTCATGGAACGGTTATAACTTTTCACGCTCAGTAGTTGGCCATTTCGTTTTGCCATGATGGGGCCGTGGTGTGTAAACAATGCCGGGATTGATTTAGACAGGATGGCATCACCACTTTTATATTTCATGATGATAGTCTCGCGCTTAACAGGGCGCAATGTTTTGTCATATTCGTAAAATAATGAATCACCTTTCTTCTGGGTCTTTTCAATATACGCATCAGATACATCCGTAGCGCTTGAAGTATGCATCCACCCACAATGTTCATTAAATCCCTGGTACACGAAGAATTGCCCCCAGGTAACTGCACCGTACACATTCAAGCCTGCTTCACTCACCATCTGCACTTCGGGACGGAAATAAAAAGTTACATGTGGGTTAATATATAAGATCGCATTTCCCGATGCACTTTTAGAAGGTGCAATGGCAAAACCGTTTGAGCCGATCTGTTTCTCATCCTGGTAGGGTTGTGCGATAACTGCCACAGGGGTTGCATCACCGGAATAAAAATTTCTTAGTTCATTAGCTGTCACACCGCCGCTACTGATTGCGTTAATGCTTCCATCAGTGAACATCAATGGATACCAGGGTTTGAAATGATAAAGCAGCGCGGGTTTTGTTTCAGGATGTTTGTAGAGATAATAATTCACGCCATCGGCAAAAGCGATTAATAATTGCTTTAACCAGGCCGGGCTTTTTTGATAATCTGCCACAGCGCCGGCAGAATCTACTACTAATTTCATCAGCAGGTCGGCATATAAACTGCTTTCTCCTTTTACTTCACTGGTTCTGCCCAGTTGTTCAATATAATTACTTTCTACTCTTTTAAAATCATCTTCGCATTGGGCATATAGCAGGCCAAATACACAGTCGGCATCTGTCTTTCCGTAGATATGCGGAATGCCCCAGTTGTCGCGGATGATGGTAACTTGCTTTGCTTCTTTTTCAAAACGCTGGATATCTTCTTTGGAAGTTTGGGCGATTAGCTGAAGCGGAAGGAGGATTAAGAGAAGTATTTTTTTCATGATCGATATTTCTTTGAAGCAAAAATTTTTCACCGGGGAGGCGGGGAGACAGGGAGGTTCGCAGAGTTAAAATTGAATAGCGCCCTATCTCTGCCCGCCCGGCTACGCCATTCGGACGGGCGTTTCTCCCTGTCTCCCCGCCTCTGCGGTAATTCTTTTTATTTGCAATTCGCCTTAAACACTCTCATAAAATTCTCGCCCAATATCTTCCTGATATCTTTTTTACTATAACCTCTTTCCAGTAATGCTTTCGTGATCAACGGGTAACTCGTTACATCGTCTAACTGCTGCGGCCCGGAATTGATGCCATCAAAATCAGATCCTAACCCTACGTAATCTGCACCCACCATTTTTACGATATAATCAATATGATCTATCAGCATTGACAATGGCGGGCGTATATACTGCACTTCCTGGGGGTATTTGAAATACAAAAACTCATCTGTAAAATAAGGCTCGGGGTTGATCTTCTTTAATGAATCCATTTCGGTTTTGTGTTTCAAACCAAAAGCAATATTTCTTTTTTCATAATTGCTGTCGATAAAGCCAGAGAAAAAATTTACGTTGATCAAGCCACCATTCTTTGCCACCGCTTTTATCTGGTCGTCTTTTAAATTTCTGAAAGCGGGGCAAAGTGCATACACGCTGCTATGAGAAACGATCACAGGTTTTGTAGTGGTTGCGATCGCGTCCCAGAAAGTTTGCTCGCCCACATGTGAGAGATCTACCATCATCCCCAGGTCATTCATTCTCTTAATTACCTCCTTGCCAAAATCATTCAGCCCTTTTTTAGGATTAGGATTTTTGCCATTAGTTTCCTGCATGGCGGAGGTTGCCCATGGAGTGGAATTATTCCAGGTAAGCGTCATATAACGAGCGCCTCGTTTGTATAAGCTGTCGAGATTTTCCAGTTTGTTTTCAATCATGTGGCCGCCTTCTACACCAAACATCGCAGCAAGCTCATGTTTTCTCAAAGCGCGTTTCAATTCCTTGGTATTTCCTGCCAATGCAATTTTATCCGGGTTCCTTTTGATCACTGCATACAAAGTATCCATTTGGATATTGGCATAAGAAAAAGGGTTCTTCATGTTGCCATCACACCAAACCGAAAAGATCTGTATGTCCACACCACCTTTTTTCCAGCGGGAAAGGTCACTCATTGTTTTTCCGCGCAGGTCGGCATCCATGGCATATCCTTTCTCAACAGATTTGGAAAGGAAATCATTATGTGTATCTGCCAGCACCGATTTGAAATGCAATTTCTCTGCATCTTGTGCAGACAGGTTTCTGCAAACGGCGATCAATAGAAAACAAACAATTATCTTTTTCATTATTTACCGGCTTTTTTCTTTTTGAATTCATAAGGAATATAGTCAACAAAATCGGCAACCTTAATCGTAACGGATTCAACAGCGCCATTAGTAACCGTAAATGGTATCGTGCTGGTACCCCAGGTAGGATTGCTGTAGGTGCAGAAAAAACGATTACCACCCAATGCCTCCAGCTTGCCTGTCATAACATGGTGCTGAAAGGCCGCACGCAAATGATCTCCTTCCACTGTGATCTTCAAACCACCATAGATATCATTTTCAAATTCTCCTGTGTAAGCAGATAGCGGTAAGGCAGTTGCAGGATGCATGCTAATGGTGTCATGCTTTTTCTTTTCTATATCCTCTTCAGCTTTTGTTTGACGGTCAGCAAACCCGTGGTACACAGAACTGTAATTGCGATAAGGGAATCCAAGATATGCATCCATGATCTCCCATTTCAATGCTTCATAAAACGAGTTCTGGTCTGTATTGGTAAGTACAACTATTCCTAATTTTTCTTCGGGTATCAATGTAACGCTTGTTACAAAACCATTTACGCCGCCAGTATGCGAAACAATTTTCTTGCCGCCATATTCTTCCAGGAACCAACCCATTCCGTATAAAGCAAAATGGCCGCCGTTATATAAATGATTCGCATCGCCCAGAATAGATTGTGGTACCCTTGTTTGCTGGATGGCGCTTGCAGGGATCACTGTCTTGCCGTCAAACTTTCCATTGTTCAATTGCATCATTACCCATTTGCTCATATCATTCACGGAAGAACTGATGGCACCTGCAGGTGCAAGGTTATCTAATTGCCCGTAAGGAATTTTTACGATCTCTCCATGCACCACTGAATGTGCGGTGGCTTTATTAGTAGCAGAAGTTATTTCACTTGATAAAGCGAGGCTTCTTGTCATGCCCAATGGTTGAAATATTCTTGTGCGCACAAGATCCTGCCAGGTGCTGTGAGCGGCATTTCCCGAAGCCAGTCCTGCCATTAAAAAAGCAGCATTTGTATATCCCCATTTAGAACGGAAACTATAGGAAGGCTGCATCAAGGAAAATTTATGAAGTACATCATCTGTGCTCAGGTCGGTATCAAAAAACATAAAATCACCCTGAAAAGTTTGCATACCCAGGCGGTGGCAAAGCAGGTCGCGTATGATCGCTTCTTTGGTCACCCAGGGATCTTTCATTTTAAAATTAGGTACCCATTGAGTCACCTTATCTTCAAAAGATAATTTCTTCTCTGCATCCAGTAGCGCAACAATGGTAGCAGTAAATGCTTTGCTGTTGGAGCCGATCATGAATAAAGTATTTTCATCCACTTTATTATTTGTTCCTAGTTCTGTTACGCCATATCCTTTCATGGCAACGATCTTTCCATCTTTTACTATGCATACAGATACGCCCGGTATCTTCCACAACTGTAAAGCGGTGTTTACATATTTGTCCAAACTATCTTTTACAAATGAAGGGACTGAGTCAGAAAAATTTCTTCCAATAGAAAATAGAGGAAAAAATAAAAGTGCGAGGATCAATTTTCTCATGTGTATTGTTTTAGGGTATGATTTATTTAGGATGATTTGCCCGGGCCGGTCAATACCTGTCCGCTCCTTGTTCCATTGTGTTTGCCATTTTCCACTGTCAGTTTCCCGTTGACTAAAACATATTTAAAACCGGTTGAATATTGATGCGGCTTATCATAAGTAGAAAGGTCCTTCACTTCTTTCTCATCAAATATCACAATATCAGCAGCATAACCCTCGCGCAGTAGCCCACGGTCTTTCAACTGAAATTTTTGTGCGGGTAGCGAGGTCATTCTTCTAACTGCTTCTTCCAGGCTCAACACTTTTTCATCACGCACATATTTTGATAATACCCTTGCGTTGGTGCCATAGCCACGCGGATGTGGTGCGCCCTGCCCGAATATGCGGATGCTGGCATCACTTGCAAACATATTGAACGGGTATTTCATAATGTTCTTTACATCATCTTCGCTCATGCCATGAAACACCATGCCTGCGCCACCTTGCATCATCATCTCTATTACCATTTCGGCTTCAGTAGCTGCATCGTGTTTTCTATTTTTTACAAGATTCGCTTCTTCAATACTCTTGCCATTCAAAGTAGTATCTGCCCTGTAAGAAGCTACTACCGGGTAGCTAAAATGTTTCAGCTTTCTTTTCTTCAGTTTCTTCAGCATATACGCCACCACTTCTTTTTTAACGGCAGGCCTTTCCAATCTTGCTTTGATAGAGTCCTGTCCGTCTGCCAGTATCCAATCAGGTATTAACGTGCTTAATGAAGTGCTGCTGGCTGTGTAAGGATACTGATCGATCGTTACATCCAGTCCTTCTTCGCGAGCCTTCATGATCATCGGTAATGTTTCCTTGCTTCTGCCCCAGTTTTGTTGTCCGCTCAATTTAAAATGTGAAATTTCTACCGGCATTTTTGCTTCACGGCCAATATGTAATGCCTCTTCTATTGCCTGTGTTACACTATCGCCTTCATCGCGCATGTGACTGGTATAGATGCCATTGTATTTTGACGCCACTTTAGCAAGGCGCACCACTTCTTCTGTTTTGGAATAAGTACCCGGGATATAGATCAAGCCTGTGGAAAGCCCTACTGCACCGTCTTTCATGGCACGGTCAACGATCGCTTCCATTCTTTTCATTTCATCTTCTGTAGGATCGCGGTTAGCAGAACCCATCACTGCTTTGCGTACATCATTATGGCCGATCAAAGAAGCAACGTTGATAGAAAGTTTCAGGCTGTCCAGCATTGAAAAATATTTTCCCATATTCACTTCCGAAGAACCGCAGTTGCCGGTGATTACCGTGGTCACGCCATCATAAATAAAATTGGATGCTTCAGGCGCTCTTTTTTCCTCGCCTTCAATATGCGTATGCACATCAATAAAACCTGGTGCAACGATCAGTCCGCCTGCATCAATGATTTTAGCCGCATCCCAGTTAGCGAGCTTACCTGTTTTAATGATCTTCCCATCTTTCACAGCTATATCTCCATATACCCATGAGTTGCCGGTGCCGTCTAAAATTCTGCCATTACGGATAAGGATATCTGCTTTTTGTGCATTGGCGAATGAGCTGAGCAGCAGTAACAGGAGGGGGATCAACTTCATGTGCGTAGTTTGGGTGATGAAATTAAGTAAACTTCGTTTCAAACGAAGCCCTGCTCCTAAATTACCTGGCTGAAAATCTTGTCCTGTGTGTTTATTCATGTTAAGTGCTTAAATTTTTTATTTGTCATCCCTGCTTCGTTGTAGCCTGTTTCCGGCTTCATCCTGTGCTCATTCTGGCTTCATTGTAGCTTGTTTCTTGCTTCATCCTGTGCTCATCAAAGCCTCATCAAGGCGTCATGAAGGCGTCATCAAAGCTTCATTCCGGCTTCAGGGCATTTCCCTGATCATGTTTACCGGGAACAAACATAACACCTGGGAAGGGCGAAAAAATGAAAATGTAACGAAGGGTTAAGGAACCTGGAACGAACAGTACAGGAAGTTGGAACGAAACCGGGTTTGCTGTGAACGAAGGGCTAAAAAACGGCTCATCCGGCTACCCGGATTTTCGGGTTTTGAGTATAGGTTGAGTATACCTTGAGTGAACGATGAGCGAAGGATGAGTATAGAAAAGCAGGGCGAAGAGCCTTCAATGACAAAAAAATATCCCCCCGCTTGCCTTCGGAAGGGATATAGACCATGGCTACTAACGAAGGGCTGCCACCTTCGCACTGCTTGGTTACGAGAGTTGAAAGACTGAAGTGTAAATACGTTTTAAATAATTGGCCCTACATATGAAACGACTCAGAAATGATCTTGCCTTCTTCTGTTTCATACACGCATAGCTCAGACATATTCATTCGCCCCTTTCCTTTCATCGTCATGTCCATGGTCATTACTACCGCAAAAGAATGGCCGGATAGCAACGGCTCTGATACCGATCCTCCATGCATTTCTTCTACCATTGCCGCGAATTCATGCCCTTTTTGAATGATGGCTTCGAGGCCTTTGGTCTCTTTTGCAAATGCTTCAGATTCATTTGGTTCAATACTGATGGCATCGGGTGCAAAAAGTTCATCCTGGGCCATTTCAAATTTGCCCTCACGGCAAAGCTCCACCAGGCGGTGTGCTATTTGTTCTGTTGTCATAATAAATTGTTTTGGTAAAACTATTCCGAAGTAGTTGAAAAATCTTCCTGCAAACATTAAGTTAGGGTAAAGCGTGTGTGAAGAATATGTTTCAGAAACCAGCAACCAGGAACTGGTAACCAGCAACTACTTAAAACCACGTTTGCACATCTGGCTTCTCAGGCTCTGTGTGTTTCATTGACTGCACTTCTTCCACATCTTCTACCAGGCCATTTTCATGAACTGTGATTTTGTTGGCTATTATTTTCCCTCGCACATAACCACCGGGGAAAACACTCATTTTATTTGCATGTACATCTCCCCAGACAGCACCCCTGATCTTTACTTTTTTTGCATGAAGGTTTCCTTCCAGTACCCCACCTTTTTTTATGTGTACTGACCTTGAACAATGCAGCGAACCTTCGATCTTCCCTCTCACAATGCAGGAACATTTAGCTTCTACATTTCCTTTGATAACAATTTTTTTTGGTACGCAAAACCTGGCAAGGAAGAAAAAGATCATGCAACAGGATTTATGTTTGCTCGAAAATGGATATGACAGTTGATGAGTTGCCTATGTCAACACCCGCACATTTGCCCGGAAACTGGCCTGAAATTTTTAGAGAATTATAGAGGTAGCCAATGCTCGCGAGTTTTTCAGGTTCAGGCACTATCTCTACTGGAATAGTTTCTGCAAACTCTTCACCAAATGCATCTACCAGTTCAGGGTATAATGCACCACCACCCATCAGGTATATCTTTTCACAGTTCTCAAAATCGGCATCACTTAAATATTTTCGGATAAGAGGCGATACCACTTCACGGTAATATTGCTGTAAAATAACTTTCCTAACCTCTTTAATATCCATTCTCTTCCGGTTAATGACAATATTGCCGCGCACAAAGGCATCATCCATCTGATGAATATTTTTCATCTCCAGGTAAAATTTCCTTGATAGTTCTTTTTGCAGGTTACCCACTGCATATTGAATACCGTGGGAACTGAAGCATGTCCTGTACACCATCCCGTCTTCCGATACCATTCCACCTTCCACCGTTCCAAAACCAAGACTGATGGCAATAAATTGTGATGGAGCTTTATAATGAAGAAGCTTTTTCAGCCCGATAATACAACCTACTATCTCAGGAATCACTTCAAATACGTCAAGGTCAAAGGTAGCATGCTGTATATTACCTCCATTATTAAAGGTCTTTGTATCATATTCAATAAGAAAATGTTTCTTATTCAAATAAGTTTCCGCCGGCTGTTTATAGGCATTATACGCAGAAAGTGGAAAGCCGGTAGTAATACAAACCGGGTTAGGCATTTGGTTAGCCAGCGTTACCATGGCAGCTTTAAATAAAAGATCATAACTGTTCTCTGTGGGCGATGCATTGATGATTCGCTGTGGATTGACGCCGCCTTTTTTAGCGAGGTTGCCCACCAGGTACCAGCTATTGTCTTTTTTTATCTTTAAACCATTCAGCAGGTTGCGGGCAGTATTTTCTGTGTTCCCATACGCAGTTTCAAAAACGCTGGGAAAACTGTTAGAGAGGATTTTCATACGTTACAAATCTTAAAGAAAAATAACTGGTATCAAACAACCAACGGTGGAATTAATAATTCGATCACGATTTATTAATGAATAAATCTTCATGAAGTAATATTTATGTAACACAAAATAACGACACCTTACTGCGTATATTTGTGAATGAGGCAAAGCAGCCCCCTGTAGTGGTTACAGCGTATAAAACCTCTAAAATCAATAAATACTATCAGCCATGAAACTTAGATATGATAAGGAAGTTGATATACTCTACATTCAGTTCAGCGATCATCCTGTGGCAGAGAGCGATAGCGATAAACCCGGAATTATACTTGATTATGATAGTTCAAAAAATATAGTTGGCATAGAAGTATTGAACGCATCACAAAAAATGGAAACGCCGCTTAAGGTAGAATATGAGTTGGCATAATCCATTTTGTCAGATTCCGTGTTTATTACCAAATAATTTCTTCTGCGCAACAGGTAGCCACCTACGGGGCTATAATTCATTTTGTTGTGTTTTCTACAGACAGGGTACTCCTACGGAGTACTAAATTGGAGCTCTGGCAAAATGTATTTTTTTGTGCCCCATCGGGGCAACCTGCCTGTAGAATAATTGATTGATTTTTTATTAAAGCCCCGCAAGTGGCTATCTATATGAATTTTGTGACTTCAAAAAAAATAGAAACCCTTTTTAAAGTACTATGTACCTGACAAGGGAGATTATCTCGGGCGCACTGTAATAGTGCTATCCGGTATGTTTTTATTTTCCCGTGAATAAAGCACAGGCAAAACGAGTTTGGGTGTGGCAACTGAAACGGTAGTTGAGATCTCTTCCACTTTATTAAAAGCCACATTCATTGGCTTCCCTATTGGATGCTCAGCTTTAAAATCTTCTCCTAATAACATGGCAATGGTTGAAGCAATTTGTTTTTGATATAATTGTTGCGGGCCTTTTGTTTCACTTGCGGGGGCAATCCCGCCACCGAGCATCGCAAGCCAAACTTCACCTGAGCCCTTTATCCAGAAACCATGGCTTTTCCAGGTACTGGGTTTGCTTCCTCTTCCATGATCAGTGGTAATAAGAAATACAGTATTGTCTTTATAAAAAGGATCTGTTTGCACATAATACCATAGCTGAGATACCATTTCATCAAACTGGTGTGCTTTCTGCAAATACATATCGTACTTGGCCTGGTGCGCAGACTCATCCGTTTCGCCAAAACCAAGAAACACCACTTTTGGATGATTCTGTTCAATATACCCCTTCGCACTCAGGTAAGTAAGCATATCATACCTCGTATGCTTTTTCTCCACTACATTTTCCTGCACCTCGTTAATGACCGTATTGCCGCTGTCTTCTTTTTCATTTAGCATTTCATATCCGCTGTTGATAGGAAAACCGCTTCTCTTTTCATTCAGGATAAAAGGAAAAACATTCCATGAAGTAAACGCAACTACTTTTCCTTCATATCCTTCCTGCTCATTCAGGTATTCGAGAATATTGGTGTTCCTATTCTTCACTGAGATATTTGGAATGAACCGGTTATCGGCATACCCGGTCAGGATCTCATTATAACCAGGATATGATATTTTATAAATGTTGCTAACATTCACTTTATTCTCGTACAGGCGGTTACCAAACAACTGTCCCTTCTCCGCGATCGTATTCCAGAAAAAAGGAAGCAGCTTTCTCTTCCTTACATCTGCAGACGGGTCCCAGTATTGGGTCTTGATCAAAGTGGTGTCCTTTACTAAAGCAGGATTATTTATAAGGGTGGAATCTGCGCCTGTAAAAAGCTCCTGCCATCGGAAGCCATCAGTAGTGATGATAAAAATGTTTTTGATCTTTTCAGAAGGCTGGGCAGAGAGGTGAATACATGCAAGAATGAATAATACGCTGATGGCGGTTTTCATTTGTATGGGTTTTGCAAAGGAACTTTTGCAATATCAACTCCACGTGAAGCATGCATTAAGTTAAGATTACCAAAATCTTGCGCGTGTATTCAAAGCCGTAAAAAATAATTCACGATTGTTAACGCATCATAAAAAAAATATTATCTCTTGATGATTTTATTGCCATCAAATCTTTAAATGATTGACCAGCTGTTTTTTTATACGCCATTGCAGCCAACATTTGCAACACACAAAAAAAATGTATGCACACCAAACAAGCACTGCGTATCAAACACCTCTTTCTCTTGGTTGCATTTGTGGCCATTTCCCTGGGCACATTCGCACAGAAAAACGAACCGGATCAGAAATACAGGCTCATTACAGGCAATGGTATCATTCAGTCTAAGAACTATTACCTACTTACCCTGTTACAGGAAATACCCGGAGTGAAAAAACTAATCCAGGGCGATTCTATTCTTACAAGAATTGCAAGAAATAAGGTAGAGATGCTGGCAACTGCAATGAAAGATTGCCAGCGTGATGCTTTTTGTTATACAGGGAAAATGAAATTCTCTGATGAGGAGATCAAAGCAGTGGGAGAAAGGTTAACTGTATTATATCAACCCAATAATGCTTTGGGCACGCTTGTGAAAGATCATCTCGCGGCTTCAGGAACTTACGTCTTATATAAAGAGTCCTCCCCGCAGGAATTATTGCAAAAAGCCTGGGAGCAGGATGCCGGCGGTATCAATTTTACCATTGGTGTATATGCCGAAGGAAAGAAACCCAACTACCCGCTTATTGATTCCTGCAGCCTGAATACTAAAGGTGTGGGTTATAGCCAGTTCCTCTTCACTGCCACACAAACTATTATAGACGATTGTAAAAGATCGAATCTTTTCTTTTTGCCTTCGATGATGTCTGCCCTGCGGTTCCTGGAAGTGAATGAAAGATATAATGCTTCCGATTATGAGCCAATGGCTTCTACTGTGAACAAAGCAGCTGTCGACAGGATCAAAACGATCAACTGGAATAATTATAAATATTCCGTCATCCTTATTCCCGGTGCCGGCCCCGATGATCCGAAAGTCCCTCTCAGCGCTGAAGGCCTGTTGCGTTGCCGCATTGCAGCACAGCGATATTTCGAGGGCCTGGCGCCTTTTATTATTACTTCAGGTGGCCGGGTGCATCCGTATAAAACCATTTATAGTGAAGCGTATGAAATGAAAAAATACCTGGTGGAAAAAATGAAGGTACCTGAGAATGCTGTGATCATGGATCCGCACGCAAGGCATACCACTACTAATCTCCGCAACGGTGCAAGGTTGATATACAGGTATGGAATGCCTTTTAATAAAGCGGCGCTTACTTCTACCTCTCGCGGGCAAAGCCTTTCTATTGAAACTACGTTAGCGGCGCGATGCTTAAAAGAATTTAATACTACGCCTTTTAAAGTGGGTAAACGTTTGTCGGTTACTGAAGTAGAGTTTTATCCTTTGATCGCATCGCTGCAGATCAATCCACTGGAGCCACTTGATCCATAATACACCTAAATCAAACTATCATGAAAACACTTATAGCTGTTCTCCTCTTATTGGTTTTTATGTCATTTTCTTTTACTAAGGAAGTGGATATGAATATCAATCACTCATTCAATGTTGATTCTCTTGGCGCCTGCCAGGGAATATCTTATCAGAACGGAAGGATCTTTTTGTATGGCGACAGGGAAGTGGGAATGATAAGAGAATACAAACTCGATGGCGACAGCCTTGTTTACCAGCATAAAGAAATGAAACTCACACTCAATGATACTGATGTGATCAATCACCCAACGGGTATAGCTTATAACGGAAAGAACCAGGTGTTCATGGGTAACAGTATCCGCCTGAATAAGGAAGGCACTTTATGGAGAGCAGTTATTTATTGTATTGACTGGAAAGGCCTGCAGCGCACTGGCAAATTAGATGGGAACCTGATCAATACTATTGATGATGATACATGTGTACAAGGCACCAGGCCCGAATATGTACAATATAAAAACAAATGGTATGTAGCCACTGCGGATTATGGCGGTAAAGCAAATGAAGTAAGGCTCTATGATCCTGCACTACTACAAAAAGCAAAAAAGACAACCGACAAAGGCGTGCTCTATAAAAAATTTACCTGCACACCCTGGGTGCAAAACCTGAACTGGATCGCAGCAAAAGGAATTCTCGTATTGATCCAAAATCAAATTGAAGGAAGAAAGTGGCGGTTTACATATGTGGACCTCGCTAAATCTATAGAAGCTGGCAGCCAGCAGGTAATAAAAGTAGTGGACATAGACAGGGCTGATGAACTGGAAGGCTTTGCCTTTTTAGACAGCGATACAAAGGGGATAGCCGTTACCTCTTCAAGAAGAAACAATGTGAATATGATGAATATTCATTGGTAAAATATTGATGAAACAAACTAACAACTAAAACCAAAACGTATGCAACCAAAATTTTTACTTTTTCGGAAACTATGCACGCTGCTTCTCGCCAGTAGTTTGATAGCTGTAACAACAGCAGATCGTGCCGAAGCCAACAATCATTTTTATGCCTTTGCCGCTTTGATAAAAGTATCAGGCAATGTAACAAATGAAGCCGGTCAGCCGGTCAGCGGTGTAAGCGTTACCATAAAAAATACTAAGAAAGGAACGGTCACTGATATAAACGGGCATTATACTTTGGAAGCTGAGGAAGGTAGCACCCTGGTGTTTTCTTCAACAGGTTTTATCGAGCAGGAAGCAGCTGCAAAGTCAGCCATCAATATCAAACTGAAAGAAGATGTGGCAATACTGGAAGAAGTATCTGTTGGTTACCAGCGATTGAGGAAAAGTGATGTTACAGGCGCTATCTCCAGTGTGAGATCAAAAGAGCTAAATCTTTCTACACCTACTATCAGCCAGGCAATGGTTGGCAAAGTAGCAGGAGTACAGGTATCACAGGTGAGTGGGGCGCCTTATTCGGGCACAAAGATCAGGGTACGTGGTATCGGCTCTATTAACGCGAGTTCAGAACCATTATATGTAATAGATGGTTATGCAGTGGGTGGTAATGTGAGTTCCGGCCCGGGCAATTCTACCAACGGTACTAACGGCTATAATCCTAACACAGCGGGTAACGATATTTTTGTAAACCCGGAAGATATTGAGTCGATAGAAATTCTAAAAGATGCAGCTTCTGCTGCGATCTATGGTTCGCGCGCATCAGGCGGAGTAGTGATCATTACAACTAAACGGGGCAAAGCAGGGAAAGGAAAATTTGAATATGATTACCAGGTGGGCATGAATCAACTGGCACATAAAGTTGACATGATGAATGCCACGCAGTTTGCACAACTCTTTATTGATGGCCGCAATAATAATTATCATGATGTTTTGGTAGCAAAGGGTGTTGCCTGGAGCGATGCTTTTTATTCTGATGACAATGCAACCCGCACTGCAAAAGGCGGAGGCACTTCAAGTAATATATTGAAATCATTGTATGATTTTCCTTCACAGAAACTCATTACACCACAATACAATACCGACTGGCAGGATGCATTATATAAAAATGTATTTGTGCAACGCCATAACCTTTCTTTCTCAGGTGGAAAGGAAGGCCTTAGATATGCGATCAGCGGAGGCTACATGGATGAGCCCGGTATCTTGGACCCCACTTCTGTAAAGCGTATCAATTTCAGGGCAAATATTGATGGAGATGTGAGCCCCAAATTAAAAGTGAGCGCTAACGTAGCTGTTACATCCAACACTAACCGCGAAGTAGAAGAAGGCCGCTTTGATCACGGCGCTATCCTGGCAGCACTGGTATATATGCCATTCTTCCCTGAATATAACACGGATGGTTCGCTGCAACTTGGGCAGGCATCCCAGCAAACAGACGGATACGCTTACAGTTTTCAAGCAATCGAAAATCCTGTTGCTTTGGCACAACGTGTAAAGATCACCCGCACAGGTTTAAGAGGTACATACAATGCCAACGCAACTTACCAGTTGATCCCAAGTTTATCGGCCAAAGTAAACATCGGCTTACAGACATACAATGAAAAGTATGAGTATTATTATCCAACCAACTTAAGCAGTGGTACCAATCCACCCGGATCGGCCCAGGCCATTGCTGCAGCCAATGCTTCGGCACAGACAATTAATAACCTGGACCAACTGGCTGAGTTCACCCTCAATTATAAAAAACAATTTGGCAAGCATAAAGTAGATGCCATTGCAGGTTATACTGCGCAGCAAACCACTACTGATGTTCTAAGCGTGGGTGCAAATGGTTTTAGTAATGATATCGTGCAGGAAATAACAGCACGTGGCGCCAATGCATCCAATTTTTATATCAACTCCAATACGGGTAAATCTACCACTACACTTGTTTCTTACCTGGCCCGCGTGATCTACACATATAACAACAGGTATTTTTTCTCAGGCTCTATCCGTGCAGATGGTTCTTCACGTTTTGGCCCTTCCAATCGATGGGGCACATTCCCATCTGTTGCAGGGGGATGGACAGTATCTAATGAATCTTTTTACCATGACTGGTTAGGGAAAAAATCAACTTTAAGACTTCGTGCGAGCTGGGGTTTGAGTGGTAATAATAATATTGGGAATTATGGGTATGAACAATTAATCTCCAATCCGGGTGGTACTGTATTAGGCAGCCCCGGTACTATTTATACCACCACAGCCCCGGGTAGTATTAAAGATGCCAACCTTGGATGGGAATCGACCTCGCAATATAATATTGGTGCCGACATTAGTTTGTTCAATGGAAGGTTGGGAATTATTGCCAACTACTACATTAGTAAATCGTTTAATCTTTTATACAGCGAAAACATTTCAGCATTATCAGGTTCCACTTCCGTTCTTACCAATTTAAAAAATTCAGACATCAGGAACCAGGGCTTCGATCTGCAGGTAGATGCAAAGGTCATCAACAAACATGATTTTGCATTCAACCTAAGCGCCAATATCACAGCCAATAAAAATGAAGTGAAAAGTTTAGGTGGAGCAAGTGCCATTACAGTAGCAGGTGCCGAGAGGTCATACACCACACATATCACGCAAGAAGGCCAGCCTATTGGAATGTTTTATGGTTTAAAAGTAGCAGGTATGGTGCGTCAGTCTGATATGGCAAATATTGCTTTAGATAATGCAGCATTATTATCTAACAATACTTTTCCGGCAGGTTATAAGTTAAGAGGGCCGGCACGCTCAATTGGTTATTCAAGTACACCACTCAATCCAGGTGACATTTATTTTAAAGACATGAATGGAGATGGTATTGTGAATGAAGCGGATAAAGGTGTGATAGGTACGCCTTATGCAAAATTTACTTATGGATTCAATCTAAACTTTAGTTATAAAATATTAGACCTGAGCGCTTCTTTTAATGGTTCTTATGGAAACCAGATCATAGATGGGCAGGATTATTATATCAGGAACATGGAAGGATCAGGAAATAATTATGCACTTCTTGCAAACCGTTACCGCAACGAATCTGAGCCCGGCAATGGGCATGATTACAGGGCATCACGCGGTGGTACACAAAGTAACAGTTCCCGTTTATCAGATTATTATATCCAGGACGGTACTTATTTCAGGTGCACCAATATCAGTTTGGGTTGTAATGTTCCTATGTCGGCAGCAGTCAGGAAATTAGGGTTCAGCGGTATCAGGGTATACGCGGGTATAGATAATCTTTTCACCATCACCAATTACTTAGGGTATAATCCTGAAGTGGATTATAATAATGGCAGCAACCTTACACCGGGTGTTGACTATGGTAAATATCCATTGGTACGTGCATTTAACGTAGGCGCTAAAATTTCCTTTTAATTATCACCATTTTAAAACACAATCATGAAAAATAAAATTATTATCATAGCAACATTTTTCTCAGTAGCTATTTTGAGCTCCTGTCAGAAAAGTTTTCTTGAACAGGTATCGCCCAATGCCATTTCTGTTGCACAAAATTTTCAGACAGAAGGAGATGTGGCATTGGCTGTGTATGGAACCTACCAGTCATTACGCAGTTCCAATTGCGTTGGGGAAGGCGCGCAGACATGGACGGACGACCGTTCTGATGATGTAAATACCACAGATAACCAATCAAATAATGGAGAGCCGTTTCAATTCACTGCGTTTTCATTAGTGCCAAGTAATACTTATCTCTATAGTCACTGGACAGCATTATATACGCCCATCTCCCGCGCAAATCAGGTATTGTCTGTAATAGATAATATCAAGTTTGCGAGCGACAGTACTAAAACATTATACAAAGCAGAGATGAAATTCGTCAGGGCGTTTATGTATTTTAATTTAGTTAGGGAATTTGGTGATGTGCCGGTAGTAACAAATACCCAATCGAGTGCAGACCAGGTGGCGGCATATACTTTTCGTGTAACAAGAGATAAGGTTTACGCACAGATAGTACAGGATCTGAAAGATGCCATTGCAAGCAACCTACCTGTTGTGCAAACTGCTGCCAATAAAGGAAGGGTTTCTTTGCAGGCTGCGAATGGTTTATTGGGGCAGGTCTATCTTACCATGGGCGCTACTTTGGATGCTTCTACAGCAGCAGCAAATTTTGCCAATGCCAAGACCTATTTAACTGCTTGTTATAATCAGCGTACGTTTAATAATTTATCTGATGTGCCTTATGCAGATGTATTTGATGTTACCAAAAAGGCAACTTGTCCGGAGATCATCTGGCAGATCGTGTATCTTGGTGGCGACCCTACATACAGTTCTTCACTCGCAAGGGGTAACCAGGCAAAGGGAGAAACCATTAACTCGCAAGTGGTTTCAACAGGCGCCGGAGGAACACTTACAAAAGATCTTCTGAATGACTATGAAACAGGTGATATCCGTACCAATTATTCTATTAAGTATGCTGCCAATACTGCCGTACAGGCATATTTTATTACCAAGTTCAGGGATGTAACCGCAACAGCAGGAACATTAGGTTATGGCGGTAATGATTTTATCCTCATGCGGTATGCTGATATCATTCTCAATCTTGCTGAAGTATCCATGTACCTGAATGATAACACTTCTGCCATTCAATACCTGAATATGACACGCACCAGGGCAGGGATGCCTTCTTATGCAGTGATGCAAACCAATACAGCTTATACAGCAAAATATCCTACGCTTAAACTGGCTATATTACATGAAAGGCGTGTGGAGCTGGCATTTGAACACCATCGCTGGCATGACCTTGTACGATTTTTTTCACCTACCGAATTGGTGACTTATATCCAGTCAAAAAGCCAGGCCAACTATGATAATTCACCATTGACCAATTGCACCACCAAGGATTACTATTTTCCGATTCCATTAACTGAAACAAGATTAGACCCTGTAAAAATGTATCAGAACCCGGGCTATTAGTACGTGTTATTGTAAATCATCCAGCAAATGAATATGTTATACAAAACCAAGAGCCTTCTAGTAGTGATATGCGGCATTCAATTCTTTGCCGGTAACATCATAGCACAACCTAAGCCTGCTGATAAAGATATCAGGACGCTTGTTGTATTTTTTGATGGCCTGCGGCCCGATTATATCACGCCGGAAGCGATGCCCAATTTATATGCATTTAGTAAACGTGCCTGCTATGGAAAGCAGCACCATAGTATTTTTCCAACGGTTACCAGGGTCAATTCATCTTCCTTATCAACCGGAAGTTATCCTGCCACTCATGGCCTGATGAATAATTTTGTTTACTTCCCGCAGGTAGATAAAAAGAAAGCATTGAACACGGCAGAATCATCCGAACTCGACAAAATCAGTGAAGCTACTGATGGGCATTTGCTTACTACAATTACAATGGGTGAACTACTTCAACAGCGAGGATATAAAATGATGGTATTCAGTTCAGGCACTTCGGGGCAGGCTTTATTGCAGAATCATAAAGTAAGCGGTGGCGCTATTATCAATACCAGTTTAATATTGCCTGCCAGTTTAAGACCGGAACTTGAAAAAGAGATCGGCCCCATACCACCGGTGGCTTCTCCCAACTCAGGTCAACATAAATGGATCACCGATGCATTAATGAAATATGGATTAACACTGGATGGCCCGCTCGTAAGCACTATCTGGTTCTCTGATCCCGATGCTACTGAACATACCGATGGAGTAGGCGTTCCAACAACGATGGCTGCAATTAAATCTGTGGATGAACAATTTGGAAGGATCATTGCATACCTCGAAGAAAAACATCTAACAAACAATTTCAACATCATCGTATCTGCAGATCATGGATTTATTTCGCACAACGGACAAACACATATTGGCGCTTCAGAACTTTTGATCAGCAAGGGGTTAAAGAAAGACAGGGAAAGTGATGATGTTGCTTTTATTGGCGGGGGCATCTATGTAAAAGGCCATGATGAAGAATTGATCAGGAAAGTAGTGGCAGCATTCCAGGCACAGGAAGGCATTGGCGGTATTTTCACCAAAGCGCTGAAACCCGGTGATACAAAGGGTTTTGTAGAAGGCACAGTTTCATTTGATGCCATACACCTCAATCACCCCGACCGTGCGCCTGATATCATTACTCATGGGGAATGGGACGACAGCAAAGACAAGCTGGGTTATCCCGGCAATGCCTTCAGCAGGGGAGTTGCATCGCACGGGGGATTCAGTTATTATGAAGTGCATATTGCACTGCTTGCAGCGGGACCCAGTTTTAAAAAAGCAATAGAAAGTGAATTGCCAACTTCTAATGTTGATATTGCTCCAACAATTTTGCATATTCATCATTTGACTGTCCCCACAACGATGGACGGAAGAGTGATGAATGAATTGTTGAATGAGAAAAACAGGGAAATTCCAATGACAGCAAAAAAAGAAACCATAACAGCTACTGCTAAATATCCCGGAGGTACTTACACTTTGAAAGTAGCAAGAACCATTCTTGGAAAATATAAGTATGTAGATTATTCAACGGTTACAAGAGTTGCCGATACCACTCTTCGCTAATAGATCATAGCCTGTGTGTACAAATAACCCGCGAGGGAATCGCGTGACCAGGTATCCCTGGTAGTGACCCATGGGCAATTATGGTCTTTGATCATTGTAAGTATTTGCCAGGCTTGCTGGACGCAATGATCCTCAGAAAATTTTTCGGGTAGCGGACCAGGTGAATCAGATTGACGGGCCAGTACTTCACCTGAAAGATTGTATATTTTTTGATGCACCAATTTGCCAAGTATCCTGGCCTGCCGGTCAAATACGCAATTTCCAAGGACAAGACCTAACACCTCTAAATCATATGGATGAAGCAACATATTTTGATGGTGGTAAGCGATCAATTCCCCGCCGTGGTTGTATAAGGCTTGCATATTTTTTAAAGATACATGCACTAAAAGAGAATACCAGCGTGTTTACAATAACTTAACGCAGAACATTCCTCCGGGCACCAAATAAAACAGGCGCAGCAATCTTATCTCGGATGATTCATTTCCAAAGTATCAAACGGATTGGTATCCTTTCTAAAAACAACATTCCAGAAGCAATCCTGGTATTTTTTTATCACTTTCCAGAAGCCAATGGCTTTATATCTTCGGGAAGAAGAAGGTAATAAGAGCGTTGATGAAAAACGTATCCATCCCAATGAAGAAACTTTTGCAGCTATATCTACATCATCTCCATAAAAAGTAAAAGCAGTATTGTAACCACCTGCCAATTCCAGAACCTTGGCTTTTACAAATGCATTCCCTCCAATAAGTATCCCTCCGCGATTGGCAACCTGCACGATAGTACTTACTATGGGGTAAGTTAAATACTGGCTGAGAAATGTAAAGGCGCGCATATAAATGGGAGCATCAAAATAATCATACGGGCCCGTAGCGGCTACTGCAGACCCGCTCAATAGTTTCACTCCGTTGGAAACCCAGTGTTTTCCGGGAACACAATCAGCATCCAGCTGCGCAATGATCTTGCCGGTTGCCAGTTTCCTTGCGCATTCCCTTGCATAGTTGGTTCCTTGCTTCTCTTCCGTACAAAAAATAATTTGAGGGCCGGTAGCTGGCAATGTTTGAATGAATTCATTCACTAGTCTTTCAGTTGCATCAGTTGATGCATTATTAACAACGATCACTTCATAGTTGGGGTAATCCTGTTGAAGAACAGCAGACAATGTTTTGATAATATACTTTTCTTCATTGTAGGCAGGGATAATGACAGAGACCATTGGAAATTGTTGCATATACATAAATGGTGTTTTAATAATGTTGGGCAATTAGCCAGCCGGCCAGTATCCATCCAGTATTCCAGACGATGGCAGAAAAAAGAATGGTACGGATATATTTTGGCGGAGCCGTTTTTACAAAACCGGCGATAGCAGAAATATAGCCCCGGAGAAAAGGTGTTAACCGCCCTAAAAAAATTGCTTTCTCCTGGTTCTTTTGAATTCGCGCTTTTAACCTCTGCCATTTTTCTGTTGAAGAGAATAACCATTTAGGCTTGATGCGCAATAAAAGCGGGCTGAAATAATAAGTAACAAAAAATAAGATGCAGGAACCGCTGATATCGGCCGCTACAACGGTCATACAAACAAGAGGAAAAAATAAAAGGCTCTTGCTGAGATATCCAAAGTATAAGAGTGCTATTTCGTTAGGAAAACCCGGCACACCAAGCTCCTGTACAAATACCATACAGAACATAGCGATGTATCCGTACTGGCCAATAAAATGGATCAACTCGTGCGGCATTCAACAAAAGAAGGCTTTTGATGTAAAGCCAGTTTGAACAGGATGTTAACTTAAAATGACCAATTCATAATTGTGCAGGTCACCGTATTGTGCAGGTCACCGTATAGTTTGTTTACTTTTCCTTTACCCGGTGGTAACAATAAGATAACAATGGATTAGGTGCTTTGCATGGAAGAATACCTGTGGCTTGAAAAAAACATCACCTGCATCCATTCAAGATTGTCTCACTTTATCTGAAAATTCTTTTTTCCGTTTACGCTTCAGTCCCTTCATCCCGGTTATTTTCAAAATTATTCTATGACTGATCACGCAAATAAAAGAGTACTCGATATTGCCGTTATATCTGATGTTCACCTCGGAACCTACGGATGCCATGCAAAAGAATTACTTCAGTACCTGAAAAGCATCCGACCCAAAACACTGATCCTGAACGGCGACATCATTGACATCTGGCAATTCAATAAAAAATACTGGCCCAAAAGCCACATGAAAGTGGTTAAATACCTGCTGGGAATGATCAGTAAAGGAATGAAAGTGTATTATATACCCGGTAACCACGATGAGATGCTGAGAAAATTTACCGGGTTTAAACTGGGATCATTCCGAATTGTAAATAAGGTATTGCTAAAAACAACTGATGATAAAAAAATATGGGCCTTTCACGGTGATGTCTTTGATGTGACCATGCAACATTCAAAATGGCTGGCAAAATTGGGTGCGGCGGGGTATGACCTTTTGATCCTCATCAACCGCGTTGCTAATTTCATTTCAGAAAAAGTATTTAAAAAAGAAAAGCTGTCGCTCTCAAAAAAAATAAAGAACAGCGTAAAAAGTGCGGTAAGTTTTATCGGTAATTTTGAAAAGACGGCTGCAGCCATCGGCATTTCCAATCACTATGATTATGTGGTTTGTGGGCATATTCATCAGCCTGAAATAAAAACAATATCTAATAACGTTGGCTCTATTGTTTATCTTAATTCCGGCGATTGGGTCGAGAACCTGACAGCGCTTGAAATGGTGGATGGTAATTGGAGTATCTATCGTTATGATAAAAATGATTTTGAACAAGGGCCAGAAGAAGAAGTATTAACCAATAACCAGTTATTTGATCAAATGGTGGAAGAATTTAACCTGTTGAAATAAATGAAAATATTATACGCGATACAAGGAACAGGAAATGGTCACATCAGCCGTGCGCGTGATATTATTCCCATACTCAGGAAAAAAGCGGAAGTAGATATTCTTGTCAGCGGTATCCAGGCAGATGTGGAATTAGGGTTTGATATAAAATATGCTTTTAAAGGCCTCAGTTTTATTTTCGGGAAGAAAGGTGGTATTGACATTCTTGCTACTTATAAAAAAGCCAAACTGAAAAGGCTCTGGAAGGAAATACATAGCCTGCCAGTGGAAGAGTATGATATAGTGATCAGCGACTTTGAACCGGTAAGCGCCTGGGCATGTGTACTAAAGAAAAAGCAATGCATCGGATTAAGCCACCAGGCTGCGATGCTGAATAAAAAAACACCTGTGCCAAAGAAAACAGACCCGGTGGGATATACTTTGCTTCGTCATTATGCGCCCACGAGTGTGCAGTACAGTTTTCATTTTAAAAAATACGATACCAATATTTTTACACCGGTGATCCGTAAAGAAATAAGGGACCTTAAATTATCCAATAAAGGGCATTATACTGTTTATCTGCCGGCGTACAGCGATCAGCGTATCATCTCTATCCTTTCTCAGTTTACAAAAGTGAAATGGCAGGTCTTCTCCAAACACACAGATAAATCTTACCAGGAAAAAAATATTCATATTTATCCTGTAGAAAATAAAACCTTTCTCTCAAGTATAGCCGGCGCCGAAGGAGTTCTTTGCGGAGCAGGTTTTGAAACACCTGCTGAAGTGATGTACATGAAGAAAAAACTCATGGTCATTCCCATGAAGGGCCAATATGAACAACAATGCAACGCGGCCGCATTAAAACTGATGGAGGTGCCGGTAATTAAAAGCCTGAAACGAAAACACATAGCTAAGATCAGCGCCTGGCTGCAGTCTGACAAGATCGTGCAAGTAGATTACCCGGATATGACCGAAGGCATCATTGACCTGGTCATACAAAATGCAATAGCTGCTTACAGGGCAAAAATTCCTGTGCAAAAAGAGATCAAATCGCCTAAAAAAATAAGGTCATTTTTGCTGGACAGCTTACTTAAAAAAATGGCCTGAATTAAATGCAGCTATCTAAAGATGATTTCGGCGCAGATTTTACATGGGGGGTATCTGCAGCCGCCTACCAAATAGAAGGCGCTCATCAAACAGGTGGAAAAGGGGCTTCTGTCTGGGATACTTTCTCTAATACAAAAGGAAAAATAAAATCGGGTGAAACGGGGAATGTTGCCTGTGATTTTTATCATAAGTATGCACATGACCTTTTATTAATGCACCAGTTGCATATTCCCAATTTCAGGTTTTCCATTTCATGGAGCCGGGTGTTACCTAATGGAACCGGGTTTGTCAATCGTTCCGGCATTGAATTCTATAACAGGCTCATCGATTTTTGTTTGGAACTCGATATTGAACCCTGGATCACATTATATCATTGGGACCTGCCTTATGAATTGGAGAAAAAAGGCGGCTGGGCTAACCGGGAAATAATTGATTGGTTTAATGAATATGTGCAATTATGTATTAGCCGTTTTGGCGACAGGGTAAAAAACTGGATGGTACTGAATGAGCCCATGGTATTTACAGGCGCCGGTTATTTCCTTGGTATTCATGCACCGGGAAAAAGAAACCTGCGATCTTTTTTCGCTGCAGCACATCACGCAGCGCTTTGCCAGGCAGAAGGGGGAAGATTAATTCGCTCATTAAAATCTGATTGTAAGATCGGAACTACGTTTTCCTGCTCGCATGTAGAACCATTGACACAGGATGCAGACGATATCAGCGCTGCAGTAAGAATGGATACCCTGATGAACAGGATGTTTATTGAACCCTTGCTGGGATTATCTTATCCTGTGAAAGATTTACCGTTGTTGGAACGGATGGGTGAATTCATTCTTCCCGGTGATGAACAGAAACTTGCTTTTGATATGGATTTTATTGGCATCCAGAATTATACACGCGAGATCATAAGGTATAGTCGCCTTGTGCCGCTCATTAATGCAAAGATCGTAAGTGCAGGCAGGCGGAATGTAGAGACAACAGCAATGGATTGGGAAGTATATCCTGAAAGTATTTATCATCTCCTGAAAAAATTTGGCGCTTATCCTGGTAAGACTCAACTCATCGTTACGGAAAATGGAGCTGCTTTTCCGGATATATTATCTGATGGAGTAGTGGCAGATGAAAAACGGATTAAATATCTTCAATCATATTTAAAACAGGTACTCAGGGCAAAACAGGAGGGAGTGAATGTAAATGGATATTTCGTCTGGACATTCCTCGATAATTTTGAATGGGCAGAAGGGTACCGGCCACGGTTTGGGCTGGTGCATGTAGATTTTTCCACGCAGAAAAGAACCATAAAAAATTCAGGGAGATGGTATAAAAATTTTCTTGATGCGGCTACGTATTAAACTATTTCGTCAGCTTTAAAGCCGTATCCAGCCTTTGCCCCGCATTATCCCAATTAATAATGTTGAATAAGGTATCGACAAAATCAGCCCGCTTGTTTTTATATTTTAAATAGTAAGCATGTTCCCAAACATCTATCACCACCAAAGGAATGGCACCCCACTGAGTTAATTTTTCATGATTCTCGCATTGCAAAACGGTTAAGCTATCACTATAGGGTTGATAAGCCACTATTCCCCAACCATTGCCATCAACATTTTTTGATGTTTCAGCGATCAATGCTTTCAACTTATCAAAATTGCCAAAGTTTTTTTCAATTCGTTTTAGCAAATCTCCAGTGGGCTCGGTTTTCTTATTGGTAAGGTTGGTCCAGAAGATAGAATGTAAAACATGTGATGAAAAATGATATGATAATTTCTTTGTCCAGAAATCAACTGTTTCTAAATTATTTTCATCCATCGCTTTTCTAATCATTTGCAGGTCTTTATTTGCCCCTTTTACTGCACCGCCATGATGAAAAGTATAATGCAGGTGCATGGTTTCGGCATCCATATAAGGTTCTAAAAAATTTTCACTATAAGGTAATGCCTGCTGAATATAGTTGCCGTTTGCATCAACCAATTTATCAATCGGGTTATCTGCTAAATTTTTTGAGAAAGCATCGGTTGTAGATAATATGGTGGCTGCTCCTGCTAACGCACCAGATCTTAAAAAATTCTTTCTATCCATGATATTGATTTTACATGATAAACCTAAGCATTCTGCCAAACTAATGTTACAATTTTATTCGAACGGCTATATTAAACACTCTGCCATCCAAAGGGGCATATACCTGGCGGAAGCTTGGGTTAGATAGTGGCGGAACAACCATATTTTCAAAATTTGTTTGTCTTATATCAAATATATTTTCACAATTGGCAACAAGGCTGAAATGTTTAAAATGTTTCTGTGCTATAATGCCAAAGGTCGTATACTCCTTTGTGTTAGTGTCAAGATCACGGAACATAGATGAGATATAATATGCTTCCAGGGCTACTGAGAAATCATTTTCTTTTTCATAAATAATATCACAATTGATCTTATGCTTTGGGGTCAATGGTACAAGCGATTGTACTGTATTATATTTTCTTCTCGCATCAGCAAAAACATAGCCCACAAAGAATTGTAATTCATCCATTTTTAAACGGATATTGGTTTCAAACCCGGTAGTAACAATAGGCTGGCTCTTATTCACAAACTGAATACTGTCTAATACCAAAGGGTCGGTGATCTGTGTAATAAAAAAAGACTGGTTAACACTGAGAGTGGATTCATCTCCTAATTTGGTTTTATAATTAATATCGAGATTGCCTCCCACTGATTTTTCGGCCTTGATAGTTGCCGCAAGCGGCTGGATATTATTAATTCCCTGCTGTTCTGAAGCTGTTGAAAATATACCTGGTAATTTGTATCCAAGCCCGCTTCCAACTCTCAGGTAAACCCCTTTATTGAATTTATACATAAATGATAAACGAGGCAGAATGAAAATCCCGTATTTATTTTGATGATCACTTCTAATGCCCACCTGCAAAGTGGCCTTATCTGAAAGTTTCCAATCGTCCTGTAAAAAGACACCGGCAGTAGTATAGTTGTAGTCTCTTTTTAAGTGGCTTTTACTGCTGTCCTCAGTAAACTGTTCCGAAATAAAGTTAATGCCAGCCACCAGCTGGTGGTTACCAGCCTTGTAATTAAAAGCGGCTTCTGTATAACTGCTGATCTGCTTTCCCTTGAAAATACCGGTTGATTGATTAATAGCCCTGTCGAAATAAGAAACACTGTTTTTAATGGTAAGCGACCTGTTTTCATCAAGCTGCTTATCAAATTTCAATTGGGTGGAAACACGATTGGAAATATTTTCTTCAAAATACTTGTGTGTGGCATCAGGTTGGCCGTTCAGTACTTGCATGTCTCCACCCTTCCTGTTATCATAAGTGGCATTGATACCAAAACGTAATGTAGTGGCAGGATTGAAATAATAATAGAGCGTTGGGGCAACCGTATAAGTATTAAATTTCGGCAGATCTGAAAACCCATCTTTATTGATATCTGTTGCCTTTTGAAAACTGTTCGCAGAAAGAAAAGTAAATCCAACCCTTTTCCATCTTTTTGAAAACCAGGCGTTGGCATCACTGCCACCTACCGAGGTTTGATTAACCAACAAAGTAGCTTCCCCTTTTTCCAGGGGTTGTTTTGATATTAAGTTAACGAGCCCGGCAATAGCATCACTGCCATATAGCGAACCCGATGAACCTTTAATGATCTCTACCTGCCTTAGATCAAGTGGAGGTATTTGCATAATACTCAATCCTTGTCCAAAACCGCCATACAAGGGAAACCCATCTTTCAATATTTGGGTGTATTTCCCATCAAGCCCCTGTAAGCGAATACTTACATTACCGTTTACTGCCGAAGTTTGTTGCGCCTGTATTCCCGGGCTTTCGGCAAGAAGCATAGAAATATTGGCAGGCCTCATATTCGTTTCTTCATTTACCTCATCTTCACCGATCACCTCCACTCTTACCGGAATATCTTTGATCCGCGAATTGGTTCTTGTAGAAGTAACGATCACTTCATCCAGGTTATCATTTTCTTTCTGCAATAAAATTTCGATGAACGCTGTTGTTATCGGAAATGTAAGTTCAGTCTCATTTTTTTCATAGCCTACCATCGAAACAACCAACTCATATTTTCCATTAGGTATATTAGACATAACCGCTACTCCATTACTATCTGTTATACCATTCACCTGAAGTTTTTTAAAGTAACAAGTGGCACCAGGCAGTTTCTCTTTGGTTATATTGTCTTTAATGACTGCTTTTAAACTGTTTTGTGCATTTGCAAAAAGAGGGAAAAAGAATACCCCTATCAACAATTCTTTCATCGTGCAAAATTAGCAGGGGAATGTTTAATATAGGGGGAATGTCTAAAGCAGAGCGAAGTGGTCAAGGGAAGGCCCTTTCTGGGAAGTCGATACTGAAGATTCTGAATAAATTCTGTACTTCATATTACCAAATTGTTATCATTGTTTTACCATATCGTTAATTAGCGCAAATGAGGCAGTATAGTGGCCATGGCAATTGATATTTGAGCGATCAAAATCAAACTGGCACATGAAACTCATTTTTACGCTTACTGTTTGTTTTATCTCTCTCTCTGTTTTCTCCCAAACTATTAAAGGAAAAGTTACTGATTCAAAGACTGGCGAACCACTCGTTGGGGCATCGGTACAGGTAGAAGGGGGCAAAACAAAACTCATTACTACCGTTAACCTTGATGGCTCTTATACCTTCCGGAACCTGGCCGCAGGAAAGTATGAACTGAAAATAAAATTTGTGGGCTATTCCACCACAAAGGAATTCAGTGTTGTACTGAAAAATGATCACGATAATGCTGTGCAGAATATGGAAATGAAAGAAGAAAGCATGCAATTAGCAGAAGTTCGGGTAACAGGAAAAGGTGGTAAAGAATCTGATGCAGCAGTAAGAGGGCTTGAAAAAAATGCTGAGATACTGGAGAATGTACTCTCTCAAAAAACAATTCAATTATTGCCTGATATAACTGTGGCCAATGCTTTACAACGTGTTTCGGGTGTTAGTATCGAACGCAGCTCGAGTGGCGAAGGCCGTTACGCGATTATCAGGGGAATGGATGAGCGCTATAACAATACATTAGTGAATGGCATTAAAATACCCAGCCCGGATGCAAAATACCGCTACGTACCAATGGATATGTTTCCTTCGGATATGCTGGAAAGATTAGAAGTGATCAAATCCCTCACACCATCAATGGAAGCAGATGCAGTAGGCGGCACTATGAACCTGGTAATGAAAAGCGCACCACAACGGTTTATTTTTAATGCCAACCTGGGAACTGGTTTCTCCACTTTGTTTTCCCAAAGCCGGCCCTTCAGCGAATTTCAGCATAGCGCAGTTAACACAAAATCACCGGCAGAAATATCAGGAAATAGTTACGTGGCAACACAGGCAGATTTTTCAAAAGGCAATTTGAATTTTACCAACCAGGATCTGCCATTAAATGCTACCGCGGGATTGACCATTGGCGGGCGCGTCATGAAAAATAAACTGGGTATCATCCTCTCTGCTTCTTATCAAAATATTTTCCGCGGCTCTAATTCTGATCTCCTTGTTCCCAATGCACAACCACAGGTAGTGGGTACCCTCAACAACCAGTCTGTGATCAGCGACCTGTACCTGAGAAAATATTCCACCCAGACAACCCGTTGGGGGCTACATAACAAGTTTGATTATGTGATCAACAGTAGTAATAAGATTTCCTTATACAATATGTATGTGCACATGAATGAGTTTCAGACAAGATCAACTTATGATTCTGTATACCTGAACAAACTCTCTGATAATTACATGCGCAGCCGTACACAGTTACAGAGCATTTACAGTTCCACTTTGCAGGGTGATCATACTTTGAGCGATTTGTTCAGGCTAAACTGGATCGCTTCTTTTTCCATCGCAAAAAGCGATGTGCCTGATATGGCTGAATACGATTATCAAAGCGCCGTCACACCCGGCTCTTTTATCGTTCAAAAAAATTCAAGGATATGGCAGCACAATACCGACCAGGATGTATCAGGCTACCTGAATATGTTTTACACGCCTAAGATAGCAGGCACCCCAGTAGAATTCAATTTTGGCGGCATGTACCGCAATAAAACAAGAGATAATTATTATAACCCTTATTCTTTAAGCCCGGTGCTGACAGGTGGATTGCCACAATACTGGACAAACTACAATAACGCAGTATATAATTTCAGCCCTGCGGGAAATGGAGCCGGCTCTATTACAACTACAAATCCAAATACATACACTTCTCATGAAGATGTTGCTGCGGGTTATTTGCAAATGAAATTTATGTTGACAAAAAAGTTACAGATACTGGGCGGTGCGCGTATAGAAAATACACAACAAGGATTTAATACCATCATGCCCGAAAGTTTTGCGGGCAGGTATGGCACAGTAAGCTATACTGATCTTCTGCCAAGTGTACATTTAAAATATGCACTCACAAACAAACAAAATATCAGGCTGTCTTATTTCAGGTCTGTTGTGCGTCCTGATTTTTACGAGATCATTCCTACCCAGATCATTGGCGAATTGTTTGATATCAAAGGCAATGACAGTCTGAAGCACTCACAGGCAGACAATATTGACCTGAGGTATGAACTTTTCCCGGGTGGGGCAGACCAACTATTAATTGGTGCATTTTATAAAAACATTCAAAACCCGATAGAATATTCCATCGTAAGAAATGGCGGGCCAAGCGCACAATTTTTAGAGCCTGAAAATTTCGGAAATGCAGTGAACTATGGAATTGAAATGGTGTTTACAAAATATTTTGGGATGTTTGGCGTATCTGCGAATTATACTTATACCAAATCTGAGATCACAACTACCAAACAATATTTTTACAGGGATGCGGTACTTGGTATCACGAGTAAACTGGTAAGCCAGACGCGTCCACTGCAAGGGCAGGCAGATCATATCGGCAACCTGTCTTTGTTGTATAAAAATCCGAAGATCGGGTTAGACATACAAGTGGCGTTTGTTTATACAGGGCAGCGTATTGCGCAAGTATCTCCTTATTATAATCTGGATTATTACCAATTAGGACAAGGCATTCTGGATTTTTCTTTTGAGAAAACATTTGGCCGTCATTTTTCTTTCTATGGTAAAGTGAACAACCTAACGAATACGCCATCAAGGACTGTGATCTTACAAGCGCCTCCTGCAGGAAATCAATTCCCTGACCAGGCATTTAGCGATAAGACAGTAGTGGGGAAAGACATTTATCAAATAAATATCCTGGGTGGATTCAGGTATAAATTCTAAACTATCAAATCATCATACTAATGAAAAAAAATATTTTTCAGTCGGCTATCATATTATCGGCTATTGCAATGATCGGAAGCGGTTGTAAAAAATGGGCAACAGAAAATCTTAGCCTTGCAGTACCTGTGGTGCAGGTAGCACAGCCTATCAGCGATGCGGCTCCATTGTGTGGCGCCATCAAAGGAACCATGCTGGCAGACAAGACTTACACTATTAATTGTGATGTAACTGTGAACGCGGGCGATACGCTTTTCATACAACCAGGAGCTCATGTGAATGTAAAAAACAAGGCAGGACTTTTTGTTCTGGGTTCTCTTATCAGTTTGGGTACGCAGGCCGATCCTATCTGGATAACTGTAGATAGTTTGCAGAAATTGAAAAACGACGCACCCAACCAGGACCCTTCCAAAGACCCTGCATTTTCAGGTGGCTGGGCGGGCATCTATTGTGGCTCCTCCTGCCCAATGCTCATATTGAAATGGACACATGTTGAATTTGGAGGAAGCGGTTTATCTATTACACAGGGTGCTTTGGTAAATCAAAGTTCAGGTACTGCATTCTCTATTTTATTTCAAAATTCCAAAGGCATTTTTGTAATGGAAGACAGTTGGCTATATGGTGGTGTGGATGATCCCATCCGTATATCTAACGGCAAGATCTGTTTTATGCGCAGCACGTTTGAAAAAGCTGGTATCAAAGGAGGCGATTGCCTGAATTGCAAAGGCGGAACAGTGGGAGATATGGCATATAATCTTTTTGTTGGTGTTGCAACCAATGGACAGAAAGCATCTAACAAGGGACAACCTGTTGGGGCGCAGCAAACCAATATCAATATGTGGAACAATACATTTATTTCCTGTGGTTATCGCCAGATACAAACAGGCCGTGGTGCGAATATTAATTTTGAAGAAGGCGCAAGGGGGATGGCATATAATAACCTGATGGTGAATTGCAAATTTGGTTTAAGAATAGTTAACAACCCCGCAGCTGATACGGCAAACATCCGTTACGGAAATAATTTTGAATATGCTGATTCATTGGTAGCAGCGAATCAGATATATCCTACTAATGCAAGCTTATCGGGTGGTTGGACGAAACCGCAACCAACGGATATACCTGACTATACAAAATTCCTTCCAACAAGCTACCAACCGGGAGATACTTATGATGGTTCATCTGTTGTACAAAAAAACAATCCACTCTTTTATAATTTTCCTTTACCTGTGCCGGGAAATGTACCTTTATACGGCATACAGGCTGTGGCCAAATATGATTTCAGGTTGCAGGCAGGTTCGCCCGCCATTGGAAAAGGATACACAGGCCTGGTACCGATTGGAGCCGTACCCATTGATCCAAAGTATGGCGTTACTGAAATGACCTTGCCGGGTATTGATATCGGCGCGTTTCAGTCGAACGGAAAAGGAAACCAGCATTCTAATTGATGAAAAAATATTTCTTTCTTGTATTTGCGTTGTCCTCATTCATTTTGCAGGGACAGCCTGTTATACAATTTGTATATACATCTGATGTACATTTCGGAATTACAAGGGCACAGTTTCGTGGTGAGGCCAATGCGCCATCTTTGACTGTTAACCAGGCAATGGTGAAGCAAATAAAAACTTTACCAGGTATTCAATTTATTGTCATCACAGGTGATATTGCTAACAGGGCAGAACCACCCTATCAATCTGCAGCCGCCTCATGGGCACAGTTTACAGATACTTATATAAAAGGGCTGAATATCCCGCTTTATCTTGTTGCAGGCAATCATGATGCATCCAATGCTGTAGGGTATTACAGGCCGATGGCGCCTCTGAAAGATGCCTCTTCTATGGCGGGAATTTATAACTATATGTTCCATCCTGCTACGCCAAAGACAGCTGAAACTTTTGATTATAAAAAAGATAAGATCCACTATTCAAAGGATATTGGCGGCGTTCATTTTATGTTTATCCAGATATGGGCCGATTCCGCAGAAAGGATATGGATGGAAAAGGATTTGAAAACTGTTGCTGCCACAACGCCTGTGATCATGTTCCAGCATGACCCGCCCGAAGGTGATACCAAGCATTTTACTAATCCCAAGGGTACTCATGATATTAATGCTACAGATAAGTTTGAAAATATTTTGGAAGAAAATTATAATGAGAATGTACAAGCGGCGTTTACAGATTTTCTAAAACATCACTCTAATATCAAAGCTTATTTTCATGGGCACAGTAATGGAAATGAATTCTATACTTATACAGGCACAGATCATTCTTTACACTTACCCGTATTCCGCGTTGATTCACCTATGAAGGGAAAACCTTCTGCAACTGATGAAACAAAATTGTCTTTCCAGGTGGTTTCTATCGATATGAAAACAAAAAAAATGACCGTAAGCGAATGCCTCTGGAATAATGAACCCGTCAAATGGGGAAGCACAATTACTATTCCTCTTTAATCTTCATATTTGCTTCAGAATTGATCTATATGTTTAAGGCTAATTAATATGTACATGAAAAAATTACTGTTTATCCTTTGCCTCATTATGACAACCATAGTTCAGGCACAAAAACAATACACTTTTGACAAGAAGATCGCACTGCCGGGCGAAGGGGGATATGATTATCTGTCTATTGATGCGATAAATAATAAACTTTATGTTTCTCACGGAACGGCAGTGAATGTAATTGACCTTGCGACTGAGAAACCAGTGGGAGTGATCAGCGATATGAAAGGAGTGCATGGTATTGCAATCGCTAATGACCTGAACCGTGGATTTATCAGTGATGGCCGTGCAAATGCAGTGGTAGTATTTGACTTGAAAACATTCGAAAAAATATCTACTATTCCTGTTACGGGTAATGGCCCGGATGCCATCATGTATGATGCGTTCACTAAACAGGTATTTTGTATTAATGGGGAGAGCAAGAACGCTTCTGTGATTGATGCAACGACCCTGAAGCAAACAGGTACTGTTGACCTTGGCGGTGGCCCTGAGTTTGCAGTGCCGAATGGAAAAGGGCTTGTCTATAATAACCTCGAAGATAAAAACAGCTTAAATGTAATCGATGCACATAGCCTGAAAGTGATCCATAATTACCCGCTTGCTCCCTGTGGTGGCCCTACAGGCCTTGCCCTGGATTCTAAAAATCAAAGGCTGTTTACTGTTTGCCGCGAGAATAAAGGTATGAGTGTGGTAGATGCCGCCAATGGAAAAGTGATCACTACTTTGCCTATTGGTGCAGGCGTAGATGCAGTGGCATATGACCCAAAGACCAAACTGGTATTTTGTTCCAATGGCGACGGGACCACAACTATTTTTCAGCAGGCTACGGCAGATGCCTATTCTTTATTTCAAACATTAACTACACAAACCCGCGCCAAAACACTGGCTCTTGATCTCAATACCCACAAAATATATTTGAGCGTTGTTGATATGGAACCCGGTACGCGTAAGGCTATCCCGGGCACATTCTCAGTGCTGGTATATAAAATGAATTAAATAATTTAATTCTCCCCGCATACTCCAGTTCAGATTGTTTACAGAATGCGGTTTTAGGTTTGCGCCAAAATCGCAGGGATGAGAAGTTTTTTAATGATCAGTTTAGGCCTTTTTTTGTTTTCGAATATACATTCACAAGACAAGACCGGAACTAAAGTATCCGGAAAAGTACAGGACGCAGGTACAAGGAAACCGGTTGAATATGCTTCTATAACCCTCTCAGGGCCTCATTTTAAAAATACTGCCGTCTCTGATGCAAAAGGATATTTTGAATTGAGCGGCATTCCTGCAGGTTCTTATTCTGTGATCATAGATTTTATCGGCTATGCGCGTAGCACAGATACTGTGCTGGTGAATGGCAAACCTGTTAACCTCCACACCATATTATTACAGCCCGCGGGGCAGAACCTCACAGCAGTAACAGTCACTTCCAAACCTCCCATCGTTGAAAACAAAATTGATAAGATCGTCTATAATGCAGCAAACGATATCACCTCACAAGGCGGTGTGGCAACAGATGTTTTGAAAAAAGTTCCGCAGGTAACGGTAGATATTGATGGCAATGTGGAACTGCAGGGTAATTCGAGTATCCGTTTTCTTATTAACGGAAAACCCTCCAGCCTTTTTGGAAGCAGTATTGCAGATGCACTGGCTTCCATTCCGGCAAGCCAGATTAAAAGCATTGAAGCAATCACAAGCCCGGGCGCTAAATACGATGCACAGGGCACGGGTGGTATCATCAATATTATTCTGAAGGACAGCAAAGTGCAGGGAATGAATGGTAGTATTAATCTTTCAGCAGGTACACGGCTTGAAAATGCTTCCGTGAATTTTAATATCCGACACGGCAATTTCGGTATCAATGCTTTTTTCAGCGGCAATGCGCAATTGCAATCTCACACACCTTCCAATCAAAACAGGTTATCGTACGACACTACGATGAAAACATCTACAACACTTTCACAAATCGGGTATACTGATCTTGATCGCCAGGGTTACCAAAGTGGAATAGGTTTCGACTGGTCACTCACAAAAAAAGAAAGCCTTACAGGTGGCATATCATTCAATCATAATAATAACCATAATAATGGAGTGACCGTACAGGATCAGTCCACTTTATCTAATGCAGGCGCGATTCTGTCGGACCTGAAGACAGAAAGAACTGCGGACAGCCGCTCCGGAACAAATGATATTGATGTAAACCTTGATTATAAAAAGAAATTTAAAAGGGATGGCGAAGAGCTGGAACTTTTGTATAGCGGAGGTTTCAACAATCCTAATTCCTATTACCTGCAAACACAGAATTATGCAGGCCAACTTACACCTTACCGTGGTGCAACAAGTAATAACCCGGGAACTGAACGGGAGACGAACATTTCGGTTGATTATACTTACCCGGCCAGTGAACACCTGGTGATTGAAACAGGGTTGAAAACGGTGCTGGAAAATATTTACAGCGATGCAGGCGTAATGGCCTATAATGCTTCCAATGGTAAATACATCAATGATACTGCGCAATCTTACCGCCTGAATTATGACCGCCAGGTATATGCTGCTTATATCTCGGGTACAGGCTCCATCGGTAAAGGGCTCAATGTTAAAGCAGGGCTTCGTTTTGAGCATACAGATACGCGTATAGATTTTCCCGGTACGGTGATACCGCCTTATGATAGCTGGGTGCCTTCGGTCATCTTCTCTCATGAATTTAAAAACAAAGAGACAATAAAGCTTGCTTATTCGCATCGCATCGAAAGGCCGGATTACCGCGAGATCAATCCATTTAAAAATTTAAGCGATCCGTATAATATATCAACTGGAAACCCGCTGCTGCAGCCCGAGCTGGGAGATAATTTTGAACTGGGTTTCAATAAGGTCTTCGAAACCGGCGGCAGTATTTATATTTCATTCGTATCACGTTTCAACAGCCATGATATCAAACCGTACACGCTGTTTTATCCAACCTATAAAATTGGCGATTCCACTTATACAAATGTGAGCGTGAGTACGCGGCAGAATATTGGAACGGAAAACAGGACAGGTATCAGCATTTCGGGCTCAGTACCTTTTGGGAAACTGAACTTGCGGACAAATATTTTTATTTCTAACCGACATATTAACAATGCATTGAATGGAGGAGCGATCACTGATGGGCTGGATGGCCGTATGAATATCAATGCAACTTATACTTTGCCAAAGAACCTGATTTTAGAAGCGTTCTTTAATTACAACACGGCAGTAAATAATATACAAGGCAAACAACCGCAATTCTTTGCTTATACTTTTGCTTTCAGAAAATTCTTTCTCAACAAAAAAGCAAGCCTGGGGATCACTGCCACCAATCCTTTCAGCTATTATATCAACCAGCTCACTACTGTTACCACGCAAAACTATACTTCCACCACTACGCGGCAGGTACCTTACCAATCCTTCGGGATCAGCCTTTCCTATAAATTCGGCAAGCTGGAATTTAAAAAGCAAAAAGAGGAGGATAACAATTTTATAAATAACCCTCCTGCAGCTGGAAATTAAAAAATACATAGGAAAGCATGCTTTCCATTCCCCTGATGTAACATCAAAACAATTCTTCACTCATAACTTATCACCTGTCTGCCGACAGGCAGGTTCATAACTCATAACCCTACCTCCAACACGATGCCAGTAACCTGCCAGCAAACCCGTACTTTTGCACCTAAATTTTTTGGAGGATATGCTGGATAAGTTAGATGCCATACAAGCAAGGTTTGAACGGGTAGGTACTGCCCTCACCAATCCCGAGGTGATCAATAACCAGAAAGAATTTGGCCAGTTGAGTAAGGAATACCGTTCCCTCGAAAAGATCATCCAGCCTTACCAGGAGTATAAAAAAGTAATGGAAGATTACCAGTTCATGAAAGAAAGCCTGAATGGTAGTGATGATGAGATGAAGGATTTTGCAAAAATGGAATTACCGGGCTTGGAGGAAAAGAAAGATACACTTGAGAAGGCATTGATGAAAATGCTGATACCAAAAGACCCCCAGGATGATAAAAATGCCATACTCGAAATACGCGCGGGTACTGGTGGCGATGAAGCCAGCCTTTTTGCCGGCGACCTTCTTGGTATGTACCTGCGGTATTGCAGTAAAAAGAAATGGAAAACCGCGATTGTAAGTGAAAGTGAAGGAACCGTAGGTGGTTATAAAGAAGTGATCGTTGAAGTGGTAGGTGAAGATGTATATGGTACTTTAAAATTTGAAAGCGGCGTACACCGCGTGCAGCGCGTACCTACTACAGAAACACAGGGACGCGTACATACGTCTGCTGCAACAGTAGCTGTAATGCCTGAAGCAGAAGAAGTGGATTTTGAATTGAAAGAAAGTGATGTGAAGATGGAAACAGCACGCAGTGGTGGTGCGGGCGGACAAAACGTAAATAAAGTAGAGACAAAAGTTTTTCTTACACACGTACCAACAGGAGTTGTGGTAATGTGCCAGACAGAACGCTCGCAGTTAGGCAACAGGGAAAAGGCAATGACCATGCTTCGTACTAAATTATATGAAGAGCAGGTGCGGAAACAGGAAGATGAAATTGCCAGGCAACGAAAAACTTTGGTAAGTACCGGCGATAGAAGCGCCAAAATACGTACCTACAACTGGCCACAGGGAAGGGTTACAGACCATCGCATTGGGCTTACTTCTTATAATTTGGATGCGGTGATCAACGGAGAGATAGATGAATTCATTGATTCTTTGCAGATGGCCGAAAACGCGGAGAAGATGACCAACCAGTCATAATTTAATTAAGCAACGCCTGTTGCTTTGCCAGTTCTTCATCCTTTTTTAATTTCTGTTCCCAGGCCCAGGCAGTGCGCATCATTTCAGTAAGATCATATTTTATGTTCCATTGTAAAGTGCGAACGGCAAGATCATTATTGGCATAAATGGCAGCAACATCTCCGGGGCGGCGGGCTCCCAATTCGTAGTTTAGTTTTACTCCTGTTATTTTTTCAAAAGCCTGGATGGCTTCCAGAACGCTTACTCCATTACCCGTTCCGAGATTGAATATATCGCATTGCGTTTTATTTTTTTTATTAATGAGATATTGCAGCGCCAGGATATGTGCATGAGCAATATCACATACATGAATATAATCACGTATACAGCTTCCGTCCCTTGTATCATAATCCGTTCCATACACCATCATCTTTGGTAATTTACCGATTGCTGTTTGTGTAATGACAGGAACAAGATTCATTGGTTTTCCCAATGGTACTTCGCCGATCAATATGGAAGGATGAGCGCCAACAGGATTAAAGTAACGAAGCAGGATTGAAGACACATTTTCTGTCCCGGAAAAATCACGCACAATATCCTCACCCATCTGCTTGGTAGCGCCATAAGGGCTTTCGGCTTTTTTTACGGGTGATTGCTCAGTTACAGGAATGCTGTCCGGGCTGCCATACACCGTACAGGATGAAGAAAATACAAAATGTGGTACGTGAAATTCTTTAACGCACTTTAATAAATTAATAAGAGAGAAAATATTATTCTCGAAATACATTAATGGTTGTTCTACACTTTCACCAACGGCTTTGTAAGCGGCGAAATGTATCACACCCAAAATATCTGTATTCTCCTGGAATACGGCCTGTGTCTCATCAAAATTCTTAAGATCAACTTGATAGTTCTTGACCTTTTTACCTGTGATCATTTGAATTCCATCCAGTGCATAGGGTGTTGAGCGTGAATTATCATCGATAGATATTACATCAAAGCCATTTTCCAAAAGGTCAACAATGGTATGAGAACCAATATAACCGCAACCACCGGTAACCAATATCTTAGCCATGCAAAGTATTTATGCAGCAAAGTAACGGCATACAGGGAAAATAGTTTTATAAAACTTGTGCGGAACTACACAAATATTTTCACAATAAAATAAATGATCCCGGCCATGAGGGCTGAAACGGGAATGGTGAGTATCCATGCCCAGAGCAGGTTTACGGTCACGCCCCAGCGCACGGCACTTAATCTTTTTGTAGCGCCAACGCCGATAATGGATCCGGTGATAGTATGTGTGGTACTAACGGGAATGCCTAATTTTTGTGTCAGGAACAGCGTGATCGCCCCTGCTGTATCAGCACCTACACCTTCCAATGGAGTTACTTTGGTAATGCGCGTTCCCATGGTCTTTACGATCCTCCAGCCGCCACTCATCGTTCCTAAACCAATACAAAGAAAACTCGTAAAAGGAACCCAACTGTATTGTGATACAAAATCGTTGAAACTTAGGTGGTGCCCCAGTGTACCTTCATAATAAATAATGGCTGCACCGATAATACCCATCACTTTTTGTGCATCGTTGCCACCATGCCCCAAACTAAAAGCGGCAGAAGCAACCAACTGAAAACGTTTAAACCAGCCTTCGGCCTTATAGGGGTTCGCTCGTTTGCATAAGTGTACTATGATGATCGTTATCACAAATGCGATGATCATCCCTATTAATGGAGCAAGGAAAATGAATAAAAAAGTAGGGATAACGGTAGTATAATTCACTACATCCATACCCGCTTTGGAAAACCCACCGGCATGTGCCAGCGCAGCACCTATAAAACCACCGATCAATGCATGAGAAGAACTGGAAGGGATACCAAACCACCAGGTGATCAGGTTCCAAACAATTGCAGCAGTTATTCCTGAAAAGATCACCGGTAAAGTAATGAATCCCTGGTGTACAGAATTAGCGATCGTATTGCCGATCTTGAATTCGTGGATCAAATATTTGGCAACAAAGAAAGCTGCAAAATTGAAGAACGCCGCCCACAATACTGCCTGGAAAGGAGTGAGCACTTTTGTTGAAACGATCATCGCAATAGAATTGGCGGAATCGTGAAACCCATTGATATAATCGAAGATGAAAGAAAGTACTATGATAACGATAAGCAGTGTGAACATAGAAAATTTTTTTCGTGGGTCGCTGAGAAGAAAACCTCTTCCCATCTCGTCCCCGTCTCCGACGGGGATGCCCTGGTTCCCCGGATATTATGCGTATTTAATGATAATGGATTCGATGACATTTGCGGCATCTTCACATTTATCCGTAGCGATCTCCATTGCCTGGTAGATCTCTCTTTTCTTGATTACTTCCTTGGCATCATTCTCATGCTGGAACAGCATTTCAATACTCATATCAAACACATCATCGGCCTGGTTTTCAATGCTGTTCACTTTTACAAGGGCTTCGGTCATTTTGCGCAGGTCTTTCAGATCCCTGAGGCCATACACAGCGGTTCTGATCTCCACACATCCCTGCTCTATCAGGTCGGCCATTTTCTGGATGCCTGTATCAGTAGGGTTTACGTGGTACAAATTGATCTTCTTCGACGATGCAAAAATATAATCTGCAATATCATCCAATGAAGTGGCGAGATAATGAATGTCTTCCCGGTCGAAAGGCGTAATAAAGTTGCGGCCTAATTCGGTGAATATTTTATGGGTATGATCGTCGTTCTTATGTTCCAGGTCCTCTATCTGCCTGATCAAAGGTGCTCTCTTATCATAATCGGGTTCAGCCACTACTTTCTTCAGCATCAACCCCATTTCGCCTAATGTATCCACTACCTGTTCAAACAGGTCGTAGAAAACTTTGTTTTTCGGCATAAAAAAACGGCCAATCGTATTCATCCCCATAGGTAGAAGTTTGGACAAAAGTAAAGGTATGCTTCCAATACAGCGGGGAGCAGGCAGAATTAATAATTAATTAATATGTATCGCACTGGCAATGTTAACAGCCTGGTAACCTGCGGGTAACGATTTGGTAACATACCGTGGTAACCTTTGCAGCGAAACCAAAAAAAACGTTATGTTCAAAAAGCTACTTGCCACACTCGCTTTCGCTGTCTTTTTTCTATCCTCCGCCACGTTTGCGCAGGAAACAGCAGCCTCTTTGAGCGGTAATGTTTCTGATAACAAAGGTGGTATTCTAACGGCAGCAATAATAACCGTAAAGCATGAGCCAACAGGCTTTGTAACCACTTCTCAAACCAATAGCAAGGGTATTTTTGTGATCCCGAACCTGAAAGTGGGTGGTCCATACACGATCAAGATCTCTTTTCTCGGGTATAAGGAAGAAGTGATGAAAGACATCAACCTTTCATTGGGTAATAACCCGGATTTTAATGTGCGCCTGGCAACTACTGCCACCGACTTAAAAGAAGTAACTGTAACTGCAGCAGGCCGCAAAACGCTTCCAGGGGCGGTAACAGTGACCAGCAGGCAGTTGACCACCTTGCCAACACTGGGAAGAAGCCTATCGGATTTTACACGTTTAACACCTCAGTCAAACAATAACTCTTTTGCGGGAAGCAATTTCCGTTATAATAATCTTACGGTGGATGGTGCAGTAAATAATGATGCCATCGGGTTTAGTAACTCATTTGGCGGAGTAAGCGGTGGCGGGCAAAGTGGTGCAGCAGGAGCTGGTACACGTACCAATCCTTATAGCCTTGATGCCATACAAGAAGTGCAGGTGCAGCTGGCGCCTTATGATGTTAAGATAGGCAACTTTACAGGTGGAAGTGTGAATGCAGTTACCAAAAGCGGTACCAACGATTTTCATGGTTCTTTATATGCTTATGGACGTAACCAGGCATTAGTAGGAAAAAGTGTTGATGGGCAGAAAAAAAGTATCGGCTCAGATTTTTATGACTATCAATATGGTGGAAGCATCGGTGGCGCTTTTGTAAAGAACAAAGCGTTCTTCTTTATCAATTATGAACAGACCCGCAGGCAGGAGCCTACTTTCTATAATGCAGGTGAACCTGGGGCTGCCATTACATTGGCTGATGCACAAACCATCTCGAACCAGTTAAAGACAAAATATAATTATGATCCGGGATCTTACGACGGTGCATATAAAATTTTCACAAACAGTGATAAGGTATTCGCCCGCTTTGATTTCAATCTCGATAACAGGACAAGTTTAATGGTGCGTGCTATTTATACAAGCGGTTCGGGAAATAACCTGGAACGTACGTCTTCCAACTTCCAATTCTCTTCAACAGATTTTACACAATACACTAATAACGTGAACCTGGTGGCAGAACTGAAAACAAAGATCAGCAATAACCTGAGCAACCAGTTCAATGCGAGTTATATTAATGTACATGAATACAGAAGTTTTCCCGGCACCCTATCCCCTTTCATGGATATTGGCGGTGGCGCCGTATGGCTGGGAACATGGAGGGAAGCTTCCATTTACAATATGAAACAACAGACGATCGAGATCAGTGATAATGTAACATTGACAAAAGGCATTAACAAATTCACTTTCGGTACGCACAATGAATTTTATAATCTTACTTACGGTTTCATTAATTCATGGAACGGCCGTTGGGAATATTCGAATTTGACCAACTTCCTGGCAGATAAACCAAGCCGTATCCGTGGTGCATTTACTACTGATCCTAAATTACCAAACGACAGGAATGCGATCTACAATAATCCTCCCAATGCATATAACGTAGCATTGATGAGTGTTTATGGCCAGGATGAGATAACAGCAAGCAACCGTTTTAAAATAACTCCGGGATTGCGTATTGATTATCCTGTTCTCGGGAACCAACTTCCTGCTGATGGCGGGTTTGCCACTGCAGCCAATAATACAGCGAGTGCCAGTTCTACTTTTACTAATACGCCCTTTAATCAGTTTACCAATAAATGGCTGGGTACTGCAACACTTTCACCAAGGCTTGGATTTAGCTGGGATGTAAACGGCAACCAGTCATTTGTTCTGAGAGGCGGTACAGGAATTTTTGTGGGAAGGATGCCTTTTGCATGGTTAGGATATGCAGAAACACTGAATGGTAACACTTATGGCAACATAGATATTAAACCAAGTGCAGCAAATACTATTGGTGGAAATACAGTTATTCCACTTGCCATTAATCCATTGCACTTGGTTGATACCATCAATGCACATTTCCCTGCCAGCGCACATGCCGCTGATACGAGGGAAGTGGATGTGATCGACAATAATTTCAAATTGCCACGCGTGATCCGCTCAAACATTGCAGCCGATATCAAATTTGGCAAAGGATATAAACTAACATTGGATGTATTGTACACAAAGACAATGTATGATGTAAAATTCCAGCAGATCAATATCAAAGACCAGGTAGAATATTATAATTCAGGCCCAACACTTTCTCCTGTTTATACCGGCGGTAAGTTGAATTCACAGTATTCGAATGTATACTTGCTAACAAATACAACAGAAGGATATCGTTATAATTTAACCGCTCAGATCAGCAAGACCACTAATAACATTGCTATGGGTAAACATGCATTGAATATTAACTGGAGTGCAGCTTATACTTATGGTGAAAGCAAAGATGTAAGCAATGGTATCCGTAATTCATTCCAGTCAAACTATGAAGTAAATCCTTCTATTACCCCAACTAACGCCCAACTGGCATATTCTAATTTCGATCTTCGCCATCGTATAGTAGGCACATTCGGTTCAACGCTTTTGTGGAATGAGATGAATGCCACTTCATTGAGTTTCTTTTACTCAGGACAATCGGGAAGCCCTTACAGCGTGATCTATAATTCATCCGGTACACCTTATGGAAACGCTGCAAATGCCAACCTGCCTTATATTCCAAAAGACCAGACAGATATCAGGTTAGCCGATTATACTTTGAATGGTACATTGTACACTGCTGCACAGCAATGGCAGGATCTGAGCACTTTGATCAATGGCGATAAGTATTTAAGCACCCGCAAAGGCCAGTTTGCGGAAAGAAATGGTTTGCATACACCATGGAACCATGAACTGGATATGAAGCTGATGCATGAATTCAGGCTGAGCAAAACCAATAAATCGCAAACATTGCAGGTGAGCTTTGATATATTCAATATACTCAACCTGTTGAGTAACGATTGGGGCCATATCACTTTTGTTACTAACGTAAATAACTATACGGTTAATTTGCTTACTTATGCTAAGGATGCAAACAATGTGGCAGTAGGTAAACCTTCTTCGGGTTACCTGCCTACATACAACTTTAATAAACCAACAGGGTTAGACGGCCACTATTACACAGTGGATCCAATCAACTCACGCTGGCAGGGACAATTTGGTGTGAAGTATAATTTCTAACAGAGCAGAGTGATTTTCTTATAATACAGCCCTTCATTGCAAAGTGAGGGGCTTTTTTTTGGAGATGCTTAGATATGTTAGATGTACGATGTCGGATGTACGATTTGCTAAAACATCACACATCTTACATCTAACATCGTACATAGAGTATAAACAGTTAATACTATCATAGCACCCTCTTCACATTAACTTAACCTGCACAAAGCAATTTTGTGTCGCAGTAGTTTTACGAGTAAGCATTAAATAGTGTTTTGGATTTTCTCAAGCAAGCCCTGTCCGTTTTCTAATGGAGAGGGTTTTTTTATGTAAGATGTATGATGTCGGATGTACGATGTTGAATAGATATTTACGATTTCAGATATACGATTTATGATTTGCAGCCAATATCTCGCATCCCGTATCCCGCATCCCGTATCCCGTATCCCGTATCAGACATCCCTCTTCGCGTCCAACGTAAACCCAATCGTCGTCCCAAGCCCCAACGTACTCCTGGCATGAATGGTTTGCCCATGTGCTTCTATGATATGTTTGCAGATAGCGAGGCCCAGCCCGGTGCCACCTACATTGCGGCTGCGGCCACTATCGGTGCGGTAGAAACGTTCAAAAATACGGGGCAAGTGTTCTTCGGTCATGCCAATGCCATCATCGCTTAGTTCAATCAACACGTGTTGCCCATCCGTTTTATAAATGCTGGCAACAATGGTTCCATTCTGCTTGCCATACTTGGCAGCATTTTCAACCAGGTTGTTCAGCACCTGCCTAATTTTCCCTTTGTCGGCAAAAACATTGATAGGAGTTTCGCAACCTTTTTTTATGGAACACCTGATATTAAGCTGGCTTGTTTTAATAGAAAGGGTTTCCCATACTTCTTTTACCAGATCCTGTATAATAAAATTTTCATTGTACAAAGGTTGTTCGCCGCTTTCCAAACGCGAGATTTCATCCAGGTCTTCCACCAGGCTCACCATCCTGTCAACATTGCGTGCAGCATTCTCAAGGAATTTTTTATTTACTTCAGGATTCTCCAGGGCGCCGTTTAATAGAGTATCTACATATCCCTGTATCGCGAAAATGGGTGTCTTGAATTCATGCGCTAAATTCTGAAGGAACTCTTTGCGGTATGCTTCATTACTTTTCAGCATTTCAATTTCAGCACTTCTTTGTTCTGCCCATTGCTCCACATCTTCCCTTACCTCATCGATCCCTTTTTGCGGTAAAATATATTTGTAATAGGTCTCTTCCCTTTTACTTGCTTTGGTTTGGTAGATGAATTTATAGATGAGTTTTATTTTCCGGTAAATAAAAGATTCCAATACAAAACGGATCAGGAAATAGCTGCCTATGAAAGTTACAAACCATGCCACAGCACCGATCCACCAGGGTTTTTCTATCACATAAAAAGCCAGTCCTACCGGCACCGACAGGAACAAAGCTGTAAGTGCTGATAATTGTTGTGGCGAAAGATTTTTAGTTTTGAACATGTTGGATGATGGTGGGTTACCGCAAATGCAAGATGCGAAATTTACAAGGGAAACAAGTAAAGTAACCTGTTAAATCTCGAATTTATATCCCACACCTTTTACAGTGGTGATACAATCCACTCCTAATTTCTGGCGCACTTTACGGATATGAACATCAATGGTACGGTCCCCAACGATCACATCGGTACCCCATACCTGCGATAATATTTCATTGCGAAGAAACACCCTGCCCGGCTTGGAGCCCAGCAGGAATAATAATTCAAATTCTTTTTTTGCCAGCATTACTTCTTTCTCATCAATAGAAACAATAAACCTTACGGGATCGATAGAGATGTTGCCGATCTTCAGTGTCTTACCATCCTCCTTATGTATTCTTCTAAACAATGCATTCACGCGGCTGACCAATACTTTTGGGCTGATGGGTTTACTCACATAATCATCGGCGCCAGTTTCCAGCCCTTTGATATGCGAGGCATCGTCATTCAATGCCGTTAAAAAAACGATCAGCGTATCCTGGAAAAGTGGTTGCGTGCGAAGTATCCGGCATACCTCTACGCCGGTTTTTTTTGGCATCATGATATCCAGGATGATCAGGTCGGGATTTAATTGTTTGGCCCTCTCAATGGCCTCATTCCCGTCTTTGGCGGTATAGGTCTCATAGCCTTCCTTGCCAAGATTATAACTCACTATTTCCAATATGTCCGGTTCATCGTCAGCTATCAGGATTCTTTTGGGCCTAACTTCCATGGTAACATTCTGTTTACACAAAATTAACCTTTGAAGGCTGCAATACCCCATTTCATAAGTATTATGTAATTGTTAACTCGTTGGCTCTCAGACAGCCAATTGGCAGTATTTTTGCCCATATGATGCGGATGAAGAAATTATACATAGCTTTTTTTTGCTCTCTCAGCTTGTTTTGTGCTAATGCCCAGGTTCCGGTCAATATGCCCGACGTTCCCCTGAACCGCCAGTTGCTTCATGATAATATTGATAATTCACAGAAGGCCATTATCAGGATGGAAAATAAGAATGCGGCTGTTTTCCCCGCCTCGAAAGACATTGATGTCAACCTCCAGATCACCCAGCTATTGAATGTACGGGTGAATAATATGCAGGCGCTTGTTGAATCTGACAGTACCATCAGCGAAAGTGATAAATATACCTGGCTGCGCGGCATCAATGATATGCTACAGGATTTTATCAATGTTTACCGAATGAAAGCCATCAAGGGTGTTCTCCTGGGCGACCTGGTGATAGCGTATGATGAGGCCATGCATGCTCAAATACAACACAGGTCTATTAAACCAATTGTCCAAAAAAATGAATTGGAAGTGGGGACTATCCTTGTAAGAAATTTTGCTTTTCAAAAAAACAGCGGACTGGCAAGTTCAAAAGATGTTTTGGTACTGAAACTCTGCCAGCGTGAACCAAAAAATATTCTTAAGATCATTGGTAAGAACCTGGATGTTCCTTTTGCCGACAGTCTCATTGCAGCAATCGCTCACAGGAACCCGGAAGAGATATACAATTTTGCAGCTGCAGGCGATTCGCTCGCCAAAAAGATCATGAGTGTGAAAGAGCCATTGGTAAGAAGTATCAGCCGGATGGCATCTACAAAATCAGGGCAATTCTATTTTCCTTTCCTGGATGATATCTATCACGGAAAAATAACGATGGACTCTATCAGTAAGGTCAAAGATGATGGCCTGGCATATTATAAATTACTGGTGCATACGCAGATCAGATATGCTGAAAGAGTGGCAAGAAAAGATACTCCATTGGTGATGCGTGCATTGACACAGAAGCTCAGGCAGAAAGCAACAGATGAGTTCATTGATAATATCAATGCACTCCACGACGAGAAAAGTGAGGCCGTACGTTTTAAAAGCATAGAAAATCTTACACCTGCTGAATTATATTACCTCCCGGTATTGGGCGAAGATGTGATCTATACCAGCAGTTACCTGGGTGTTTACAAAAGAATATTTGAACGGATGGATATCCCCCGCTCTGATACATTGCTGAAATGGGTTGGGAATGATTTTTATAAAAAGTTCATCAAAATGGCTGCGGCCTATAATGAACTGGATAATTTCCTGTCCCGGATGAACCAGGAAGAAGCTGAGATATTAATGAAGAATTTTGTGAAAGGATTAGAGAAGACCAATACGCTTGAAGATGCTGTGGATGTGGCCAATTCCTTTGCCAGCATAGATAATACTGCGATCAGGAAACTGATACTTAGCCAGGTGGAAGCCAGCCTGCAGCAAAACAAAAAACTCGGAAACCGCCGCGGGCAAACGATCTACGGGCTTCTTGATAATATTTTTCTTTCTATGGATTCTTCCGGTAAAATAGATGTTGCTGCAAAACTGGGCATTCCACCGGTATATTTTATGCCTGCCCAATCATTAAAAGATTCTTCGGGAAAGATCATCATACAGCAATTTTTTTATGGCGATAAAGATGGCATCGCTTATTTCAATCCTTTCCTAAGTGCCTTCACGAATAGTAACTGGAAAATAATAAGAAGAGAACAATGGGTAGAAGTAAGATCCACAAAAGGAACACCTGTGGTTATTTATACCAACAGGCCTTTTGATACCGAAAAGGACCTTGATCAGAAAGCACAGGAAGCCCTTGGTGATTATCTTGATTCTTTAAATGAGGAACCAACAGTGGTCATACACCGCGGGCATAGTTATCATGTTAACTCAACGATCAGCCAGTTAACTCCTACTGCAAAAGTTGTGGTGCTGGGCGATTGTGGTGGTTACCAGAGTTTGAACAATGTATTGAACATTTGCCCCGATGCACATATCATTGCTTCCAAACAGGTGGGTGCAGGTGTTATTAATATTGCATTGATAGAGGCGATCACTGAGACGCTGCGCAAAGGGCAAGACCTGAACTGGCCGCTTATGTGGAAGAACCTTGAGTCAAAATTTAAAGCAGCTTCAGATAAAGATAAGTTTGATGATTATGTGCCGCCATATAAAAACCTTGGCGCAATTTTTATCAAAGCATATAAGTCTGAAATGAATGAAAGATAAAAGCAGCGTAACTGATCATCCTTTCAAAAAGGGATTATGCTTTTTCTCATAAGCTATCGTAGTAGAAGGCCCATGGCCCGAATAAACGATCGTTTCGCCGGGCAATACAAATAATTCTTCGCGGATACTTTTTAAAAGCGCCTCATGGTCGCATCCCGGAAAATCGGTACGCCCAATACTTTCCCTGAATAAAACATCGCCACTGACAATAAAGCCCTGCGCTTTGTTATAAAACGAAATGCTGCCGGGTGAATGGCCCGGTGTAAAAAGTATTCTTAGTTCATCTTCGCCTTCCCATATTGTGTCACCCGGATGTAAAAAATGTAAAGGGCCGGCATAATTCTCAAAAGGCATTCCCCACATGGTGCCCCACTCAGGGGCAACCTTGAGGATTTCTTCTTCGTATGGATGGAGGTATAGTTCCAGCCCATATTGGCTATGTACCCATTTGTTACCAAAAACATGGTCAAGGTGGCAATGTGTGTTCAGTAATTGAACGGGTTCAAGGCCATTGCTTTCGAGGAAATTTTTTAACGTATCCTGTTCAGCGCTGAAGTAACATCCGGGATCTATGATCAAAGCCTTACCGCGAGAATTGTACAGTACATAAGTATTTTCCCCGATCGGGCTGAAAGTAAAAACCTGGACGGTCACCATAAACGTATTTTAAGATGGTTGGCGCTAAATACTTAATTTTAACAATGATTGGGGCCAGTTGAAATCATTTCAATAATACCTTCATCATTGATTTCAAGGTACAATTTTTGTGATTGTTCCGATCTGTTTTTATAAATTACCCCGGGATATGCAAATGCACAATATAAAAAAACTCTTTTTCAGCTTGGTTGTCATGGTGCCTTTTTTTGTGGCAGCACAAGTGAACTCAGTGGAATTTGGAAAGAACCGAGTTCAGTTCAAGAAATTCATTTGGAAATTTTACCAGTCACCCAACTTCAATACCTATGTTTCACAAGGCGGGACTGAATTAGGCAAATTCGTAGCACAGGTGGCTGAAGAAGAATTGCCTTCCATTGAAAATTTTATAGAATATTCTTTACAACGCCGCGCCAACATTGTAGTATATAATAGTTATGACGATTACAAGCAGACGAATATAGGATTGGGGATAGATTGGCAGGCGCCGGGTGGTTTTACCAAACTAGTGAATAATAAACTGATCGTTTATTTTGATGGCAACCATGAACACCTCAAACAACAAATAAGGGAAGGGATCGCAAAAGTGCTGACAGAAAATTTATTGTTTGGAGATGATATTGGAGAAATTGCCAGTAACCAGGCATTGCTGGATCTTCCAAAATGGCTAACAGACGGATATATCGCTTATGCCGCTCAAAACTGGAGTACAGAAAAAGATGATGATCTTAAGAGCGTGATGCTCAGCGGAAATTATAATAGTTTCTACCAGTTTGCATACGATAAGCCGGTACTCGCCGGTAACGCTTTCTGGTATTATGTCGCAGAAAAATACAAAAAGGAGAACACCACTTATTTTTTATACCTCGCACGTATTTATAAAAACCTCAACAACGCAGCACTGCGTATCTGCAAAAAGAAATTCAAAGAAGTGCTTGCTGATTTCATGCAGTTTGAACAGAATAGATATTACAACGACATTAAAGGAAGGCGTAATGCCCCCAAAGGAACCTTAACTGTGTCGGAAGATATCAGCAAGCAGGATTATTTCCGCTTCCAGGCAAACCCCAATCCAAAGAATAATAACTATGCGGTTGTTGAATTCAAAAAAGGGATCTATCGTGTGAAGTATGTAGAGAATTTTTATGATACAAAAATATTGCTTGATAAAGGGGTTCTCACTCACCAGGGCGATATCAACCCCAATTACCCGATACTTGCCTGGGATGTAAAAGGCACAAGGCTTTTAGTGATCTATTGGGAGAACGGGCACACCAAAATGTTTGTGTATGACGCTATTGCCAAATACAAACGCTTTAAGCAGCAAATAGACGGGTTCGACCAGGTATTAGATGCATCCTTTATGTTAGATGCCAACACACTTGTGATGAGTGCCGTGAAGAATGGGCATTCAGACATCTTCACCTATAAGATCGAAGAACAAAAAACGGAACAGATCACGAATGATATTTATGATGACCTGAACCCAACATTTGTTTCATTCCCCAATCGCTCAGGAATTATTTTCTCTTCCAACAGGCCAGGAAATAATGCGCCTAACAGCGATACGGTATTGCCAAGCAAATACAGGTTCAATATTTTCCTTGTAGATATTTTTAATAAAACCGCTACAAGGCAGATATCCCAGCTTACCAACCTGAAATTTGGTAATGCCACTTACCCGATGCAATACAATACCAGTCATTTCACTTTTGTTGCAGATCAAAATGGTATTGGTAACCGCTGGGCAGGATTCTTCTCAACACAACGTACCGGGCTTGATACATTATATTATATCGGCGATGAACTGCTGCGAAACCCTGTTCCAAAAGAAATGGATTCCACTTTAGCGGCATGGCGCAAACAGGAGCCGGATAGTGTATCGTATTTCCAGGTGTTCAAAGATTCAACCTATACATTCCCTATCACCAATTACCAAAGCTCCTTGCTCGAAACAAGGGTAGCGGGAAACAATGGGCAGGTAAGCGAAACAAGAAAAGAAGGCGATTATAAATTCCTGTACAAACTGAAAGTAAATGATGATGCGCTGAACAAACGCAATGTGAATGCAAGGCCTACTGAATACATGAAAAAAATAATGGATGATCAAAGGGCATTGGAAGGGAAGGCCACTGTATATGCCAAGCCTAATAAAACAGATAGTTTAAAGGCCAAAGCAAAAAATAATTTCTTTCAGAATGGATTTGGAGATGAAAAACCCGATACTTCCAAAGCGCGCAGTAACAGTGTAGCTGAAATAGCAGCACAGAAGCAATCGGTACTCAGTAAGACAAGGCTATTTAATTATGGTTTGAAGTTCAATGCCGATTATGTTCTGGCTGGGCTTAGCAATAATATTCTTGTCAACCGCTTTCAGCCTTATGGTGGCGGACAAGGCCCCATCCAACTGGATAATGGCAATGATCTTGATTTCAATTTCCGTGTTGGAGTGAGTGATCTTTTTGAAGATGTGAAATTTATTGGTGGCATCAGGCTTGGCACCGATCTAAAAGACAAGGATATCCTTATGTCGTTCCGCAATTACCGCAAACGCCTGGATTGGGGTGTTACTTATTATCGTAGTAATGTTTCTAACTATTCAGGATTCTTTACAGGTAATGCAGCATTCTATAATTCATCACTCGTCACGAATCTTTATCAATTGCATCTTTCTTATCCATTGGATGAAGTGAGAAGTATCCGTGCTGTTTTAGGATTGAGGAAAGACAGGGGCGTGTTGAGAGCATATAATAATGCCAGCGGCTCACCTGATATTTTTGGCCTGTCAGGAAAAGACAGTGTTGCCAATTATGCAGTGGGACATTTTGAATATGTGCATGATAATACCATCAATCCCGCGCAAAATATTTGGAATGGCACAAGATGGAAAGTTTACCTGGATGTAGATGTGCCTGCCAACAATGGAGATAATACCACCTTCAATTTTGGTTTTGATGCCAGGCATTATGTGAAAATATACCGCAACTTTATCTGGGCAGTACGTGCTGCAGGTGATTTCAGTTGGGGAAAGCATAAGATCATTTATTATCTCGGAGGAGTAGATGGTTGGATAGGGCCTAAATTCAATGACATTAACAAACCTGCACCAGACCAGACCTATGCATTCCAATCACTCGCCATAAACATGCGTGGTTACCAGCAAAATGTAGCGAACGGTAATAATGCAGTGGTCATCAACAGCGAATTCAGGTTCCCTGTGTTCGCTACTCTATTGAACAAGCCTATCAACAATGCCTTCATCCGTAATTTTGAATTAACACAATTTATTGACCTGGGTACTGCATGGAATGGAAAATTCAATGGTATACAGCGCCCAACAGAAGTGTATGGAACACAGGGTACCAATAATCCTACACTTGTATTGATAGATGCAGGAGGGCTTGGGCCATTCGCAGGCGGATATGGTTTTGGTGCACGCAGTACATTGCTTGGTTACTTCTTAAAATTGGACCTTGCATGGCCAATGAAGGGAATATTTAAAGGAGAGCCGATGCTTTACTTTGCGATGGGCCTTGATTTTTAATACTACACTGCTGTTGCTTTCTGCTCAACCAATCTTGGCAAATACCTGATGGTAAAATAAATAATGCCCATCATGGCGGCGAACAGGAAAGTGAACCCCCATGTTTTTAAATGGTGTTGCGGCTGAAATACATCGTGTGCAGATGCATAGATCAGGTCGTGCGGGTGAATGAAAATATCCCAACTGTTGAACCGTAAAAACCTGCCCAGGAAAATTCCATAACTGCAAAGTAATAAACTCGCAAATACGCTTATTTGAACAAGGATCCTTTTCATGAAGCGCGATAAAAATTTTTCTACCTGCATCAGTGAGAGGATGCCCAGTACCAGCCCGTTCCATGTGCCAGACATTACCAGGAGCAAGTCGTACCACGCAGGTACCGGTGGCCTTTCGGTGTAATGAAAAATATCTGTGATGATATATGGCGCGTTTGGAAAAAATAATAACCATCCTGCCATGAGAAATACGGAAACGGCATTGAATTTTTTCCTGCGGAGCAATAACCTGCTAAAGAGGAAAGGGATAACAGCAAGAAAAATATTCCATACATAAAAAATGTATGACCAGTCGTGAGTGATGATGATCCTCACGGATAGCAACAACATTGTAAAAGCAACTGATAAAACAAGCATCCGTTCTATTGCAGAAAATCTTTTTTTCATAAAAGGGAAATGATTTTTGGTAAAAAGATAATAGTGCCAGCTACTGTGCTGATGATACTTGCCCAAAGAACCGCTCCTGCGGAAATGTCTTTAATGACCCGGATGCTGGGGTGATAACCCGGTTCCACCAGGTCGCATAATTTTTCCAGGGCGCTGTTCAGCATTTCCAATCCTATTACCATCCCGATACACAACAATACAGCCACCCATTCGTTCAGTGATATTTTCAGAAAGGCTGCTGTGGCAATGGTTGCAAGTGCTACAGCCAGTTGGATCTTCCCATTCCTTTCATTGCTGAAAAAATCGAAGAGGCCATTGAATGCATTGTACAGCGCTGTAAAGAAAGATTGTTTAGTCTTTTTCATTGATTGAGGTTTTATCTGCCACCCATTTCCACCAGAAGGCAGTGCAGGTGCCGTAAACAAATAACTGGTAAAGATCGTCCGAAACTGAATGCCCGTTCCGCATCGTTGCGGTAACAACGGGTATCATAAAAATAAAAGCAAGCAGTGTAACGGCAATGCCGGCGGGGTGTATGGGAAGGTAAAGCCAGCCCATTCTTTTAAACCAGATCATGAGTTGTTGTTTTAGTGTGAAAATTTGTGTGATATAATTTTACTTAATGAAAATAATTTACTTTGTTTTTCAAAGTGTAGCTATAAAAAAAATCAACCAACAGAACGGATCATTTGCTCCAATGCATCCAGGTGCGATTTAAATGCTTTCTCACCTGATCTTGTTACAGAATAGGTGGTATTGGTCTTGCGGCCGATAAAACCTTTCTGCACTTTGATATAAGCATGTTCTTCCAGTGCTTTCAGGTGACTGGCCAAATTGCCATCTGTAGCCTGCACCAGTTCTTTCAGGTCGTTAAAATTCACTTCCTCATTTACGCAAAGCGCGCTCATGATCCCCAGCCGTATGCGGCTGTCGAATGCCTTATTCAAATGTTCTATCGGGTTCTTCATAGTTTCTTACTGTTCAGAAGTAACTGTCCTTTCATATTTCAACCACATCCATACACCATATACAATATGCAATACACCAAACCCCATCGCCCAGAAATATAAACCATAACCCACCATCCAAAGATTGATAATACCCAATACGAGCAACGCATAACCGAGATACCTCACTTCGCCCAAAGTATATTTACTTGCATTCACCAATCCCAGCCCATAAAACAAAAGGCAGGCTGGCGCTATCATTCCAAAAAACCTGAATTCAAGCATTCGGTAAATAACAAGCCCGCCAACGATCAGCGGTATAGACATATTGAACATCAGCCTTTGAGCAGTAGCGCCCCAGATAGGGGTATGTGTTTTCTTGCTCCGCAGGTATGTAAAAAGAAAAGAAGAGATGGCCGCAGCAACAAATGTAACAATGGCAATTTCCAGCAAAGTTGTTTTAAGCTGTGGATCACCCTCATATATTAATCGTGAAGTACCCTGGTAATCGCCTGTCTGAGCAGGTTGGATCTGTGTACTTGTGTACCAGGCGCCTGCAAGGGCACATATGCCTGCTGCGATGCCACTTAACCCGCTCAGGCTGATAAACCGGCTGCTTCGCTCCATCATTTGTTTAATGTCGTGCAAAGTATCCAGGTGTTGGTTTTTATTCTCCATAAAAAGCACTTTGAAATACAAAGTAAATAGATACTTTTCAATTCTCCAAACATTTTCACCGATAAACATGATAAAAAATTACAGTGGCATGATACAGAGCAGCGTATGCGTTACTTTTGAGCATCTATCCCGTGTTAGAGATTATGAGAAAACCGATCATTGCTATTTTCCTGCTTCTTATTTCATCTATGGCTTTCACCCAATTGAAAAAGGTGAGTGGCATAGTAAGAGATAAACAAAGCGATGAACCCATTCCATTTGCTTCGGCTGTATTTAAACTGAGCGGACAGGGTATGCTGACGGATTCACTTGGCAGGTTCAGCCTGGCGCAGGGTAGCTGGCATGCGGGCGACACTCTGCAGATCATCAGCATTGGCTATAAAACGACACTGATACCCATTACGGCCATCAAAGATTCAGCAGCATTTACTGTCAAGTTGGAATTGCTGCCTTCTGCAACTGAGGTGGTCGTAAAATCAAAATATAACAGGGCGCTTTGGTTCTGGAATAAGATCATGGAGAAAAAACCTATTCATGATAAATTGTACTGGGATAACTATTCCTATGAAATTTATAATAAACTGGAACTGGACCTTGAAAACATCAACACCGCAAAACTTGGACAGAAAAAATTATTAAAGCCACTCAGTTTTGTGTTCACATATATTGATTCCACTTCTGAAGACAAGCCTTTCCTGCCTGCATATATCACAGAAACATTGTCAGACTATTATCACCAGAATAATCCAACACGTTCAAGAGAGGTCATCAAAGCCACGCGGACCAATGGTATTGATAATGAAAGTCTCATCAAGCAATTGGGAGGTATGTACCAGAACGTAAATATCTATGGAAACTTTATTCCTGTATTCAACAAGCAATTCGTCAGCCCATTTAATGACAACGGCGATAATTATTACAATTTTAAATTGCTTGATACGCAATACCTGAATAAAAAAAGGCTGGTGCATCTTCGCTTTACACCCAAACATAAAGGTGCGGATGTATTTGAAGGTGATTGCTGGGTACATGATACCACTTACTCCATCCAAAAGATCACGATGCGGCCGGCTGAAGATGCGAACATAAATTTTATTAGCGGACTGTCCCTGATACAGGAATTTAAAATGATCAATGATACGATGTGGTTCCTGTTCAAAGACAAATTTGTGGTTGACATTGCACCATTGGGCAAATCGAAGCTGGCCATGAAAGGAAGAAAGACAGCTACCTATAAAAATATTCTACTCAATGATCCGTCAGTATTAAAAAAACTGAATGAAGCAAAACGTGCAGAGCAGGTAGACCTGTTACCCAATGTGGAAGACCTGCCCGATAGTTTTTGGGTGAACCATCGGCACGAAACGCTCAATAAAAGTGAACAGACAGTATATGCTGTCCTTGATACACTTACAAAGAACCCCACCTACATTCATTACAGGAATACGCTGCAATTCCTTTCAACAGGAGTAAAAGACATTGGAAATATCCGCATAGGGCCCTGGGTGTATTGGATAAGCGGGAATCAATGGGAAGGCACGCGAATGCGTTTCGATTTATCTACCAACCGTGATTTTAGTACACACTGGTACTTGCATGGTTATACTGCGTATGGTTTTAAAGACGCAAGTTTTAAAGGGCTGGCCGAGATCAAATATGAATTCAAAAGGCAACCCTGGAGTTATTTTTCTTTGTCGTACAAAAATGATCTCGATAACGGACAGATGTATCATGACCAATTGGGCTCGGACAATGTATTTGGCGCCATTTTCCGCAGACCGGGTATTCCTTATAAATTTCAACGTATAGAAGAAAAGAAACTGGAATATTATGGTGAGACGAATATTGGTTTTGGCTTTGGATTGAATGTAACGAGCAAAGAATACACCGCACTGTTGAATTTGCCGGGTAAAGAATTATATACTTCTGCAAATGGGCATCCATTTAATAGTTTTGAAACAGGCGCACGCATTCGCTTTGCTTACCTGGAAAGGACTGTAGCTGAAAATTTTCGCCGCACCAGCCTTGGAAGTGATTATCCAATCGTGGAACTGAGATATGCACATGGATGGAAAGATGTATTGAATAGCAGTTATACTTATGATAAGATAGACATCTCTGCTGCGGGTTATCTTAAAATACCGCCGTATGGAAAAATATATTACAACTTTTTTGCGGGAAAGATATTCGGAACACTTCCTTACCAGTTACTGGAGATACACCCCGGCAATGAATTGTATTATTATAATAAGTATGCTTTCAATTTGATGAACAGGTTCGAATATATCAGTGATCAATATGCCGGGTTTAACCTTGAACACAATATTGGTAACGGTTTATTCAGGCTGCTATCCATTACCCGTAAATTAAAATTCAGGCAGCTCTGGGAGGCCAGGGGAGTGGTGGGTAATTTAAGTGATGCGAATAAATTGTTGAATTATACAGGCAATTATCCTTTTAAATCGCTCGATAGTAAAATGTATCTCGAATTGGGAACAGGGGTAGACAATATCTTTAAATTTTTCAGAATTGATTTTCTCTGGCGCGTTGCGCCAACACCACAGCCAAAAGAACTGGTTAATAAATTCGGGATCTTTGGAAGTTTCCGTTTTACATTTTAGCAAAGTGCCGTGCAAATATTTTTCACGATACCCGGCCCTTCATAAATAAAGCCCGTCCATACCTGTACCAGCGAAGCGCCTGATGCTAATTTTTCTTTTGCATCATTACCCGTAAAAATTCCACCACTGGCAATGATGGGGATCTTTTTATCTGTGTGAAGGGAAAGATAACGAACAACTTTTGTGCTGGCGGCTGCTAATGGTGCACCGCTTAAACCTCCAGGTCCCATCGACTGTACACGTGCTGCCGGAGTATTTAATAACGAGCGACTGATGGTTGTGTTACTTGCAACAAGCCCGTCTAATTTTACTTCAAATGCCAGGCTAATGATATCGTCCAGTTGCTCGTAACTCAGATCAGGTGCGATCTTCAGTAATAATGGTTTAGGTTTTACTTTGCCATTATTTATATTTTGCAGTTGAGATAAAATTTTCCGCAGGGAATCTTTTTCCTGCAGTTCACGCAGGCCGGGGGTGTTGGGCGAGCTTACATTCACAACAAAATAATCCACGCAATCAAACAATTCTGTAAAGCAGGTCTCATAATCTTTCCAGGCATCTTCATTGTCAGTGAATTTATTCTTTCCAATATTTCCGCCGATAATCATTTTATTATTTGAATCACCTTGCCGGGAAATTCTTTCACTCAATCTTGCCCTGATCGCATATACACCCTGGTTATTAAATCCCATTCGGTTGATCAGTGCTTTGTCCTGGGGAAGACGGAACAATCTTGGTTTGGCATTGCCATCCTGTGGCTGCGCAGTAACGGTGCCAATTTCAACAGAACCAAAACCCAATGTCTCCAGCTCATCCAGGTACAATGCATTTTTATCAAACCCTGCGCCCAAACCAACAGGGTTTTTAAACTTCAACCCAAACAACTCTTTTTCTAAAGACGGATGGCTAAAAGAATAATGATGTGAAATAAAATTTTTGACAGGAGCGATTTTACAGGCCTGCCGCAGGGCATTCATCGAAAAATGGTGCACACCTTCGGGCGGGAAACAAAATAAAATTTCTCTGATCAGCTGATACATGGATGCGAAGATAAACCTGTAGGGATATTTAGCGGCAAAGATGATTTAGTTGCATAAACAACTTTTTATTAATTTTGGGATAGAAAATCTCTTTACCATGCAGGAAGCATATATCGTTGCGGGTTACCGTACCGCAGTTGGGAAAAGCAAGAAAGGCGGGCTTCGTTTTTACCGTCCAGATGATCTTGCTGTAGAAGTGATCAAAGGATTGATGGAATCTGTTCCGCAACTGGATTATAAGCGGGTAGATGATGTGATCGTTGGCAACGCTGTACCCGAAGCGGAGCAAGGGCTTCAGTTTGGCCGCATCATTGCTGCCAAAGCTTTGGGAATTGAAGTGGCAGGTATCACCATCAACCGTTACTGCGCGAGTGGTTTGGAAAGTATTGCCACGGCAACGGCTAAAATACGCACTGGTATGGCCGATTGTATCATTGCAGGAGGTACGGAAAGTATGAGTATGGTGCCCACAGCGGGTTGGAAAACCGTTCCTTCCTATGCAATCGCAAAAGAAGAACCTGATTATTACCTGAGCATGGGTTTAACTGCAGAAGCGGTAGCAAAAGAATTTAAAGTGAATCGCGAAGACCAGGATGCTTTTGCATATCACTCGCACCAAAAAGCACTTAGCGCAATACAAAACGGTTATTTCAAAAGCGGGATACTTCCCATCAAAGTGGAAGAAACCTACCTGAATGAAAAAGGGAAAAAAGCCGTTCGCAATTACACTTTTGATACAGATGAAGGTGTACGTGCCGATACAAGTATTGAAGCATTGGCAAAACTGAAACCTGCTTTTGCTTTAGGCGGAAGTGTTACCGCCGGCAATTCTTCACAAACAAGTGATGGCGCTGCATTTGTGATAGTGATGGGTGAGAAGATGATCAATGAACTGGGATTAAAACCCATTGGCCGTTTAGTGAATTGTGCATCTGCAGGCGTGCACCCACGCATCATGGGAATGGGCCCTGTAGCAGCCGTTCCAAAAGTATTGAAGCAGGCAAATATGAAGTTGGATGATATTCAATTAATAGAACTGAACGAAGCTTTTGCTTCCCAATCACTAGCTGTGATCCGTGAACTGGGATTGAATAATGATATTGTAAATATTAATGGCGGAGCTATTGCACTCGGACATCCACTCGGGTGCACTGGTTGTAAACTAACCATACAATTACTCAATGATATGAAGCGCCTCAATAAAAAATACGGTATTGTAACAGCCTGCGTTGGCGGTGGGCAGGGGATCGCTGGAATCATTGAAAACATCTAGTCTCCGACTCTAGTCCTCGACTCTGTCGAGGATTCCCTGGGTTTCCGACTTTGTCGGAATTATCCGTCGAGGATTCCCTGGGTTTCCGACTTTGTCGGAATTATCCGTCGAGGATTCCCTGGGTTTCTGACTTTGTCGGAATTATCCGTCGAGGATTCCCTGGTCGCCCGACTCCGTCGGACTTACGTAATCTACTTGGCACGGTCTTTTCTGTAGGAGAATAAAAATCCCCTATGAAAACGATCCTCGTGCCAACCGATTTTTCTCCTGTTGCAAAAAATGCGGTTCACTATGCAATCGAACTTGCCAAACAGGCATCTATTCAAAAGATAATATTGTATCATGTTTATGAGATCCCTGTTACGGGCGATCCCATTTCACCGATGCTGCAGATGATCGATGTGGATGAGTTGAAAAAATCATGCGAAGCCAATATGCAGCATTTTTCTACAATTCAATTACGTGATTATGACATGGATGGAGTTGAGTTGGAAACAATTTGCGAGCTTGGTGCATTGACAAGCAACATCGAAGCATTTTGCGAAAAGATAAAAATAGAATTCATAGTGATGGGTATCACAGGCGTAGGGATGCTTGAAGAAACGCTTATGGGCAGTAATAGTGTAAGTGTGGCAAAACAGCTGACAGTGCCCGTTATCATTGTTCCGGCAGATGCACGCTTCGTAAAACTGGAAAGAGTCATGCTCGCTTGTGATTTTAAAAAGATGATCGAGACCACGCCCGTTGGGCCTATCAGAGAATTGATCAATATAAGCGGAGCCAGATTATTTGTACTGCATGTAGATCATATAAATGAAAAATTTTCGACAGAGAAAAGGGAAGAAATGAAAATACTTGATGAACTACTATTAGGATTGCAGCCTGTATACCTCTTTGTTGACAATGACGATTTTACAGAAGCGATCAATTCGGCGGCAGAAAAAAATGAGATCGACCTGATCATTACAATACCTAAAAAGCACAGCTTTTTTGAAGGTCTGTTCAAACGCAGCCACCTGAGAATGATGGCCTGTCACAATCATACTCCATTGATGGTGGTACACGAATAAAAAAAGGCGTCGTAAGCATTACGGCGCCTTTTTTTATATTTTCTTTCGATAATTATTTATCTAATACAGCATGCAGTTTTGCTGCAAGGTCATCGCCATGTAGATTCTTTGCAATGATCTTTCCCTGTGGGTCAACCAATAAATTGGCTGGAATAGATTGAATGCCGTATTCTTTTGCAACGGCATTATCCCAGTACTGCAGGTCAGATACATGTGTCCAGGCAAGATTGTCATCATGTATCGCTTTTATCCATTTGTCTTTTGCACCCGGTTGATCCAATGAAACACTCAGGATATTAAAATTCTTACCCTTATAAGCGTTAAAAGTCTTTACCACATTAGGATTTTCAGCCCTGCATGGCCCGCACCAGCTGGCCCAGAAATCTACCAATACATATTTACCACGAAAAGAAGTAAGGCTTACTGCTACACCTGAAGTATCATTCTGTGTAAAATTCAACGCGGTATTACCGATCGCTGTTAGTCTGGTGATCTCTAGCCTTTGCTTCAATGCTGCACCGGTAAAGGAATTTTGTGCTGCAACAGGAAATGCATTAAAAATGGGTTCGATCTTGGCAAGGTCAATGTCTTCGTAAGTGGACTGCTGTAATGCAAAAACAGCGATGGGTGAAGTAGGATTATTTCTTGCATAAGCAATATATTCTTCATTCCTCTTTGCAGACAAAGCATCCATCTGGTCTTCTAATTTTTTAGCTTCCTCTTTTTTATTGTCCCTCATAAGACCAGAATATTCCCTGGCAAGTTTCTGGTTTTCTTCATTATACGGTTTCATAGCCGCCACAATTTTTTCATATTCAGTATTGGCTTTCGATCCCTTTACGGTCACGTTAGAAAAAGAGTCAACACTTTCTATACTGATCTTTCCTGGTTCAAGAAAAACACTGGCTACATTCCTGCGTACGAGCCTTGCTTTGGGATTAGAAGAATTTTTAGTTCTGAAAGAGACCATGGTAGGTTCAGTGAGAGACAATATGAAAGAATACTTTCCGTTTTCCACTACGCTACTATCCATCAGGCGTTTGCCATCAGCCATATACTGAACAAGCACCCAATTGATGGTGTCTTTTACATTTTTAATAGTGCCTTCAATTTTGGCACCGCCATTTTCTTTTTGCGCTAACGCAAATGCCGGGATAGCCGCGGCCAGTATAAACAGTATCTTTTTCATTTTGGTTTTTTTAGAGTACCGAAAATAAGCCTTAATCGCAGATCTCCGGGCTTTTTACATGAGTGGGCAGAAATCAGGATAAATATTTTCCCACTATCGGAACCCGCCTGCCTATGCCAAAGGCTTTTGGCGATACTCGGATGATGGGGCAGAACTGGTTACGTTTGTATTCATTGGTGTTCACCATTTTGAGGATCCTGTCGGTTAGTGCTGCATCAAAACCCTGGGCTTTGATCTCTACCGGTCCCAGCCTGTTCTCAATGTATTGGTACAACACTTTATCAAGAACGGAGTAATCAGGAAGGCTGTCGCTGTCTTTTTGATCAGGCCTCAATTCTGCACTTGGCGCCTTGGTAATGATATTGTTGGGGATGATCTCTTTTTTTCGATTGATATATCGCGCAAGAGCATACACTTGTAATTTGTAACAATCACCCAGCACACCCAATCCACCCGCCATATCTCCATACAAAGTTCCATAACCCGTTGCCAGTTCACTTTTGTTGGAAGTGTTGAGGAGGATATATCCAAATTTATTGGCAATGGCCATCAGGATATTTCCCCTGCTGCGGCTTTGTATATTTTCTTCGGCCAAAGAAAAAGGAAGTCCATTGAAAATAGGTTTGAGTGTTTCAAGAAATGATCCATATACATCATCAATGCGGATGATATCGTAAGGGTTGCCAATATTTTTACTCAGCGTAACTGCATCGTCAACAGAATGTGAAGTGGAATATGGTGAGGGCATCAGCACTGCTCTTACATTTTCTTTTCCCAAAGCTTCGCATGCGATAGCGATCGTAACTGCTGAATCGATCCCACCACTCGATCCAAGAATTGCTTTTGTAAATCCCATTTTTGAAAAATAATCCCTGGTGCCAAGGATCAATGCATCATATACCTGTGCAATATTTAATTCTTCTTCCAGTCCTGATGGGGTGAGTTCTTTATCGGGCATCCTGCTGGCAGGTTCAATGATAGGGGCATCTATTGTTCCATCATCATTCAATACCACACTTTCCATTGCTTCGGCAAACATGGGCAATGCTTTGCACAGATTTGCATCCTTGTCAAATATCAGTGAGGCGCCATCAAACACTATCTCAGTCTGGCTTCCCACCGCATTGCAGTAGAACATCGGCAATTTATATTTGAGAACATTTGATTTGATGATGGCCTTTCTATCTTCATCATGCGTATAATCAAAAGGCGAGGCGCTCAGGTTGATCATTATATCTGGTGATTCAGACATCAATTTATCCATCGGACAAATTCGGTACAAAGGATGATCGCCCAGGTTCCAGATATCTTCACAAATAGTAACCGCTAATTTCTTTCCTTTAAATGTTATCGTCTTCCATTCATACGAAGGTTCAAAATACCTGTATTCATCAAACACATCATAGTTGGGCAATAAAGTTTTGTGTATCTCGGCTTTTATTTCTTTCTCATAAAGAAAAAATACTGCATTGAACAGGCGTTTGCCATCACGGGCAGGATTTCTTGCGGGAGAGCCTATCAATACACCAATAGTATCCGCATGCTGCCTGATAAGGTCTATCGATGCATAACATTTATTGATAAAATCGCTGAACTCAACAAAATCCCTGGCAGGGTAGCCACAAACACTCATTTCGCTGAATACGATCAGGTCGCCGCCCTGCTGTTTTGCCTCCTCAATGGCTGCGATGATCTTAGCGGTATTGCTTTCGAAATTCCCGATATGATAATTCTGCTGCGCCAGGAAAATTTTCATGATACAAAGATAAGAATATGTTAGATGTATGATGTGGGATGTACGATTTCGGATATACGATGTACGATTTGCCATGATCCCAATGTCCCACACCTCATTCAGCTGTCTTAAGCCATTTCTTTCACGTCCCATTTGTCTATCTCCTATCCACCAAATTTTCACAAAAAACTTACAACCTACCCCAAATAAGTTTTGTTTATTCGTGTATGAAACGAACAGGCTTCCTTTTATTGATCGTATTGATTGCCGGATGCAGCGGCAAAAAAAATATCCCAGATGTATCTAATATTGCCATTAAACTGGATGTGGTAAGATTTGAGAAGGATTTTTTTGCGATGGATACTACTCACCTGGATGCTTCACTGGAAACACTTTTTCATCAATACCCCGGCTTTGCAAAAGATTTTTTCTACAGGGTGATGGGCGCCAATGCCAATCCAGACACCGCGATGAAGGAGGTAAGGCAATTTATCAGGATGTACAAAACCGTGTATGATTCATCGGCCAAAATATTTGCTGATTTTAACCCCGTTGAAAAAGAAATTAAAAAAGGCTTGCGGTTTGTAAAGTATTATTTCCCTTCATATAAACTGCCCGAGAAACTATTCACTTTTGTTGGGCCGGTAGATGCAGTATTTAAAACAGCCAATGGTGTTTCGGGAGATGTGATCACCCGCGACGGGTTGGGTATTGGATTGCAACTGCATTTGGGAAAAGATTTTTCATTATACCAAACAGGATCTGTACAACAATTATATCCTTCTTTTGTTTCCCGGAAATTTGAAGCGCCATACATTCCTGTCAACTGTATTAAAAATATTATAGATGATATATATCCTGATAATAGTTCCGGGCGGCCATTGGTGGAACAGATGATCGAATCGGGAAAACGTTTGTATATGCTGGATGCATTGCTTCCTGAGACGGCCGATAGTATAAAAACGGGATACACACAAAAACAGCTGGATGATTGTTATCACAATGAAACTGCCATCTGGAGCTACTTTGCGCAGAATGACCTTCTTTATTCAGAGGATCCCAGCCAAACAGGTATGTATATGAATGATGGCCCCGGTACACCTGAATTAGGCACTGCTGCACCTGGTTTTATTGGGCAATTTGTTGGATGGCAGATCGTAAAAAAATGGATGAGTAAAAATGAAAAGAAAACACTGGATGAGTTAATGAAAATGCCGGCGAAACAATTGTTTGAAGAAGCGAAGTATAAACCAAGGTGATAACTTATATCTCTATTCTATAGTGACAAGCCTAGTTTGTCAAAGCAAAAGAATTCATAAACTTGTCCATTGACTTATTAAAATCTTTTCTCGCGTCAGTAATCACTTCGAGTATGTACATTTTATTTTTTACTAAATAGAAGTGCATTTTATTGATACATGGTACACCTACATTAAGGCTGACCCTGGCCTCTCTTCCCGGGAAGCCGGCAAGTTCAATCTTTGTTTCAGTAAGTATCTTACTGCCCTGAACATTATTTGCAGAGCCATCTATAGCATTTCTAAAAAAATTATCTAATAAATCTTTCTTATCTGAATTGATCAGGCTATCGGGGTAGTTGGTTTCCATTAGCATGTAAAGAAGGTTGTCGTCCTTTGTGGTGTCAGTTACCTCGTACATGTACATTTTTAACTCCAGGTCGCCGATTGCTGATGGGACAGTTTGCGAACTTTCGGTAGGTTTTTTTGGAAAAAGGAGTTTACATTTTTTTGTTTCAAATAGAAACCAGTCTTCAGAATTCACAAACGACAGAGTAAAAGAAGCTAATACGAGTAAGCCGAATATTATTCTGATTTTTTTCATTTTATTTTCTATTGTGAAGATTAAAAAGTAGGGCCGTTGTCAAATATTATACTTTCTTCTTTATTTTTTTTGTAGTGATCGTCAGTAGTCCATTGGGCGCATTTACACCATATATTTTTTTTGCTTCTGTAGTGTTGTAAATTTTAATGGAGTCAACATTTTTTAGATCTACCCTGGACATATCTTTTTCTGGGTTCTTCAATTTCTTACCATTGACCATGTACATCGGCCTTTCAGAAGGTTTTCTGGGCTTACAACATATACAAATTTTCGCATTACTGTCGAGGCGGGAATTATTAACAACAGCTAAATTATTTTTATGTTCTGGCAGGGAATCGGGAACAGTAGTATTTTGTGCATTTGCCTTTGCAAAAAAACAGAGGAAGAATATTACTATTCCTGTTTTCATGTTTAATTCATCTTGTTGGGCATGATCATCTCAAAAGGAGGGATCTTAACAGTGAAGGTCATTTTATTATTCTGGTTCTCCATCGTATAATAACCATGCATCGTTCCCATTTCGGTGCGCAGGTTGCAACCACTTACATACTGGAATTGTTCGCCGGGCTGTAACACAGGCTGTGCGCCCACTACGCCTTCTCCTTCAACTTCGCGGTGTTCACCATTGCTGTCGAAAATATACCATTGGCGGCGAAGAAGTTTTGCAGTAAAATTATTATGGTTCTCAATGGTGATGCGGTAAGCGAACATGTATTCATTGTTCACAGGATTGCTGTAATCGGACTGGTAGAAAGTCTCTACGCTGATTTGTATGCCCTCCGATATCTTGCTTACCATGGTAAGGAATGCTTTTGGTAAAGTTAGGCATTTGGTAACATGAAGAAATGATTTCTTCTTTTTTTGAGCCTGTCCTCAATCGAATTAACAAAGCCGTAATCTGTATGGCTTAATTTTGCAAAAAATGGATATGACCAGAATTGCAGTTGCCAAAGGTGATGGAATAGGCCCCGAGATCATGGAAGCGGTTTTGCAGATATTTACCGCAGCCGCAGTGCCGCTTCAATATGATTTTGTGGAAATGGGTAAATGGGTTTTTGATAAAGGCTACAGTAATGGAATGACACCCGAAGCACAGGAAACGATTGAATCGCTGGGGATTCTTTTTAAAGGCCCGATGGAAACCCCCAAAGGCAAGGGTGTAAAAAGCGTGAACGTGACCGCCCGCAAAACATGGAATACATATGCCAATAAAAGAGTATTCCAAACATTACACGGAGTAGATACTGTATTCAGCAAAGCGGGAATACCTGTAGATATTTCTATCGTCCGCGAAAATATTGAAGACACTTATGGAGGCATCGAGCATATGCTTACACACGATGTAGCATTGAGCCGCCGGTTTATTACCAGGCCGGGAAGTATGCAGGTGATCAAATATGCTTTTGAGATGGCAAAGAAAAAAGGCGCGAAAAGAATTACATGCGGGCATAAGGCAAATATCATGAAGATCACTGACGGATTATTTCTTGAAGTATTTTATGAAGTAGCAAAAGAATACCCTGAATTAAAAGCAGATGATGTGATCGTGGATGATCTTTGTATGAAATTGGTAAGTCGCCCCGACCTGTTTGATGTAGTAGTATTGACCAATCTGCAGGGTGATATTGTGAGTGACCTGTGTGCTGGATTGGTTGGTGGACTTGGATTTGCGCCTTCTGCCAATATCGGCGACCATATCTGCATCTTTGAAGCGGTGCATGGAACTGCACCGGATATCGCAGGAAAAAATATTGCGAATCCTACGGCTTTGTTGCTGAGTGGTTTTGGTATGCTGTATCATCTTGGCTACATGGAATTAGCCGGCATGATGGAGAATGCATTATTATACACTTTGGAAAGTGGTGTTCATACCGGTGATTTTGGCGATAAAAAAAATCCTTCGTTAAGCACTACACAATTTGCAGAAGCGATCATCAGCAATTTTGGAAAACTTCCTGCACATCATCCCAAACCTTCGCTTCAAAATAAATATATCACACCCACAATATTCAGGCTCGAAGAAAATGCCATGATGAAAAGTATGCAGATGCTTGATGAACAGATCATTGGTGTAGATATGTTCATTGAAAGTAATGAGCAGCCGCTGGCTGTGGCAGAGAAATGCCTGGCACATACAGCAGGTGTTTTTAAATTGGTTACTATCAGCAACCGGGGTACACAGGTATGGCCCAAAGGATCAGTGTTTACCAATCTCGTGAACCAATATGGCTGCCGTTTTGAAAGCAATAACGATATGCCGGTGACCCAAAAAGACATTCTCGGACTCTATGAAAGGCTGATGAAAGATTTCAAAATATGCTCCACCGAATTGCTGAATAGCTGGGATGGCAAAAAAGCCTATAGCCTGGCCCAGGGCCAATAGGCGTGGCTTACAGGGAAAAAACAGTTTCCTTCTTGCCACAAATTCATTTTACCTTAATTTCACGGCTCAATTAAAGAGCAACTGAGCTATGGCCGAAGTGATCTTAATGCCACGTTTAAGTGATACCATGACTGAAGGAGTGATTGCAGCATGGCACAAAAAAGTAGGAGATACTGTAAAAAAAGGCGACCTGCTTGCAGAAATCGAAACAGATAAAGCAACAATGGAACTGGAAAGCTACCAGGATGGTATCTTATTACATATAGGTACACCACAAGGCGGCAAGCTACAGGTGAACGACCTGCTTGCTATTCTTGGAAAAGCTGGCGAAGATGTAAGCGCATTAGTAGCACAACATAATGGCGCTGCAAAACCTGCAGCAACTTCTAAACAGGATGCAAAGACCGAACCTCAGTCAGCAATCCGCCCAGGCGGACAACCAGTAACCGGAATAGATGCTGCATCCATGGAAGAAGTAGTATTAATGCCTCGCTTGAGTGATACCATGACTGAAGGAGTGATAGCTGCATGGCATAAGAATGTAGGTGATATGGTGAAGAAGGGGGAAGTGCTGGCTGATATTGAAACAGATAAAGCCACCATGGAACTGGAAAGTTATAAGGATGGAAAATTATTATACCAGGGTGCAAAAGCCGGTGAAAAAATATTAGTGAACGAGCTGTTGTGTATCATTGGTAAAGACGGATTTGATGTGAATGCAGTGGTGAACTCTCTAAAAACAGGTGGAAGTGCATCTCAACCGGTAATCGGTAACCAGCAACCGGCAACTGCAAATGAACCTGCGACTAAAAAGGAAGAGGTATCAACACCACAGACAATCAACGAGGGCCGGATACTCGCTTCCCCATTGGCTAAGAAGATAGCAGCAGAAAAAAATATCGACCTGAAATATGTTAAAGGTTCAGGCGATAACGGAAGGATCACAAAAACAGATATAGATAATTATACACCATCTGCTGCACCTGCAACATCTTCATCGGCTTCGTTTTCAAGGCCATCTGTACCTGCGGGTGAAGTAAGTTTTGAAGAATTTCCAGTATCGCAAATGCGCAAAACAATTGCACGCCGCCTGAGCGAAAGCATGTTTACATCCCCACATTTTTATTTAACGATGCGCATTGATATGGATGCCTGTGTTGCAGCGCGCCCTAAATTAAATGAGAACGCAAAAGTTAAGATCAGTTTTAATGATATCATATTAAAGGCTACTGCAGTGGCTTTAAAACAACATCCAAAAGTAAACAGCAGTTGGCTCGGCGATAAGATCCGCATCAACCACCACGTAAATATTGGTGTGGCAGTTGCAGTGGAAGAAGGATTGCTGGTACCCGTTGTTCGTTTTGCAGATGGCAAATCATTAAGCCAGATAGCAGTGGAAGTAAAAGACTACGCACAGAAAGCAAAAGATAAAAAACTACAACCATCCGATTGGGAAGGAAGCACATTTACTATTTCCAATTTGGGAATGTTTGGGATTGAAGAATTTACCGCCATCATCAACCCACCAGATGCCTGCATACTCGCCATTGGTGGAATTGCACAGGTCCCGGTTGTAAAGAACGGCCAGGTAGTTCCGGGTAATGTGATGAAACTCACGCTCAGCTGTGATCACAGGGTTGTGGACGGAGCAACAGGCTCTGCCTTCCTCCAAACATTAAAAAATCTTTTGGAAGAACCGTTAAGGATGCTGATCTAATTTCGTCCCCGATTCTATCGGGGATGCCCTGGTTCCCCGACTCCGTCGGGAAGATCGACAAAGTCGATCAACCAAAACATCCCCGACGGAGTCGGGGACGAGTTATTGATCATCCCAATCACAACCAATCGGTGCACCAGGTGCGATCTCTTTATAAACCGGCAGCGGAATATCTTTTGTTTTGCTGATACGTTCTATCGCATAAGAATAATGCATCTTGAGTGCGGGTTGTGTTTTTATCTGCTCCGCGGAATATTGTTTTAATGATTGCAGTCGGTCAAAACAAATAGACCGTACCAAAACATTGGCATTCTCGCTTTGGCTCAATCCCAACATCCAGGTCAATACCATTTGTTGTGTCTGCAATTGCACTTCACCTTTCAAGCCTTTTTGTAGTGGTGCTTTCCATGTTTTATTAATGATCGCATCCAACACGTCATCCCATCCAATGGTTCCAGCTTCGGCTTTGAATTCAACCAGGCGGTTGGCTCGTTCGGGATGAAATAAAAACTCCAGTTCATAATTCGTCAATGCTTCTGCTGCGGCCAGCGGGTCAAATGCCATACCTGTTTTCTTCTGAAACAGTTCGCCAACGCCGTAATACATTGGTGGACGGGGTGGTATCATCTGCATGATCTTTGAAGGCATGGTCAGTATTTCCGGAGATAAACAATTCAATGCAGACTGTAAAGCTTTTTCCTGCACAGCATTTGATAATATCTGTGGCTTTACTTGCTGGTCGCCACGCACGCTATAACTATAATTCATACCGCCAATGAGTTTGCAATCTGCTTCCAGTTGATAACGATGGTAATTATATACAGGTACCAACACATCTTCCAGTTTTGATAAAGGAGTATTTAATGTGATCGCCTGCTCAGAAAATTTTTCCAATGCTTTCTCTCTTACCTGCAATACATTTTTTAATTCATCGGATGCGTCCTTGCCATTGTCCCACAGATGCGCATAAGGATGAAGTCCGCCAGCAGCCCTTGCATCAGCATCAGCAATAAAGAGCAATCCCTTGTTTGTATTTTCTTCCAATATTTTATTTAATGCTGATGTTTCATCTGTACTGCTTGGGAAATCACTATATCCATACATGATCGCGCGCTTATCCCATTCACCAATGCCAGATGTATATACTTGCGTAAAATCAATGTCGCCTTTGCTGTTGATGAATACACCGGGATGCGGGTAATCCATTACCGAAGCGCGGTTATTAAAACTTGATGCGAAATTGTGTTGCAGGCCGAGTGTATGTCCCACTTCATGTGCGGCCAGTTGGCGTAAGCGTTGTAAGGCAGCCTGTTTCATGGTTTCAGGAACAGGTTTGCCCGTTTCAAAAGGGGATAAGAGCCCCGTGAAGATCAGGTAATCCTGTCTCACCCGTAATGAGCCTAATGTTACTTGTCCTTTGATGATCTCGCCAGTTCGTGGGTCTTCCACTGAAGCACCATAGCTCCATCCGCGGGTGGAACGGTGCACCCAGTTGATCATATTATAACGTATATCCATCGGGTCGGCGCTATCGGGTAATACTTTTACGATGAATGCATTTTTATAACCGGCAGCTTCATAAGCCTGGTTCCACCAGCTGGCACCTTCAAGTAAAGCAGAACGGATAGGCTCGGGAGTTCCATTGTCTAAATAATAAATGATCGGTTTTACCGGTTCACTCATTGCAGCAGAAGGATCTTTCTTTTCCAAACGGTGACGTGAGATGAACATTTTTTGAATGGGATCCGAAAATGGGCTGCTATAATCAAAATAAGAAATGCCAAAATAGCCACTGCGGATGTCATAAGTACGCGGCTTGTATTTATCATCAGGTAATTGTACAAATGAATGGTGCATTCTTACTGTAATAGCTTCTGCGGAAGGGGTAACGCTTGTTACGAAACGCCCGGCATCACTGCCACCGGTGAAACTGATGATGGCTTCGAACTCGCTGTTGAGAGGGAAATTTTTTGTGTTGGGAAGATACATGGCAGAGCGCGGTTCACTGAAAACATAAGTGCCTTGTCTCATGGTCCTGATCTTATCGGCTACGCCGTGTGCATCGCGTACAAAAAAAGAAGTGGCGTCTACCAGTACTTTATCACCTTCATCTTCATCCACCACAAAACTGGCTATCACTGACTGTGCAAAAGATTCTTTTACGGCGCGCTGCTCATTTTTATCACTGCTGGAAGCCCGGTAACTGTAATTGGGCTGTACCAGCAACAGCTTCTTGCCGATCTTGTTAAAAGACACAATACGGGAACTCCCTATCTGGCCCCTGTCTAACCCAATATCATTCGAGCCCAATCCCGCAGGCAATGAGTTCACGTATAAAAATTCTTTATCAAACTTATCTACCAGTAGCCAGAGTTTACCTGTTGATGCATCCCACCAAAAAGTAAAATAGCCATCATACCGTTTCATGTTTTTTGTCTTCTCTGAAATTTTGGAAGAGGTTTGAGCAGTTGTTGAAAAAAGAAAAAAACAAAACAGAGTGGTAATAAATAGGCGCATAGAATTATTTTTTTGGTAAGGTATGAGTGTTGAATATAAAGATAATCATCCCAAAGGAGATGTAACCATTCCCGACAGAGCCCGACGCTTCGGGCGGGGGACCAAAGCATCCCCGATAGAATCGGGGACGAGAATAAAAAAAACATCCCCGACTTTGTCGGGGATGATAAAAAAAATAAAAATGTTTTCGCTTAAGAACCTGCAGGAGTTTCTGTTGGTTCTGATGAAGGAAGCACCGGTGATTCAGTCACTGGCATAGGGGCTGGAGCCGCTGCCGGCATTGGTTTTGGGGCCGGGGCCGGTTTTTTAGCTACTGCTTTCTTTGGCGCTGCTTTTTTTGGCGCAGGTTTCTTAGCTGCTACTTTTTTCTTTGGTGCAGCTTTCTTTGCAACTTTTTTAGCTGGTGCATTCTTTTTCGCTGCCTTTTTAGGCGCCGCTTTTTTCTTAGTTACTTTTTTTGCAGGTGCTTTTTTCTTGGCTGCCTTCTTCGCTGCTTTTTTTGGTCCCGCTTTTGCAGGCTTCTTTTTTGCTGCTGCCTTTTTCTTCGTTACTTTTTTTGCTGGCGCTTTTTTCTTAGCTGCCTTCTTCGCTCCCGCTTTTGCGGGCTTCTTTTTTGCTTTTGCCATAATAGGTTTGTGTTTGAATGATTGTGGATAGTAGAGTAACGAAAGTTATAGATTATCTTTTGTAAAAACTAAATTGATTTGCTAATTTTTTATTTCATTTCAATAAGCGCCACTTTGCCATCCATGGTGGAAGCGATCAGGTGCCGGGAATCTATCACTCTTACCGTATTCACCATTGAATTGTCTATTTTATGCGCCCATAGCAACTGTTGATTACGTGGATCAATAGCATATACCCTGCCATTTCTTGTGCCGAAAAAGAGTTTGCCATCTTTTTCTATCAGCATGGAGGGAACATGCTCGTAACCAAAGCCACAATTCATCTTCCAGGCAGGGCTTTGCTTCTCTTTGGAAGTGGAGAAAGCAACAATCGTATCGTTCATGGTCTTTCCATACACCCATTTACCATCTTCTGAAATACCCACCGATTCCCTGACAGTTGATTCATTATTACGCCATAACGTGTGGCCATTATTCATATCTATGGCAGTAATATAACGATCAGGCGCAACCACATATACCACGCCATCATGTATCACAGGGATACAAGCCGCGGGTGAATAATTCCGGATGGAAGAACCATTGTTCCATTTCCAATCAAGTTTGCCATCAGCCTTGTTAAGCGCATACAGATTTTTGTCCCAGGCACCAAAGATGATCCTTTCACCCGCAATAACCGGCGTACTCATTACCGGGCCTTCCAATCCATCAAATACCCAGGCAGGTTTGCCGGAATCGAGATGCAGTGCATAGAAATGATGGTCGCTTGCACCAATATAAACCATGTTTTTATCTATCAACGGGCAACCCAATACAGCTGCGTTGGCAGAGTACTGCCAGATCAATGAACCATTGGTGGCATCCAGGCAATAAATTTTTCCATCGGCAGAACCTAATACGACCTTGTTTCCGCTTGCAGCGGGAGAAGAATAGATGGCAGCGCCGGTTTTGTAAGACCAGCGCTTTTTTCCGTCTTTCCTATCCAGTGCCTGCACAATGCCATTGCTATTCCCGAAAATGACCAGTCCATTTGAAATGACTGGTGTGGAAGCCACATTTGCATCACTGCTGAACATCCATTTTGTTTTGGTTGATGGAAAAGAATCGTTCACTGTATAAGATGGGCGCTCAAACTTTTTAGCAAGGTCATAATGATGAGTTTCGATCTTTATTTTGGCCCAGGGTGCAAGCGTCAGTTTGCCCGGTTTCCTTTCCGAAAAAATAATGGAATCGGTTCTTACATCAACAAGATTATAACCACCTATTGGATCTTTTGCGCGCAGGTTCGATCTTCCCATCACACCAGAAATATCTTCGAATGAATAAGTGTGATTGGAATGCCCATGCCCGCAAAGAATAGCAATGGTATTGTGTTGTTTCAGCAGATCGATTGTTTCATACCAGTTATCTAAACTATTGTCGATAGGGTAGTGATTGAGAAAGATCACCGGCTTGTCCCCGATCTTTTGTAATTCGCTTTTTATCCAGTTCACTGCATCTCGGGGAATATGCCCATCGCTCATGCGCACATACGGCCCCGAAGCACATCCTATAAAGTTGATGCCATTATATTCAAACAGGAACCTATCATTTCCAAATACAGTGGTAAAAGCCACGCCACCGCTTTCGCTCCAGCCTGCATCATGGTTACCGGGAATAATATAATAAGGGATATGAATGCTGTCGAGTATTTGCTTCGCGAGGCGGAGCTGGTCATTATCGCCCAGTTCCGTGATATCGCCTGTGATCACAACAAATGCCAGGCCTTTCATTTGATTGATATCAGCAACTGTACGACGAAGGTCTTCTTCCGCAGCGCCATTGGGAGAACCAATATGTGTATCACTGATGAAGGCAAAACGGAATGGTTTTATCTGTGTTCTGCCAATAAAACCGGAGCAGAAAAATAATAGCAGTAAGAATATATTTTTCATGATGGAAAGGTAGTTAATCCGTGCATTGGATTTGTAACTTGATAGCCACTGAGGCACAGAAACACAGAGGGTTTTTCTGTGTCTCGGTGTTTCTGTGGCAATATTAATATTTCGTTTCATTCGATTAAATAACTTTGCGCAAACAGAATAGATGAGCAAGAAAACAGTTGTCCTTGGCGCTTCCGATAATCCCTCCCGCTATAGTTACCTGGCCGTGCAAAGATTAGCCCGGCATGGCCACCCTGTTGTTGCTGTTGGCAGAAAAGAAGGAAAAGTAGGCGATACAAACATCATCACCGGCAAGCCAGAAGAAAAAGATATTGATACGGTTACTTTGTATCTCAGCCCGCTCCACCAAAAAGATTACTATAATTATATCTTATCACTCCATCCCAAACGCATCATCTTTAACCCCGGTGCAGAGAACGACGAACTCGCTGATCTCGCCAAAAAGAATCAAATAGAACCTATAGAAGCCTGCACCCTGACCATGCTCGCAACCGGCCAATATTAGCCAGAACTTTCAGATCAAAGCACTTATAACTCATAACTTATAATTCATAACCCGCACGGTTATCAACGCCTGTTAATAATAAAATAATTACATATATTGTGTTTCCTGCTTAATTTCAGGAAACCACTAAGCTTATGCGCTGGAGAAAATTCAACGGAGAAAACATCCACCTGCCCATCAAAGATGCGGTAGAAGAAGCTATTAAAAAAGAGACCGGTTCCGGAACGCGGCTCAAAGTATGTATTGGCACCGACAGCCAGGTAAAGGGCGAAGACACAGAGTTTGCCACTGTAATTGTTTTTCTGCGTGAACACAATGGCGGATTCATGTACATCCATAACGAGAAGACAAAAACCAAATACCATATCAAAGAAAGGATGTTGGTAGAAGTTGCCAAGAGTATTGAGATCGCTTATGAACTGTGCAACCTGTTTATTCAATATGGCGTGGATATGGAAGTGCATGCCGATATCAATACCAACCCGCATTTCAAAAGCAACGACGCATTAAAAGAAGCCATGGGTTATATTTTGGGAATGGGCTTCGCCTTCAAAGCCAAACCCGAAGCGTTTGCCAGCAGTTGCTGCGCTGATAAAGTGGTGAATTAAGTTACGAATTGAACCCTTGGAGGGTTTTAAACCCTCCAAGGTTTTTTATATACTTACCCAACCCATATGCCTTTTACAAACCGCATCACAGACCTGTTTTTTAAAACCATTTGCCTGCTATTTCCTGCTGCCATGGTCTATATCATCTTAACGGATGGTGATGGTTGCGGCGACCTGCCACGCGATTTTCGCTTTTATCCTATTGCTTCTTCCATTGCATTTGGTTTAGCAATCGTTTGGTGTTTTATCGATAAACAAAAATTTCCCTATAAGAAATTAGGTTACTGGCTGCAGATACTCACCCGTTATTTTCTGGCTTATATTATTATGCAATATGGTGCGGCCAAAGTGGTGGATATGCAGTTCTCGTCTTCTATTAATGGGTTGGACACGAAAGTGATTGACCTTGGTCCTATGGGACTTGCCTGGGCATTTTTCGGTTTTTCTTTTAAGTATGAATTTTTTATTGGTTGTTTCCAGATCATAGCTGCCATTCTTCTTTTATACAGGCGTACAGCCACTCTTGGCGCGGTATTGATGGTCACTATCATGGCCAATATTGTATTTGTGAATTTCTCTTTTGATGTATGTGTGAAATTTTTCTCCTGCACTTACCTGGTAATGGCTTTGTATCTTTTAGTGGATGATGCGAGGCGATTGTCTGACTTTTTCATTTTCAACCGGGTGGCACAGGCAAGAACATACCCGGAACTATTTGCAAAAAACTTGTTCAAAAAAATATTTACTATCCTGGGTATATTGGCTTTCCTGGGAATTATTGTGTACCCGGTATATGACACTTATCGATCAAAAGTCAAATACAAAATAGGCCAGCATACAGTGGTGTATGGCTTATGGACGGTAGATTCTGTTCACGCCTCCTCTGCACCATTGAATGAAAAATTAAATGCCGACAGCAGTGGATGGAAAAGGATCATTTTTGGTGATTATGATAATGTGGTAGTTAAATCATGGAAAAATACCCGGGGGTCATTTAATTACGCAGTAGATACGGCTAAACATACAATTGGTATGAAACAGGTGTTCCCTGATACCACAGTTGTCATTAAGATGAATTATCATTTGAATAAAGACACGCTGATCCTCAATGGGACTTATAATACAGATACGATCTTTGCTAAGATGCGATTGCAGAGGAGGTATTTTATTAGATGATGAAATGCTTCTAAGGGCAGCATTGAAATCAAGAAGAAAATGATCAAATTATTTTTGATAGCACAATTCTTTTTTAGTGATGTGAATCTTTTGATGAAATCGAATAATGACCCCTATTTAAAAAATGAAATTGCTATTTGTTACTTTACGAAAATCGATTCGTTTAATTACTATTATCGAATTTTAGATTCAGTAAAGAAGATTCCATACGACAGTTCAACAATTTGTATCAAGGCGGTTAGATTTATGGAGAAACTTACAGGTATTAAAGCACATGCTAATGGTGATTACTTCGGATGGCACTACTTCATAGGGTTAGATTTGATTGAGTGGAAAAAGTGGTATAAAAAGCACAAGTAAGTTTTGGTGCTGCTGAATAGCAACATGAAAGCCCCGGAAAAAAATAAATTCACGCAAAGATTCCTTCACCCCACTTTCTATGTATAGGGAAAAAAATGAAAATACGTTAAGTGGGGATTCGGAATGACGGTCTAAACGTGTGTGCAGGGATAACGTACCAATCGTGGGATCGATTTAGACTTTGTTATGCTCCTCAATAAAATTCAATATCTCATCCCTGCCAGTATTTTTTAATGCACTGGAAACAAAACTTTGCGGAAGGAATTGCCAGGTCTCTTTGAGCTTATCTAAAAATGCTTTTGTATTTCTTTCCACCACCGCAGGCTTTTCTTTATCGGCTTTGGTGAAGACGAGCGCAAAAGGTACTTGCCATTTATCTAAACGATTTACAAACTCAAGATCATTTTTTTGGGGTGAGTGGCGGGCATCTATTAATACAAAGACGTTGATGAGGTTTTCTCTCTTGCGCAGATAACCTTCAATCATCTGCTCCCACCTGTTCCTGTCTGTTTGCGAACGTTTGGCATAACCATAACCGGGAAGATCCACCAGGAACCATTTTTGTTTAGGGCCCTTTTCTTTGGAAGAACTTTCTATTTCAAAATGATTAAGCAATTGCGTCTTGCCGGGTGTTGCTGATGTCTTGGCAAGGTTTCTTTGTTTGGTGAGCATATTGATCAAAGACGATTTGCCAACATTGCTTCTGCCGATAAAAGCATATTCGGGCCTGTCGGGTTTGGGGCATTGTTCGAAAGTGGCGGATGAAATGACGTATTTGGCGGAAATGACCTGCATGGGGCAAATATCGTTACAATATCGCAACGAAAACCCCGAGGTTTTTCAAAGGTGGTTTATAAGCGAGGGTTGTAATTAGAAAACCTCGGGGTTTGGGCATGAACTATGCTGGTTTCTTTTTAGGCACGATCAAACTATCTGCAGGATAACTTGCTTTAATGGAATCGCGAACAGCATTACACCATCCAATTAGTTTTTCTTTTTCAACATCAGTTAAAATTGCATCCTTGTGTATCCATGTATAAGAAGGGAGTGGCATCTCATTTTTCTTTACCTGCTCAATGCAATCATTCATTCTTTTGTATTGCCGCGCCACACGCATAGAAGTAAACTCGCTGAAGTTCAAATGGTTCTTGCCGCCTACCACATGATCATTCAGCCACCAGGTAACAGGCTGTATATAATTGTACCATGGATAGCGCGTGTTATTGGTGTGGCAATCGTTACAAGCTTTTGCAAGTATGGGTTGCACATCTGAAGGAACAGGATAATGATTAGCAATATCATTTACTGAAGTAATAGTAGATACATTTTTTTTAGGCCGGTCGAATTGGATGATAATAAAAATGATGAGCAGTACAAACAATATTTTTTTTATGATTTTCATATAAACGATTTAAGGATTGACTAAAATATTACCTGTCATTTCTTTTGGAATGGGAATACCCATCACATGCAAAATACTTGGTGCAAGATCGCCTAATTTTCCGGGTTGAACCGTGCCGTGCCAATGTTTATCAATAACAAATAAGGGAACCAGGTTGAGTGAGTGCTGTGTATTGGGGCTTCCATCCTCATTCACCATATTATCTGCATTGCCATGATCGGCTGTAAGAAAAATCGTATAACCATGTTCAACAGCAGCAGTCACAACTCTTTGAACGCAGCTATCCACTGTTTCAACAGCTTTTACTACAGCGCTGAAAACACCTGTGTGACCTACCATATCTGCATTCGCATAATTCAAACAGATAAAATCCGCGGTTTCATTTTCAATTTCAGGAACAAGCTGGTCGGTGATGGCAATAGCGCTCATTTCAGGTTGCAGGTCGTACGTCGCCACTTTGGGTGAAGGCACCATCATTCTCTTTTCACCTTCAAAAGGTGTTTCCCTTCCACCACTAAAAAAGAAACTCACATGCGGGTATTTTTCCGTTTCTGCAATACGTATCTGTGTTTTGATGTTCGCGGCCAGCACTTCCCCGAGTGTGTTGCTCAAATTATCATTTTCAAACAATATGTTTATATTCTTAAAACTTTTATCATACTCAGTCATGGTGGTATAATGGAGATCGAGCTTGTGCATGTTCTGATCAGGAAAATCTTTTTGTGTCAGCACTTCTGTTATCTCGCGGCAGCGATCTGTCCGGAAGTTGAAACAGATCACAGCATCACCGTTCTTTATAGTTGAATGTTCATTTTTTATTTTGGAATTGATAATGGGTTTGATGAATTCATCAGTTACTCCATCTGCATAAGAAGTTTCTATTGACTGAATAATATCATTGGATGATTCGCCCATTCCATTCACTATCGCATCATACGCCAGCTTCACACGTTCCCAGCGCTGATCGCGGTCCATAGCATAATATCTGCCAATAACGGTAGCGATCTTTCCAACACTTGTATCCAAATGCGTTTGTAATTGTTTAATAAAACCCAATCCACTCTTCGGATCACAATCACGCCCATCTGTAAATGCATGGATATACACTTCATCCAATCCTTCAGCCTTACACGAATCGCATATCGACATTAAATGATTGATATGAGAATGCACGCCTCCATCACTCACCAATCCCAGCAAATGCAAAGGCTTATTATTTTGTTTGGCATAACGAATGGCCGAAAGTAAATGTTCATTTTTTGCAAAAGAACCATTGCGCACGGCAACATTGATACGTTCCAGTTCCTGGTAAACGATACGGCCGGCACCAAGATTCAAATGGCCTACTTCGCTGTTGCCCATTTGCCCGGCGGGCAATCCTACATCCTCGCCGCAGGTCACCAATGTACTGTGCGGGTATTTGTCGTACAGGGAAGAAACAAATGGCGTTTTGGCATGCTGGATCGCGTCGGCAGATTTTGTCCTGCCTAATCCCCAACCATCCATGATAATTAAGATCGCTTTACTACTCATATCATAAAATTAAGCCAATTGTCAATCCAAAAGAAGCGAGTAGCTTTATAGCGTATGTAAAGTGGCATAATTTTAGCATCAGATAGATAAACAGATCATGAAAAAGTTATTATTTCTCGCGGGTATGGCACTGGTGCAATTTTCTTTTGCGCAGCAGGGCGATGTTGGGGATCTAATAAAATCCTTAAAAAGCGCTAATGCTGAACAGGTGTCTGGTCATTTTGATAACACTGTAGATATAACCCTGCCAGGCAAAGAAGAGATCAAAAGCATGGGAAAAAACCAGGCGGCTATTGCATTGAGAAATTTCTTCAGTGACAATGGAATTAAAGGATTTGAAGTTTCTTCTCAACGTGAGGCAGGTGTTACCATGTATATTACCGGCAAGATGGCGGGGAAAGACAGAAATTATAATATCACACTCCTGTTAAAAAATAAAGACGGAAAGCATGATATCATTTCTGTGAGGATCAATGCTTCTGCATAAAAGTTCATTCACTTATAATATTGAAGGCTTCCAAAATGGAAGCCTTTGTTTTTTCATTTAACTTGCCCATGAATATTTATTTGCATGAGCAAAAAGAACAAACCAGATAACAGGGGATTCGTTTTTAGTACAGACCCCAATTTCCGTTTCGAGGAAGAAGCAGGAGCGCAGGAAACTATTGCGCCCGCACTGCAGAAATTAAAAGTACGTTTAGAGACAAAACACCGCGCAGGTAAAGCGGTAACATTGGTGGAAGGGTTTATCGGAACAGAAGATGATCTTGCAGAATTGGGAAAGAAATTAAAAAATTCATGTGGTACCGGTGGCAGTGCAAAAGACGGAGAGATCATCATCCAGGGGGATCAAAGAGATAAAGTGATGCAGTGGCTGGAGAAGAATGGGTTTAAGAATGTAAGGAAGCAATAAATCTTTACAAGATAATTGGAGGTTTAATAACAACCTATTTGAGATGAAATATCTACTTCTTTTTTTTACGGGCACTTTAATGATGTCATTTTAT
>CAISDV010000121.1 GCA_903884185.1 uncultured Chitinophagaceae bacterium | reverse complement strand
GTTGAGATACCTTATATAAAACTGGAAGGAAATGATATGGAGCAATACATGGAAGCTCTAAAAAGCGCGAGGGAAACTGCCATCAGTTCTTCACAACCCGTTTGCATAGAAGCAATGGTGAAAACGCTTGGCGACAGGCGCCATCCACCCACGCCTGAATACCCCGAAGGGAAATATATCAATTATCATGCAGGGCCAAGTCCTACAGTTGATGTAATACAGAATTTCAATGGCGGCATCTTAAAAGAAAATGATGATGACCCGATCTATGTATTGGCACAAAAAATAGGGAAGGAGCGTTTAGTAAAAATGTCGGAAGCCATCCTTGCTGAATTAAAAACAGAACTCGCATGAAGTATGTTGAGTATTTAAATAACCTGATCAAAGCCGAAGTAAGCCAGCCGGAGCATTGTGTGTTGTTTGGGCAGAATATCAATTCGGGTTCCTGCCTGGGTGGATTAACGCGCGGCATGAAAGTAAAGCCGGGCAGCCGTATCATTGATACCACCAATGCAGAAAATAGCCTGGCGGGATTTGGTTTTGGGCTGATGATGAATGGCGCATCGGGTGTATTTTTTATGAAGCAGCTTGATTTTTTACTTCTGTCTGTTGACCAGTTGGTGAATACGTATAATATTCTCCGCAGCATTAAACACCAGCCAACGGAAGGATCGTTCACTGTTGTAGCAACGGTGGTGGATAGTGGATATGAAGGGCCACAATCAAGCTTTAATAATTTATCTGACCTGTGTTCCATTGCACGTATTCCCGGATTTACTATTACCAATAAAACGGATGCGGATCATATCATGTCTGCTCAATTGGTAAAACCCGGTTTCAGGATCATTGGTTTAAGCCAGCGATTGGGTAAGCATGATATTATTGAAACTGGCACACCATTAAAGGTGATTGATGGTGGTAATATTTTTCAATATTCAGACGGCACAGACGTTACAATTGTTTCTTTTAATTTTTCATTTCCCCAGGCAAATAAGCTTTCTGCTGTTTTGGGTGAGAAAGGGATCAAAGCCTCTCATTTTAATGTGAATGCTGCCATGGCAAGTAATTGGGATGCTATCGCAGAAAATGTGCGCACTACAAAGAAGATCATTGTCATTGACGATAGTAAAAGCCTTCATATTCCTGCAGATAATTTAATTGCAGAATTATCCGGCATTACCCTCAACAAAAAAATAGTTATCCGAAGGAAACTTGGGGCAGACTGGCTGCATCCTGTATCGGATATTGTTGAGATAGATGAGGAAGGGGTGATCAGTGAATTGAGGAGATAACATTTTTTTGAAATATTATAATTTTTAACCAGCTAATTAGCTGGTTTTTTTATGCAAACTACCGAATATAACTTTTGCCTGAAGCTCTCTAATGTTTCGGAAATAACATCATGTGCGATGCGATGCTTGCCTGCAGGCATTTTTTATGGTAATCAGGATTAATATTTGCCTGTTCAACATCATAAATGATACAACTTACTTTCACAAGTGGGCCAGATACTTTTGCCACAAAATAAAGCGACTTCTCGCCATTAGTGCTTCTCCTGTTGAACACATAAGTGGCAGTTTGATCATTATAGTTGACGATGGGATTGGGATCAGGCATTTTTTGATTTTCAATTATTTAAATAATTAAATATTCTT
>CAISDV010000120.1 GCA_903884185.1 uncultured Chitinophagaceae bacterium | reverse complement strand
TGTATTTTTTTGTCTCTTTGTATTATTTGTATTTATAGGCGCAGAAATTGGTATAAGCCCCCCCGGCCCCTTATACCAGAGATCGGTATAAGCTTATACCGGAAACAGGCATAAGCCCGCTTATACCAATAACCGGCACAAGCCACATATTTTGTCATACTGATAATATGTTTTACGGATGATCCCGCTCTGTCCAGCATGTCATAAACTATGCAGGAATAATTCCATTTTATTGAAACAGTCCTGTTCCCTGCGGATATATAATGACAAATAAACAGACGGAACCATGGTCATAGAGAAGGAATTACCGCTCAAATACAAAATACTGGCAGAGCTGGATAAGCTCGAAGTTGGACAGGAACTCGCCGTATCGGCGGAAGTATGGAGATACGCGCAGTGCATCATCAACCGGTTCAACAAAAGCACACAAGACGGGCCGCAGTTCAAGACGCGCAGCATGTTGCTGCCATCCGGAATGGCCTGCAAAATAATCAGGGTAAGATGAGGCCAAAATTTCAGAGGGTAATCAGGAAAATACACAGCATGATGGAGAGAGGGAACCTGAACCATGATGAGTTTCATCTGCTGTTCGAGGTTGCCATGTATATCAGTTATAACAAGTGGAAGCCGTCGCGGTTACCGGATGTTACCGTTACCGGGTGGATACCTGAAAGCCGTTTTTACAAGGCTGAAAAAGGCCTGGTCCTGATGGGTGCTCTAATGATTACCGGTTGCAGCAATGGCTGGAATGTTTATCAGTTGGGGCCTGCCTTTGATCTGACGCTGCCGGAAAATCAATATGATGATTTGTGAAAAATAGCATCCGCTGATAATGAACCTTTATGAAGCTGATGATAAACTTCACTCCCTTGATGTATCCAATGCCGAGCACCGGGTGCTGTCCATCATCAAATGGTATGTGAACAAAAAGCACTGGAGACCGGTCGCAATACCGGAGAGTGCATTCAGGCGGGTGATGTCAAAAAATACGTTTCTGGCGGCCCGGCAGAAGCTGATTCGCGCCGGCCACATTACGATGACCGCCGGTCGTTGGAAGACAGACGCGCCGGTGTACAACCTTTTTACAACCGAACCATATAAAACAGAAACCATCGTGAGGACAGAGGACGAGATAAGGGAAATAGTCAAAGATATTGACCGGCAGTACCCCGATTTTTCACGGTATTGCGCGAAAAGCTCATGGGATACGGCCATCAGAAAGTTCAGGGCGGCCCACCCGGAACTGGGTGTTTGGGGCATTGATTCCATCGGGGACCCCGACAACCGGCTCTTTGCACACGAGCGTTTCAGATGGCTGCACAACAGGAAAACGGAGCTGCCAGCAGGTGCCGAATCCATACAGCCAGGGCCGATCAAACCCGCTTCTGCTTGGGAGGGCTTCTACCTGTTTGTAGATATGTGGCGGCTCACCTACCCTAAAAAAGCAGGCAGAGCAGCGGTCATCAAAGCGGTTAAGGATTTAATCAAAGGTAAAGAACAGTGGGCGCCCGAACAGGTGAAGGCCCTGCAAGATACCATCACCGGACACACGTCGGCATACGTGGCCTCATTCAGTGGCGACTATACCTATATGGTGTCACCGGTCAACTACTTCGCGGCTGAGAAGTGGACGGAGAAGGTATCGGTAAAACGGGATAAAACAGACGTGCATTGCAAGACCGCCGGTGCGCATGCGATACCCAACATGCCGAAGATAAGGACCATAAAGGTGAATTGAAAAATAAAAAATACAGAATATAAAAAAAGGAAATTTCTATCACGGCGCTGTCGGCGTCGGCAAGACGACCTCACTGAAAGCGGAGTTCGAGGCCTTAGAGCACAAAAGCAAGCGGTGGATAAAGGCGCGTGAGGTTGCGCTCACTGCCGAACGGCACGGCCTCTCGGGCGTGGCAAGCATCGCAGAAAGTGTGCTGCATCTGTTCATTGACGACCTGGGACACGAGGCCCAGACCGTCAACCACTTCGGAACCGTATTCTCACCGATAACGGAACTGATACAGGCCTGGTATGACCAGTCGCAGGAGTGGCCGCAATGGAACGTGACCATTCACTTCACCAGCAACCTGTCGCCCGAACAACTGCGCGAGCTCTACGGCGAATACATCTTCGACCGGTTGGTGGAGATGTGCGAATGGGTGCATTTCGAGGGAGAATCATTCAGGAAATGATTTTTGCTGTCCCAGGCATTGACGGGGCAAGGTTCAACTTAAAGCAGTACTGCATTAAGTTAAGTTCAGCCCAGTGTTACTCAATTATAATGTAGCCGGCCAAATTATCCGCCCTTCTGCCTGTGTTGCAACTGAGTTAGTGCAGGTGGGTAGGCCGATGTTGTTCGTTTTCTCCCTGCCATTTGGGTTACATAAAATTATTATGACAATGAATCCGAAAGATTCTTTTCCATCAAAGATGCTGGTTGTCACCCATTACTACTATACTAACCATAGACAAGTTGCAGGAAGAAACTGCAATCTTAAAACCGTAACTAATTTAATAACATAAACCAGGTAAAAATGAAAAAAACATCAAACAGTGCAACCAGTAGTAAACAGGTTTTAGCCGATTCAACTGAGGAGTTATCGGCTATTCATAAAAAACTTAAAGCAATGGTGAACATGGCAGAATACGATCTGAAAACATTCTTGCAGTTACAAAGGACAGTGGACCCAATAACTGCCGACCAGATGACGGTAGTATATTGGGACAGTGTTGAAAACATGTTGCCTGATTACGAACTAACTCTCTCGACAGGTAAAGTAGAAACAAAGTTTTGTCAAGCCTACCCCCCGCTGCACGAGGCAATACGGTTTAAAGGTCATGAGCGCGAGACATTGGTAAGAATCGAAATCAAAAACCCTACAACTGAAACCGTTTACAACTGTATTGCACCAGCGCTTTTGAAAGCAGGCATCAGGTTGTTTCTGATCTTCAACGACAACACCTTTTTGGTTTTACCAAAAGATGAAAAAAACGCCCAAGCGGTGATAGAATCTTATTTCAACCATATAGATGCGCTGAGCACCTTTGAAAATTGAAGGTTAAAAGAGGATGTATGTAATACAGGATACTATAAGAGGTGGTAACCTGGATGAAAAGTATTTCCATTCATACAACCATATAAATGAAGGCAACCAAGGTGATACTTACATTTATTGTAACGACCGACCCTCCGGTGCTCGCTTCAACTTAAAGCAGTACCGCTTTAAGTTGGGTTCTGACCAATGGTGTACTCTATTATAATAAGGCCGGCCTTATTATCAGTTCAATTGCCTGCCATACTGCCTGAAGTAATAAAGGTGGGTGGGTGAGGATCGGGCATTTTAATTTGTCTTTCTGGATACATGCAATTATTGTTAGACCAAATCCCAGAAGGAATCTTCCAGTAAACGATACAGGTTGTCGCCGGATACATCTATAATTATGGATAACCTTTTATAGGTAATCCTTCTTTGGCATCATGGTTTACTACTAATTATTACTTAACATCTTAAAACTAAAAAAATGGAAACAATAAATCAGGAGAAGATCGATAGCGAAGAACTGTTGAAGTTTGTCTGCGAGAATGATCATAAGATAGAACTCGGTTATTGCATAGGCGACATCTTTGTAAAAAGGGGAAACTACCATGAAAGAGTCTTGATGTATGATGGATTCCCCTGTCCTGCCGTGGTAAGGGAGATTCAGGAACAGATAACGAAGGAATGGAATGAGCAGCTCGACAGGGCCTCGCTGGAAAAGCTCGACAAGGTCTACGGGGAATGCCGGTGGTCGAATCTCGGAGTCCTTGATGCGCTGGGGAGGGAGAACTGCGATCAATTGCTGGGAGAAACACGAGAGATGCTTTCCCGGGAGAAGCTCGATGAAATAGTGGAAAAGCTACGCGAGAGAGTGTATGAACTCAATGACGAATACTGGGAAAACTATCCGTTCGGGAAAGAAGCCCCTTTGCTGGCAGCCAAGGAACTGATAGACGAGTATGATGAATTATGTTCCTGAAGAACTGGGTTACTGAAAAACGGGCAGCCCCTAAAAACGGCTGCCTTTTTTATGCAGCAAGTTGAAATGTGAATTTATGTCCTTCATGGTTCGCTGAGCGGGCGATTGCTCAATAGCCATTTCCCGCTGCTTACAATTATGGTAACAATGAATTCGAAAATTATTTTCCATTAAAGTATCAAAGTTGTCACCTGTTACTTCTATACTAACCATAGGCCGGTTGCAGGAAGAAACTGCAACCATAAAACCAAATAATAAACGTTATGAAAACGAACGAAAGTGCACTTCACCGGATACTTACGAATAATTAAACTTATCAAAATACCCATTAGGGTAAACGTTTCTGATTATGTTAAGAACATAACCTTCATAGAGAAGTATACAAAAGACAGAGAGTTTAGAGATGCCTATAATAACGCCAATGCGGCAATCATTGTGGCTCAAAATAGGGGGACAAAATTCTTCATCCGCAAATAGGTTGAGGGTTGAGGGATTATCCTTGCCTTCCCAAACAAATTATTATGGAAACGCAAGCCACTACCACAATTTCGCATATTGAATCGCTGAGTCACAAAATTCGGGAACATGTAAGGGAAAATCCGGGTATTCAAGGTTTAGAAGAGCACTTTGCTCAAGACGCGGATGTGATTGCCTTGTCCGAGTTCCTTAACGTGGGCACAATTCAAACCGCATTGCTTACGGCTTTTTTGAGTGTTTCCATTGAAGAAGAACGGTCTCCTTCCATCAAAGCCCTGAGCCAGTTCTTCAATTGCGGAGTATACGAGATACTCGCATTAAAAAGCCAAATTGGCTTACTCATCGAACGCGGTTATGCGCTGAATGAACAGGGAAGTTCCGCAGATTCAGTCTATAAAGTGCCTGAAAAGATTCTCGAACAGATTTTAAAGGGAGAGCCCTTTATTTCAAAGCTTAGAAACGAGTATGCCTTTACAGATGTGTTGGAATACGCAGACAGACTGTTTGTATTGAAGCAAAATCGGAACATTACCTTGGTAGAAATAAATCACCGGCTTGAAAAACTGGAAAAGGAGCTGCCTGATTTGGAGTTTTACAGCATCATCAAAAAATACGACCTCTGTTTTGATGAAAAAATACTACTACTGGCGTTGTGCCTTGAACACATAAACGATACTGGAGTGCTGGATTTAGATTATTACCTGTACTCCTTCTATGATTCCGTTAGTAGCAAGGCTCGCATTAAGCGGGGTATCTGGACGGGGAAAAACAAATTGCTTCTAACGGGTATTGTTCAGTTCTGCGCCGATAGCTATAAAACAGATAAGACAATTGAATTAAGCCAGAAGGGTGTTGAGCTCTTTATCATGGGAAATGAAATCGGAACCGGGACAAAAGTCTTTAACTCCGGTCCCTGCACCCTGATAGATCCGGTATCTATAGACTTAAAGCACCTTTTCTTTAACCGGGAAGAAGAAATAGAACTGGACAGATTGAAACAGGCTTTACATCCAAATCGGTTTGATTCCCTGCTTGCCCGCCTCAAGGAGAACAAAATGCCTTTGGGTTTAAACTGCATATTTTATGGGAAGCCAGGAACCGGCAAAACAGAATCCATATATCAGTTGGCGAAGGCGACAGGCAGGGTTATCCTGATGGTAAATATCAGCGAAATAAGAGACAAATACATTGGTGAATCAGAAAAGAGATTGAAGTCAATATTTTCAACTTACAGCAAAGCGCTTAAACATTTCGAGCAGGCACCTATTCTTCTTTTCAATGAGGCAGACGCCCTCTTAGGCCGGCGGATTAAAGTATCTCACTACAGTGACCAGATGAATAATACCATGCAGAATATCCTCTTGCAGGAGATGGAAGACTTTAAAGGAATTTTGTTTGCCACAACCAATATGCAGGAAAGCCTTGACACAGCTTTTGAAAGGCGATTCCTTTTTAAGGTAAAATTCAATCAGCCCAAAGTCAAAGCGCGGATAGAAATTTGGAAACAACAATTCAGCTTACTCCAAGAAGAAGAATTAGAAAGGCTGGCCACCAGCTTTGATTATAACGGCGGTCAAATACAAAATGTGGCACGGAAAGTTATGATTGACTGTATTATGAACAATAAAACACCGGGTATTACCGAAATAGAGGATGCCTGCATTGGTGAAAGATTTAAGAATGATTTGAATAAGCCGCCCATCGGCTATATGAAATCAGGAAAAGCGAAAAAATAAACTGTTCCGCAAATAGGTTGCGCAAGACCCATCCACCTTTGTAACACTAAACTATAAGCCATGAACTTTATTATTTTAATCGTAATTTTTATTGCTCTGGTATACAGGCAACGCATGAGGCGGTCAGATGAAGCAAACCGTGATAGAGACCTGTCTGTCATAAATATCAATAACTCCACTTCTGAGGTTAAGAGTAAGCGGCGTGTTAAGCACAAACGGCATGTTAAAAATGATGATCCTTTGCTGAACATGATTTTAGGAGAAGTGGAATTCAACCAAGAAGAATTTGACCAAGGCGTAGCAAGCCTGGAAAAGGAAGTCGAAAAAGCTAAAAGGAAAGAAACGGCTCTCTCGAAAAAGTTAGGAAAGAAATATTAAGACCTTGGGTTGGTTAAAAGTGTATCTTCGTTTATTCATCCAGAGCAACCTGGAAAACAAAATTCAATTCATTCAGAAAAGCTAAACCTATGGAGAAGGAAAATAGAAATATTGGCGATCTTATTAAGGAGTTGGTTTTAAACGAAATCCCTCTCTCAGGTGCGCAAACCATAAAATGGAAATTTAAAACAGATTACTCTCATCCTGAGTCTTACGACTGGGAAGTTACTATGGAATTAGATGGATTCAGTGAGAATGAAATAGGAGGAGCATTTGAATTTGTTTCTAAATATGGCTGTGACCAAAACCTGGTGTTAATTGGAGACCATGTAGGTTTAGAAATAAAATTCACATTGTCATACAAGGTTATTTCAAAATTGAAAACCCCTATTTCCGACTTTCATCTTTTGTCAGACATATTTATAGAAATTGCCATTGAGGAGCTGTCTTTAGATTGCCTTCCCAAAACTGATTTTTTTAAAAATGAGGAGAAGCTTGCTCTGCTCTTCGCCGGAAAAGACTTCAATCTGTTTTGAGTTGTAATGAAAATCTGAGTTACTAATAAATTATTTCATGCTTACATCTTCGCTCTACAATCAATATTGGCAAACTTATTTTGCAAACGGCAAGGTCCTTCCCTTAGGGACTCAGGCCCCACTTTATTCTGATTACGCTGACCGGGAGGCTCAAATGCAAGATTATCACAGCTATTTAGGAAATCGCCAGTTGAAATACCTACTTATCGGAGAAGCCGCACCATCTTCCGGGAAAACTTATTTTTATAATCCTTATCATTTAGAAAGGACATCTTGGATGTTTGCTCCCTATCAGGCTTTCTATGGAACATGGAAGCAAGCACTCAATAAAGGTGATAAGCTCGACCGACTTAAAGACTTAGCTGAAAAAGGCTTTTTGCTCATAGATTTATTTCCTTTTGCACTGAATTATGAAGATTTGAGAAAGAGTTTAAATAATACCGGGGCTTCGGTATGGTTTTATAACAATCATTTACTACCTATAATCAATAATCTTAAGTCTTCTCAACGCTTAAATAGTAGGTACTACCTTGCGTTCTCAGGGCCGCTTACCATTCATAATCATTTGGTAGCTTCGATGGGTTCGGGTATTATTTCAAATCCGGCCGGCGCTATCTGCTATTATAATTCTCCAACCGTAAAACCGGGAATAAAGAAAGCCCTAACAGGTAAAGGGCCCAAACCGCCTCTTTATCGATGTTGTGCAGGTGATCGTAGTGGAAATGTAAATGAATTTCTGGTGAGGAATGCCTTTGATTTACCTTAATTTATTTTTTTTTAAAACACATGCTTTATAATCCAATCAATCAAAAAGTATTTACCAATAACGGAGCTTTTATTAAGCAACTGCATTGCCCGGTAGTTACTGATGAACTTGCCTTAAATAAAGAATCAGGCGGAGTACATTTCCAATGCAGCAAGTGCAATCATCAGGTATTTGACACTTCTCAACTAAATGATGAGGATTTGACTACATTGATTAAGGTTAGCGCCAACGCTTGCCTGTTACTAAATCCCGACCAGCCCAACGTAATTATTATACCTAAAGACCCTCAGTCATGAAAAGGACAAGAACCGTAAAAACTGCACGAACCATTGAAGAGATTAACTCAGCTATAAAACAGAGGAAAACTTTATTGTTTGAACCCGTTTGGCCGTCAAGAAAAATCATGCAGGGACGAGAATTCTTTTTTGACAACGAGAAGGGTAGCGTAGTTGAAGTATGGGACATAAGGGCCCGCATGGGTCTTGACGAAAAAAGATACCGGTCTGTAGGGTATGTTGAATCCTATCCCGAGCTTCCCAAACTTTCTTACGCTGCCTACATACTTCCGGAGGATTTGCAAAAAAATGAAACAGTCATCCTGGAAGATGTAATTAAAGATATGGTAGGTTTGACCACTAATCAGGGTGCAGCATACAGACTTAAAAAAGTCCGCGCTGTATGGACAGGTAAAAAATTCAAAATTGATTATTCTCCTGAGAAGAATATCCAAATAATTATCGGCTAACTGGTATTACCCTTTCTCCCATCTCGCTAATGCGTTCCCCAGGGAGTTTAGTGCTGCCTCCTTTACTTCTTTTGGTTCCACTACTTTCATGTTCTCACCCCAGCCTCTGAGGTCATGGTAAAACTCATAACCAGGGTAAATTTCGATGGTAAATATTGAAGAGCCGTCCTTGTTGGTTTTAACCAGCTTTTGGGTGTTGTGTATCGGCATGGTCATGGCATATTTGGTTTGCAGTTCACTCAGCCATAAAGTAATTTTTGTTGGCTTTTCGCCGGCTTTATACGTAACACCATATGAATACCTGCCAAAATTTTTCCTGTCGAAATCCAAAAGTATTTTAAACTCATCCGCGCTTTCCATTCTTTCACATACCTCGTATTTTTTCTTATCCCATCTGACCGGTTCTATCTGACTGATCCTTTCAAGCCCGAGCACCAGGATATTCTTTTTGCTCCTGGAATTGTCATTCTCCCCTGCTTCTTCATGGTAACCAACAATGAACCATCTGCTGCGATGCTCTTTTAAAACATAAGGATGAAATATGAAAACTTCAGGACTGGTCTTTCCAAATGACTGATATTGCAGCTTCAGCTTCTTTATATTCCGCGCGGCTTCAAAAAGGATATGCAGATTGTTTTTTCCCTGATATTCAGGATTGCTGTCAGGAAGTATAAATGT
>CAISDV010000119.1 GCA_903884185.1 uncultured Chitinophagaceae bacterium | reverse complement strand
TTGCATAGTTATTGTTCTCGCAGATAAAGATCACAGGCAGTTTCCAAAGCATCGCCAGGTTAAAGGTCTCATGAAGGATACCTTGTCTTGCAGCACCATCACCAAAAAAGCAAAGCACTACATTTTGTGTGCCCTTGTATTGTTCAGCAAAAGCAATACCTGCACCTGTACCTATTTGTGCACCCACAATTCCATGCCCGCCAAAAAATCTGTGTTCCAAACTGAAGAAGTGCATGCTTCCGCCTTTTCCCTTCGCACAACCTGTTGCTTTACCATATAGTTCTGCCATAGCCGCGTTAGGACTGATGCCTTTTGACAATCCAAGGCCATGATCACGGTAAGCGGTAATAAAAGGGTCATCCGGGTTGGTGGCTGTCATACAACCCGCTGCAATAGCTTCCTGGCCTATATAAGCATGGAAGAAGCCGCGGATCTTGCCGGCCATTTTATACATTTCTTCGGCCTTGAGTTCAAACTGGCGGATGAGTTGCATTAACTCGTACCAGTAGAGGTATGTTTCTTTGGAAAATTTGGTTGCCACTGCTCGAAATTTTGAGGGGCAAATATAGGGGTTAATGGGGATATGGGATGGGGATGTGTGATAGGTGTTGATATGTACGATTTTAGATGTACGATGTACGATTTTTGGATACCCTGAAGCAGGTGAGCTTTAATACTGATAGAACCTGTGAATATAACTGGTTAGATACCAGTTTTCCAGAGAAAAGGCACAAGTAAGACAGGGATATCCCAGTGCTATATAGGACTGAGATATCAGTGAGACATCACATGAATATCACTGGGACATCCTATAGCCAGATAGCTTGTTAGGTAGTATTTTGGGTATGAGAGATACGGGATTTGGGATACGAGATATGGGATAGGGGATGGTACATCAAAAAACTGTCTTATTTTCAGGCTATAAACTTAAACCACATGAAAACTTCTGCATTTTTTCTGGCATTTGTAGCCCTGATGGCGGGATGTAGCACACAAACGGGTACAAATACTGCTCCTGCCAAAGACACACTTACATACAGCTATAAAGCCACTTATTCTTCAGACATAACTGTGCCCGGCAACCATGTCTATGCACAGAAAGTATTGCAGGTATGGAAGATGTTTGAAACAACGCAGGTAGATGCGATGAAACCCTATTTCGCCGATTCGGTTAAATATGATGATGCCAAAGGGATGCATTTTAATGGCCCTACAGCGCAATTGCTCGCGTATGCAAAAAAAGATATTGAGGGGCTCGACTCTATGCGGTTTGACATCTTTACGTGGCAGAGTGCACATATCAACGACAAAAATGAGGATTGGGTAAATATCTGGTGCCAGGAAAGAAGGTATCCTAAAAATGGTAAGGCCGATACTACATACATGCAGGAAAACTGGCAGTTAAAAAATGGTAAGATCATTCACTTTGACCAGTACACGGCTAAGAAATAAAATAGAAAGTATTTACGATTTTAGATTTACGAAATACGATTTTGGATGTCCCCGATAGCTTCAGAGGTTTAGGTTTTAAATAAATCGTAAATATATTACTGCTATCATGGCTAAAACAATAAAGACCGATTCAGAACAGGTTGCTGAACATATTCAAAAGTTAGAGCCTGCTTTGGGTAAGACAGTACAAGCAATAAGAAAGATCATTCTTGCTACAGATAAAGAAATTGGAGAACGGATCAAATGGAACAACCCCAGTTTTTATTATACCGGCGAGATGAAACCATTTGATCCAAAAGAATACAAGCGTGAGATCATTGTTTTTAATTTATTTAAAGGAAGGATTATGCTGGTATTTCCCAACGGCGCTAAAGTGAATGATACAACGGGGTTATTGACGGGAGATTATAAAGATGGGCGGCGTATTCTTGTCTTTAAGGATATGGCTGATGTGAAGTCCAAAGAGAAGGCATTGCAGGGAGTGATAAAGAAGTGGTTGAAGTTGGTAGATAAGTAGCAGAAGATCATCAGAGTCCTTTCAGCTGATCACGGAAATGATTTTGTGATTTCTAAGCGATATTGATCTGTTTTCAAAATGTGATATAGGTAGGCTGAAAGAGACTCTGCTGAAACGAAATAATTATATGCAAACGCTAATAATTTTTTTAGAATCAATAGTAATTTACGCTGTATGCTATTTAATTGCTTCCTTGATTTGTTCTTTTATAAAAAAATATAATAAAATTCAAAAAAAGAATCTTCTATTAATAATAACAAACGCTATATGTTTTGTTTTTTTTATTATTTATGGGTTAGCTGACAATTATTTGGATGCAAGAATAGAATTTCTTGAACCATTGTGGTTTTTACTAACTCCCATTTCCTTTATTGGATTGATATATTATTCTATTTCTTTTTTTGCATCAGGTTCTCAAAACGGTAATGTATCAAATTAGGTGGTTTTTAAACAGGTAATGTAGTAAACGTGTTGGTGTAAAATATAAACCACTCTTAGGGTAAGTTGTCTGAACACGATCCTCCTTCAGCGGACAGGTTACTGGATCATAAGATAGACACGATTGATAAACGTAATTTAATCCTGGCCATCTTTCAATCCAGTAATCTTGTTCAAGATAATTTTTGTTGGTTATGATTCTCCTTAAGCAAGTTCCAGCATATACAATTGCGAAAGTTCATAACGATTTTGCAAAGCGAGCCATGTTTCCGCAGGAATGCCTAACATGCGTTGTAGTTTTAGTGCAAGAGCGGCGGAAATATGCCTTTTGCCTTTAAATAACTCACTTAAGTGCCCCGGTTGCATACCAAGTTCTTTAGCCACTCCGGACTTGACCAATTTACGCTCTTCAATTTCATCTTTCAATACTTCGCCGGGATGCGTGGCAAGTTTTGAATAAATGGGTTGTTGAGGCCTTGCGTGATTTTTTTTAATTATTTTCTGAATTATCATTGTCTTTATTTGATGTTTAACCCCAAAATGGGTTTTGATATGCATTAAATAATCTAATTACCTCAATTCTTTGCGTAAAATGATTGATTTTATAGAGTATAAGGTAGGGAAATTTTCGTAACAACTTTCCTCTTACATTTTTGTAACGTTCAGCAAATGCATCGGGGTTTAGAGCAATAGCAGAAAAATCATTATCTACATCATCTGCAAATCGCAACCCTAAGCCTGGAGCTTTGTCGTTATAATAATTTACTGTCGCTTCAATATCGTTTATTGCAGCAGGAGTGATGTAAATCGTGTAAGACATTAAGACTTTTTAAACCGTTGTTTTACTTCTTCCCAGTTTTGCAAATAAGAGGGGTTGTTGGCTATCAGAGCCAGTTCTTTATCAATAGCAGCCTTTTGGTCCTCTGATAACTCAAACTGTTGCAATTCGAGATCTTCAATCGCGTCATCTTTGCGTAATAGCTCGATTAATGAAATGGCGTAATCTTTTTTAGCCCTTATATGATAATTTTCAGGCATGGCTGGAATATTTTAATAAGTAAATTTAAGCTACTTATACGATAAATTACATTGTTTTAGCCCTATGTGCTTTTTCCAAAGTGCGATACGCTAGCAAAGTACTCCCAAGCATTAACACTGCGCCAAGCAACATAGGCGCGCCGGGAAAATGTATTGGTGCATTGGGAGAAGTGAAATACGAAAAACTACGGGTCATTAACGATGGCCCTATGATGGCACAGGCACTCATGAGACTGCCGAGTGCACCCTGTAATTCGCCCTGCTCATTGGCAGGAACATGATTAGAGATAATGCCCTGCATTGCCGGGCCTGCAATACCACCCATAGCATAAGGGATCATGAATGCAAACATCATCCATCCCTGTGAAGCAAAAGCAAATAATACAAATCCGAGAGTATATAATGCAAGTCCTATGTAAATACTTCTTTCGTTTCCTAATTTAGGAATGATCTTGCGGATGAGTAATCCCTGCACCAACCCAACAGTTAATCCAACAAAGCCAAGAGAAAGTCCAACCATACCTTCCTGCCAACCAAATTTATTCATGGTGTAATAGGTCCAGCAACTTTGTACGGCCCATACAGCGATGTACAATAATGTAATTGACAAAATCAATCCAGATACCTGCGGATATTTGTTTAATTGTTTGAGAGAGCCAAGTGGATTGGCACGCTTCCATTCAAATTGTCTTCTCTTTTCTTTGGGTAATGATTCTGGTAAAACAAAATATCCATATAGCCAGTTCAGAAGTGCAAGGCATGCAGATGCAAAGAATGGTACCCTTGGGCCAAAATGCCCGAGTAAGCCACCTATCATTGGACCCACAATAAAACCAATACCAAATGCAGCGCCTATCATCCCAAAGTTTTGCGCTTTCTTCTCAGGGGGACTAACATCGGCAATGTATGCACCGGCAGTACTGAAGGTTCCACCTGTAATTCCTGCGATCACCCTTCCCACAAACAACCAACCGATAGTAGGCGCAAAGCCCTGTAATAAATAATCCATTCCAAAACCAAACATGGAGAAAAGTAAGATGGGCCTTCTGCCATAACGATCACTGAGATTGCCAAGTATGGGTGCACACATGAACTGCATAATGGCATAAGAAAACATGAGCCAACCACCATATAGCGATACATCACTGAGGCCGGTGTGTGTAAGTTGCCCTATCAATTTGGGCATTACAGGAATGATGATACTGAAACCGGTAACATCTATCAGCAGCGTGATGAAAATAAAACCAAGTGCAGCCTGTTTGTTGCGCATGGGTAAAGATAATGCGGCAGAACAATTGTATTAGTATTTTTCTGTGCGATTTGTTTAACCGCAAAGGACGCTATCCCGAAGTTTCGGGACGCAAAGAAGACGCAAAGAAGTCAATCACTCCTCATTCAAAAATGGATAATGATAATGGTATGGCGGATTGAATGTTTCCTTAATGGTCCTGGCACTTAACCAGCGATAGAGGTTGAGCATACTTCCTGCTTTATCATTGGTACCGCTTGCCCTGGCGCCTCCAAAAGGTTGCTGCCCAACTACTGCTCCTGTTGGTTTATCATTGATATAGAAATTACCCGCTGCATTGCGGAGTTTGTTAGTGGCTAATTCTATTGCTGCCCTGTCCTGCGAAATGATAGAACCCGTTAATGCATAAGGTGAAGTAGTATCAACAAGCTCTAATGTTTTTTCAAAGCTATTGGCAGGATATACATAAATAGTGAGTACCGGCCCAAAGATCTCTTCGCACATGGTGGTATATTTCGCTGTCTTTGCTTCAATGATTGTAGGCTGAATAAAATATCCATGTGTTTTATCGCATTTGCCACCTGCAATGATCTCAGCTTTTGGATCTTTTCGCGCAGCAGTGATATAGAATTTTATTTTATCAAAACTCTTTTCGTCTATCACCGCATTAATAAAATTAGAGAAGTTCTCTACGCTTCCCATTTTAAAACTCTTTACACCGGCAATGAGTTTTTTCTTTACTTCTTCTGCCATATTACTTGGAATATATGCCCTTGATGCAGCAGAACATTTTTGTCCCTGGAATTCAAATGCGCCACGTAATAATGCTGTCACAACCACATCCACATCAGCGCTTTTGTGTGCCAATACAAAATCCTTTCCACCTGTTTCTCCAACAATACGGGGATAAGATTTATACATACCCATATTCTTTCCAATGGTCTCCCACATATTATTAAACACACCGGTTGAACCTGTGAAATGCACGCCGGCAAATAATGGATGAGCGAAACAAACTTTGCCTATGGTTGGACCGTCAACATAAACAAGATTGATGACACCATCGGGTAATCCGGCTTCCCTCAAAATGCGCATGAACATTTGCGCTGAATATATCTGTGTATTGGCAGGTTTCCAAACCACCACATTGCCGCACATGGCAGCAGATGTAGGAAGGTTTCCACCAATAGCCGTAAAATTGAAAGGCGTTACTGCAAGTACAAAACCTTCCAGCGCTCTCCATTCCATACGGTTGTGAATACCCGGAGAACTGATCGGTTGCTGCTTATATATCTCGCTTAAAAAATGAACATTGAAACGAAGAAAATCTATTAGTTCACATGCGCTGTCTATCTCTGCCTGGAAGGGATTCTTGCTTTGTCCCAGCATAGTGGTTCCATTCAAATGGAAACGGTATTTTGTTGCCAGCAGGTCGGCAGCTTTTAAAAAGATGCCTGCACGATTTTCCCAACTCATATTACTCCAGCTTTCTTTTGCTGCAAGGGCAGCTTCGATTGCCTGGTGTACATGTTTTTCTTCACCTGCATGAAAATGGCCAAGTGTATGACTGATCTCATGTGGCGGGTGTATGGCTACTTTTTTATTGGTGCGTATTTCTTTACCACCGATATACATGGGTATATCTGCTTCGGTACTTTTCAGTTCGGCAAGTGTTCTTTTTAATGCTTCTCTTTCGGCGCTGCCGGGAGAATAGGAGAGAACGGGTTCATTTACGGGCATCGGGTAAGAAAAGGATCCAAAGCTCATTTTTAGGAGGTTTGATTAGGGGTGCAAGGTAGTAATTAGTTGCCAGTTGCTAGTTACCGGTTGCTGGTCAAATGATTCCGGAAAAATTGAAATATTCGTTATTGATCGTAAGTTATTTTAACTCGCAACTAGTAACTGGCAACCAGCAACTCTTCTTATCTTTCCCTCATGCTTTATTTCTTCCGTTTCTGCTATATCATGTCCCGATTCGGTCTGCGCCTCATTTCTGTGCGCCGGAGGGCAAAGCGGGATGCTACTGAATACCTCCATAAGGTAGAAGCCCGGTTGGGATGGAGCTTTGATGCACCTACCTTTCATAAGATCGTTAAAAGCCATAGTGTGTACCTGCCTATTGTAAATGATGCGTTTACGGCTTTGCATGGGAGATATACAACTGAAATTGAGCAGGAGCGGAGCATCCATTATTTTACCTGCAGTTCTTTGTTTGATAATTTTTTGGATGATCGCCTGCTGACACTTGAACAGGTAGAAAATATTGTCTTTCATGCCGGAGAATATGAGGCTGCAAGTTTTGATGAACGTGCTTTTATGGAGTCGCAGGCTTTTGTATTGATCGGTATGAAGGAAAAAGATGCGTATGCACTTGTTGCCCGGAAAGTATTTGATGCGCAACTGGCGTCGCTGAAACAGTTTGATGTTTCTATCAGCAATGAAAAAATACAGGAGATCACATTTGCTAAAGGAGGTAATTCAGTATTGTTGTGCAGGTACTATTTAGATATCAACCCAACAAAAGAAGAAGAGCAATGCTGGTATTTATTGGGAACGATGATACAGTTGTCGAATGATCTCTTTGATATTTATAAGGACACTCAGCAAAATATACAAACGCTTGCTACGCGTTGTATAGACGCTTATGCAATTGAAAAAATATTCCTGGAGCAGGTGAATAAAATGAGGGGTTGTATTCACTCACTTCCTTATTCAAAAACCAGGAAACAGCATTTTAGTATTGCGATGGCCGCCACGTATAGCTTAGGGCTCGTGGCAATAGCACAATTGAAAACATTGCAGGGTAGTGAAAAGACATTGCCTTCGTTTGGATCATTGCCACGCAAAGCATTGATCATAGATATGGAGAAACCAAAAAATATTTGGTTATGGCTGAAATTTGTTTACCGTTATGCTAAATTGTAAAAGAATCGAATCTAACAATGGCTATTATTTTATTTGATGATGCATTCAGGGATAGGCTTTATCCTTTTACACAAACCAGGGCTGTGGCTGATTTGCGCATGGGTATTGTATCTATTCGTGAAAGATGGCAATTAAAATCGGGGCAGGAAGTGTATGTGCATACAGAAAAATATTTGCAATCGCGTTATCCTGATTTTATAGCAGGTGATCATATTTGTGTGAATGCGTCGGTGATGGTAGATGATGATATTTTTAGTAGGATCATGTCGTTGCAATTGGGAGAATCCTTGGTAGATAAACAGGGTTTGATCGCAGGCAGGACAGATGTTTTGTTTACTGATAATAATATTACGACTGCATTTACAAAATCCACCACTGTTGAAGCAAAAAGGTTGCAACACTCCTGGCAATTATTTCAATGGAATGATAAAATGATGCGTGAAGATTTTGTACTTCTTACAAAAAACAGAAAATCTCAGCCCATTTCATCAACTAACAAGATCACTCACGCTGAAAATATTTTTGTTGAGGAAGGTGCTATAGTGGAACATAGTTTTCTAAATGCGAGCGAAGGCCCTGTTTATATTGGAAAGAATGTTTTGCTTATGGAAGGCAGCATGATACGTGGGCCATTTGCGGCATGTGAAGGCTCTGTAGTAAAGATGGGAACAAGAATATATGGTGCAACTACACTGGGGCCGCATTGCACTGCAGGTGGCGAGATCAAGAACAGTATCATGATGGGGTATAACAATAAAGGGCATGATGGTTACCTGGGCGATAGTGTGATTGGCGAGTGGTGTAACCTGGGTGCAGGTACCACCAATAGCAATATAAAAAATACTGCAGGCTCAGTAAAGGTCTGGGATCAGTATACAAAAACATTTATGGAAGCAGGGCAGAAATGTGGGGTACTCATGGGGGACTATTCTAAAACAGCGATCAACTCTTCTATTAATACCGGTTCAGTGATCGGAGTTTGTGCCAATGTTTTTGGAAATGGATTACTACCAAAATATATTAAGGATTTTAGTTGGGGAATAGAAGGCACGTATGAATTTGATAAGGCTTTGCGGGATATTGAGAATTGGAAAAAATTGAAACATCAGAAATTGAGCTCTATAGAAATAGAAGTATTAAAATATCTTTTCGGGGCATGAATTTTATTACTTCTCACCGCAGAGGCAGGGAGGCGGAGAGGGACGCAGAGCAAAGATTCGAATATTGCAAGAAAAGAATTCAAGTTAAATATCTCTCCGTACCTCTCCGTCTTTGCGACTCTGCGGTGAAAATTGATCTTTGCATCTTCACCCGAAACCCACAACTTTGAATGAAATTCAATCATTGATATGCGTAAACAAATTGCTGCTGCTAACTGGAAAATGAACCTGACCCTGCAACAGGGAGAGAAGTTATTGGATGATATTATTGCATTACCGCATGACCTGAAAGAGTATCAGCAGGCGGTGTTTGCTGTTCCATTTCCTTATCTCGCCATGGCACAGGCAAAAATATCCGGTAAGGGTTCAGTATTTATTGCTGCGCAGAATTGTTATAATAAAAAATCAGGCGCTTTCACTGGTGAAACAAGTGTGGAAATGCTGCAATCGCTTGGTATCAGTTATGTGGTGATCGGTCATAGTGAACGAAGAGAATATTTTAATGAGAGCAACCAGTTTTTAGCTGAGAAAGTAAATATCTGCCTTGAATATCATATCCATCCTATCTTCTGTTGCGGTGAAGCATTGAACATTCGTGAAGCAGGAACACAAAATGAATTTGTTGCCAGGCAACTGGAAGAATCTTTGTTTCATTTGTCGGCAGAACAATTGCAAAATATTGTGATCGCTTATGAACCTATCTGGGCAATTGGTACTGGTAAGACCGCTACAAGTGAGCAGGCACAGGAGATCCACGCGTTTATCCGCTCCTTGTTTGCAAAGAAATATGGAGAAGCGGTGGCACAGAACCTGTCTGTTTTATATGGTGGAAGTGTAAAGGGAAGCAATGCCAAAGAATTATTTTTACAACTTGATGTGGATGGTGGATTGGTAGGTGGCGCTTCGCTGAATGCAGAGGAATTTAATACGATCATCACATCGCTTAAATAAATCAATACTTCTCGGTTATCTCAGCCGGAGTATAATCATCCAGCATATCAAGGTGCAAGACAGTAGAAGTATTGTTTTCATTGGAATTATACATCAGCGTGAATTTAGCCCCATACACAAACTCTTCATAAGTATAGGAAGACCTTGAAAAAACAGTGCTGGAAAAACTTTCATCATACCCTTGTACAAAAATTAATACTTCTGCCTGCGCATTCATGAGATCTTCTTTACTTAGATGATACATCGGACTCTCTTCATTGATGGGATGAACGAGTGTCCAGTTCGCAGTCATAGTAGTAGCTTTCGCCAGGTCGAGCGGCATATTAAAGAACTTATTTTTTGTCTGCCCATCCTCAGTGACCCTAATCGCTAACGTCATTCTCACTTCCACATTCATCAGGTAATTTTTTGTATAAGGCACCATGCGAAACATGAACGCTGTGCCATCTTTAAAAGGGGCGAAGATTGCATTTTTACTATATCGGATATAAGCCCTTGGCCTTGCGAAACGTCCATACAGCAGGCCGGTCATTAATGCAAATGTCATCAGCCCGGTCAATGCTTCCAACGACGCAGTAAGGCTGGCGCCAAAGCCAATGGGGTTGATCCTTCCATAACCCACTGTTGTAAATGTTTGTGCACTAAAGAAAAATGCTTCACCAAATTTTTCTAATGGAGTAGTAGCTACCATTCCACCCAGGTGATCAATAAATGCCAGGTATATGCAGGCGAAGACAAGATTGATCGCCATAAAAAAACCAAGGATCAGGACAAGAAACTTCCAGAATGGCATGGATAATAAGGAATGATAAATATTCAGCCGCTCCCAGAAATGCATGCCCCTGATCTGGAGATTTGGTTGTCCGCCTTTTTTAAAAAAGCGTCCACCGCTTAGTGCACTATTGGTGCCTAGCCCTGTTTCGTTTTCAATCTTTGCTTTCCGGTTAAAGTTTTTAAGTAGCGCCATGGGTAAGGGGTGAGTTTCAAAAATACACTAATTAAAGAATCGTACTTTGCCTAGATAAATATTTCCTGATGAAAGTGCTTTGGCTGGCGAGCTGGTATCCCGATCCTTACGAACCTTCAAATGGCGATTTTATCAGGCGCCATGCACAGGCAGTATCAAAATATATTCCGGTTGATGTGATACATCTTGTGCAGGTGGGAAAAGATACCCAAACAAAGGATGAGTGCATATATACTGAGTCGGGCAACCTGCGTGAGTGGGTGTATAGCTTCCATTTTAAAAAGTGGGGGGTAAGTTGGGTTGATAAATTGCGCTATCATATTCAGTACAGGAAACAGTACAAAAAAATATTGCTTGAATATGTGGGTGCGCATGGTAAACCCAGTCTCATACACGTGCATGTACCCATGAAAGCCGGACTGGTAGCAAGATCCATCGCATCGGCCTGGAAAATACCTTATATCGTTTCAGAGCAGGCTTCACACTATGAAAAAGATGCACCCGATCACTTTCTTGCACGCAGTTTTTTCTTCCGCCAAAATACTGCAAAGATTTTTAAGGATGCAGCCTTTGTAACGAATGTATCGGCCACAATTGGTAAAACATTGAAAGACACTTTTCATTTGAAGAAAGTGGAAACGGTTCATAACCTCGCAGATACTGATTTCTTTAATTTCAAGCCTGGATTAGCGCCGACTACTTTCAGGTGGATACATGTTTCATCGCTCCATCAACAAAAAAATGTGGAAGAGATCATTAAAGCTTTTAAGCAATTGGATTCGGTCAATAAAAATTGGGAATTGGTGATCGTTGGGCCTGATCCGCTTTCGCTGCAACAATTAGTGAATGAATTCCATCTCTCCCATAAGATATCCTTCACTGGAGAACTGCCTTATCATGAAGTGGCTGAACAAATGCAGCGATCATCCGCATTTGTTTTATTCAGTAACCATGAAAACTTTCCCTGCGTGATCCCGGAAGCTTTATACTGTGGTTTACCCGTTGTTTCTTCGCTCGCAGGGGGAGTTGCGGAAGCAATTGATGAAAGCAATGGTATTTTGGTGAGGAAGGGAGATATCAACGGACTTACAACGGTATTAAATCGCTTGATGAATCAGTATAAAAATTATGATCGCCTGAAAATCTCTTCAGAAGCGGCTTCCAGGTATTCTGCCGAACAGATTGGTAAGCAATTTGTGGAAATTTATGAGGGGATTGAACGGGGACAAATGACCTCTTAGAATTGAGCCCCAGTCTTATATCTTTGCAGCCGTATGAAGAATATCAGGAATTTTTGCATTATCGCGCATATAGACCACGGCAAGAGTACATTGGCAGACAGGCTTTTAGAGCATACCAAGACAATTGGCGCGCGCGATATGATGAACCAGGTGCTGGATGATATGGACCTGGAAAGAGAAAAAGGTATCACGATCAAGAGCCATGCTATCCAGATCAATTATCCTTACCAGGGACAGGAATATATCCTCAATCTCATTGATACTCCCGGGCATGTGGATTTTAGTTATGAAGTGAGTCGTGCGCTGGCTGCCTGTGAAGGAGCTTTGTTATTGGTGGATGCTTCTCAGGGAATACAGGCACAAACTATCAGCAATCTATACCTGGCAATGGAAAATGATTTGGAGATCATTCCCGTGATCAACAAGATCGATATGGATGGCGCCATGATACCTGAAGTAACTGATCAAATCATTGACCTGGTTGGCTGCAAGAAAGAAGATATTTTACTTGCCAGCGGAAAGACAGGCATCGGTATCGAAGAAATATTAAAAGCGATCATTGAGAGAATACCTTCTCCCAAAGGTAATCCCAACGGGCAATTGCAGGCATTGGTGTTTGATAGTGTATTCAATAGTTTCCGCGGCATTATTGTTTATTACAGGATCGTGAATGGTAATTTGAAAAAAGGAGATAAGATAAAATTTGCTTCTACTGACCAGTTGTATAATGCAGATGAAGTGGGTATATTAAAGTTGACGATGACTCCAAAAGATGAAGTGAAATGTGGTGATGTGGGATATATTATTACTGGTATTAAAAATGCAAAAGAAGTAAGGGTAGGTGATACGATCACTTTGGCAAACGACCCTGCTCCTATGATACAAGGTTTTATAGAAGTGAAGCCGATGGTATTCGCAGGTATTTTCCCGGTGAATACAGATGAGTTTGAAGAACTGCGTGATTGCATGGAGAAATTACAACTCAATGATGCCTCACTTACATTTGAGCTGGAAACCTCGCAGGCATTGGGCTTTGGCTTTAGATGCGGCTTCCTTGGTTTGCTGCACATGGAGATCATCCAGGAACGCCTGGAAAGGGAATTCAATCAAACGGTGATCACTACTGTTCCCAACGTTAGTTTTAATGCCTACACGTCAAAGGGAGAAAATATTACAGTAAATAATCCTGCAGAAATGCCCGAGCCAACAAAACTCGACAGGATAGAAGAACCATTTATTAAAGCACAGATCATCTCACTGCCTGATTATATCGGTAATATCATGACACTGTGTTTGGGTAAGCGCGGAATCCTTATCAATCAAAGCTATCTCACGCCAACAAGAGTTGAATTGATCTTTGAAATGCCGCTCACTGAAATAGTGTTTGATTTTTATGATAAGCTGAAGAGCCAGACAAGAGGATATGCATCGTTTGATTATTCTCCCATTGGCTACCGCGAAGCAGATATTGTGAAGATGGATATTTTATTGAATAATGATAAAGTAGATGCATTGAGTGCATTGATACATCGCAGCCGTGCGCAGGAATTTGGCCGCAAACTTTGTGAGAAATTGAAAGAATTATTACCCAAGCAACAGTTCCAGATAGCCATTCAG
>CAISDV010000118.1 GCA_903884185.1 uncultured Chitinophagaceae bacterium | reverse complement strand
TCTCTCCTCCAAGGGGAGAGACGGAGTGGAGGCTATTTTCAAACTCCTTTCCGAAATTCCCGACCCCGAAATTCCGGTAATTAATATTATTGAATTGGGCATACTTCGAGATGTTATTCTTACTGACGATTTATGTACTATCGTCATCACACCTACTTATTCGGGATGCCCGGCTATGCGAGTGATTGAAGATGATATTCGAACCAAGTTAAAAGAAATGCTAATTTTTAACGTGAAAGTAGATTTGGTGTACACACCGGCTTGGACTACTGATTGGATAAGCGATGAAGCAAAAGAAAAATTGCGCGCTTATGGCATTGCTCCACCCGACCATTCGACAATCGATAAACAAGTATTACTTGGTAAATCGCGTGATTTGAAATGCCCGCTATGTGGTTCCACGGATACTGAAATGATTTCTCAGTTTGGCTCTACTGCCTGTAAAGCGCTTTTTCGTTGCAAAGAATGCAAAGAGCCGTTCGATTATTTTAAGTGCTTGTAACTAATTTTCTTTCCTAAATTACTTCTACACGGGGCAATGTTGAAATAATATTCAACAACTAACAAGGCAGAATCAACTCATCATCGTAAAAAAATGCCTATTTAAATATTTGTCCACGTTATTTATTTTTATAACTTTGTTGCCTCAAATGATAAACAGGAAATTTATACCCATCCCCAAACCATTGTTGGTAGAAGCTTTTGAAGCCTTTGGAACCCCTGTGCCTGTACACACACACACAGCAGGCGTATAATTTAAGCAATTTCTTTCATCAACATATTTTTAAGTCCTGCGTTTTTCATCAGCAGGACTTTTTTGTTTCTGCCAATTTTCTTGTTCAAATTATGGACTAAAACAATACAGGGAGTCTGTAAAACTGCAAGAGTTTTACATCAAAGTATGGCACTTAGATATCAAAGCATGACACTTAGACATCAAAGTACGGCACTTAGACATCAAAGTATGTCACTTAGATATAAAAGTGAGCTACTAAGACATGAAAATATGATTGTTTTTCATGAACATTCCCCGCCCAAATCTCTTTATTTATAAGTTTTTTAACAAAAAAATTAAAATTAACAAAAAAAATAAAAAGACAATGGCACGTAAAACAATAAGAGTGGACATACCTGTTGGTTCACCAGACAAGTTAAGCAAACTTGCGAATAATGTAAAAGGTAAAGATGATGAAATGGCTGATGCAAGCCCGTTGAAAGACGAGCCTTCGTTCGACCGAACGGACTATGCCGCCAAACTTTCGGCAGGCGATACCAAACGAAAGGAAAGCGAAAAGCTGCGCGAACAAGCAGAAACCAAAATGGAGCAAGCTCGCACCGCTTATGGCACAGGCAAAGGACAAACAGCCGAAACACCCGGCACAGTGTATAACTACTTAGTGGCAGCTAAAGACCGCCTGCTAAGCTATTACAAAACCAATCCCGAAGCACTTTCGGAATGGGGTTTTGATGTAGTAGTAGGCGAGGCAAAGAGTCCAAAGAAAAAAACAACGTAATGGTTCCTCCCGCTCCCCTCTCCTTCGGGAGAGGGGCAGATGGGGAAGATAATAAAGGCGAAACCCGAAAAGCCTTATGAGTAGGGG
>CAISDV010000117.1 GCA_903884185.1 uncultured Chitinophagaceae bacterium | reverse complement strand
GCTCGATGCGTTGACCATTGAAATAGAAAGTGTCAACATTGAGGCGCTTGAAAAATTAGAAGCCGAAGGTGTAAAGATCTATCCAAAACCTTCCGCCATCCGCATCATCAAGAACAAGATCACCCAAAAAGAATTTTATCGCCAACATGAAATATCAAGTTCGGATTTCAGGGTTACACAAAATTTAAAAGAGCTCGGCACGCATGAAGATTTTTTTCCGGCAGTTCATAAGATCGCGCAGGGCGGATATGATGGAAAAGGCGTGCAAATATTGAAAGATAAAAATGACCTGGGCAAAGGATTTGATGCACCTGCTGTTCTCGAAAAAATGGTGAAGATCAAAAAAGAGATCGCACTGATCGTGGCAATGAATGAAAAAGGAGAAACAGTTGTTTACCCTCCTGCTGAAATGGTATTTGACCCCGTATGGAACCTACTCGATTACCAGGTATCACCTGCACAATTATCCAAAGATGTTTTATGGAAGGCCGAAGCTGTTGCAACGAAAGTGGTAAAAGAATTAAAAAGCCCGGGATTATTTGCAGTTGAATTATTTATTGATGCGGATGATCATATTCTTGTAAACGAAACTGCGCCAAGGGTACACAACAGCGGGCATCATACCATTGAAGCAAATTACAGCAGCCAGTATGATATGCTATGGCGGATCATACTCGGTTATCCATTAGGCAATCCAAAAGAAATATTGCCTTCGGCGATCGTAAATATTTTGGGTGAAAAAGGATTTAGCGGCGAAGCGAAATATGAAGGATTGAATGAAACTCTGCAAATGGATAATGTATTTGTTCACCTTTATGGAAAGAAAGAAACAAGGCCCGGAAGAAAGATGGGGCATGTAACTATTATCAGCAAAGACTATCACGAACTCATTCACAAAGCCAATCAAATAAAACACTTGCTAAAAGTAGTGGCATAAGCTACACTTTTCGCACAGGCTTGAGCGGCATCAGGAAGCCGATCCCTAATAAACTTTTTGTCTGCAACCCCGGAGAATTATTATGCGGGCCAAATAAACGAACATCATCATCATATATCAGGTCAAGGCTATATGTAGCAGAGAAATTTTTATTGATCTTAAAGGAAAAAAGATTGGTCATGAAGAAATCTATGTTCTGGGGCCTGCTAACATAATTAGAAAAAAGATCCACCCTCCCTTTATAAGTAATATTTTTTGCGATGGTATTATAATAGTTCACCGTTACAAATGAGCCAACCTGGTATACAACATTTTTTCCCGTATCTACACCATACAAACCTTTTGAAGAAAGATATTTATTTGTAACGATGGTTGTCCTGGAAGTGAGTGGCGACATGAACATCGACAATTTACTATTGGGCTTGTAATCCAATCCGGCAGACAACAATACATAGGCCGGTGATAAAAATGTAGATGCCAGGTCACCTGTGGAACCACTATAAGTATATCCATCAAAAAATTGTGAACGGAAATTGAATAGCGTGGATATATACCATTTACTTGTATCTAACTGCTTTCCGTATTTGGAGAGATAATCTACCCTGTCGTCATTTTTTCTAATGCCCGAACTGGTGGTTTGAACATACCCGAAATTAAAATCAATATTATTATCCCAGCTTTGCCTTCCCTTCTTGTATAAAAAATAGTAATTGACATAAGATGATAATGCCAATGAGAAATTATCGCCACCTGCTGCCCAGTTACTCAGGCTTCCCTGTGAAAGGCTCGCGTTTACCAGTCCCCCCCTTTTCCATGTCCATCTTGTTGTATCAGCTTCCTTTTTGATGCTTCTCCCTGTCTCATTCCTGAGTGTGGAAACAACCATTGTTTGTGCGGTCGCCGTTACAGATAATAACAATAGCGCCGTACCGAACACTATAATTCTTCTCATGTCTTTTCTAATTTCGGGCACAAAATTAAAACAATGAAGCATACGCGCTTCATAAGTCTCTGCCAAAACGGCACTCACCTAGAAAATTTACATTATTTTTGCGTTTCAAACCCGGAGATGGATGGAATTCATGGAATTACAAGATAAAACCCACGATGAAACAAAGCAAGGACAGGCCTATTTTCCTGCCAGTAATGGGCTCAATTCATACAAAAAGCTTTTTTATATAGAAAGTTATGGCTGCGCGATGAATTTCAGCGACAGTGAGATCGTTGCCTCCATCCTGCAATCTGAAGGCTTTGGGGCCACTAAGAATTTTGAAGATGCCGACCTGGTGCTGCTGAATACCTGCTCTATTAGAGAAAAAGCTGAGATGACCGTTAGAAAAAGGTTGACAGAATTTCGCAAAACCAAGGAATCAAAACCCGGCATGCTGATCGGGATATTGGGTTGCATGGCTGAAAGGCTCAAATCAAAACTACTCGAAGAAGAAAAACTGGTTGATATAGTTGTAGGGCCCGATTCATACAGGAGCCTTCCCAGCCTGATCATGGAAGCCGGGACCGGGCAAAAAGCCGTGAATGTATTGTTGAGCCGCGATGAAACATACTCAGACATCTCCCCCGTTCGTATAGACAGCAATGGAATCAATGCCTTTGTTTCTATTATGCGTGGCTGCAATAATATGTGCAGTTTCTGTGTGGTGCCTTTTACAAGAGGAAGGGAACGCAGCCGTGATGCACATTCCATCGTTGCAGAAGTAAAAGGCCTTTTCGATCGTGGTTTTAAAGAAATTACTTTGTTAGGCCAGAATGTTGATAGCTATTACTGGATGGATGAACAGAAAGATGAGATCGTAACATTTGCAGGCTTACTGGAAAAAGTAGCGCTCGTGAATCTTGAACTGCGTGTGCGTTTCAGTACTTCGCATCCAAAAGATATTACGGATGAAGTATTGCATACGATGGCGAAATATGAAAACATTTGCAGGAACATACATCTTCCCATTCAAAGCGGCAGCTCCAGGATATTACAATTAATGAACCGCACTTACACGCGCGAATGGTATCTCGGAAAAATAGACCGCATCAGGGAGATCATGCCGGATTGTGGTATCAGCGCTGATATCATTACAGGTTTTTGCACAGAAACAGAAGAAGACCACCAGGAAACCATGAGCGCCATGGAATACAGCAAGTATGATTATGGCTATATGTACTTTTATAGCGAAAGGCCCGGAACCCTTGCTGAACGCAGGTATGAAGATGATATACCCGAAGAAGTAAAAAGAAGAAGGCTGCATGAAATAGTTGCCTTGCAGGGAAGGCTTTCACGGGAAAGCAATGCACGCGACCTTGGCAAATCGTTCAAAGTATTGATCGAAGGTGATAGTAAAAAAAGCCCGCTGGACTGGATGGGAAGAAGCTCGCACAATAAGGTGATCGTCTTTCCAAAAAATGATGAGGCTACAAAGAAGGGCGATTATGTTTGGGTGAAAGTAACAGATTGCACACAGGCAACTCTGATCGGCCAGGCAGTTAAATAATAAATGAAAAAGAAGATATAAAGAATGGACTTACAAAGTATCAAAAACAGGTTTGGGATCATAGGCAATTCTCCGGCCCTCAATTTCGCTCTTAGCACTGCTGTACAAGTGGCTGCAACAGACCTCACCGTATTGATCGTTGGTGAAAGTGGTGTGGGTAAAGAAGTATTCTCACAGATCATTCATGCCCTGTCATCAAGAAAACACAATCCTTTTATCGCCGTTAACTGCGGCGCCATACCCGAAGGCACTATAGATTCAGAATTATTTGGCCATGAGAAGGGATCTTTTACCGGCGCAGTGGATAGCCGCAAAGGTTATTTTGAAACAGTAAGTGGCGGCACCATTTTTCTTGACGAGATAGGCGAAATGCCATTAGGTACGCAGGCGAGATTATTACGTGTTTTGGAGACCGGGGAATTTATCCGCGTTGGTTCTTCCAAAGTACAGAAGACAGATGTGCGCGTGATCGCTGCCACCAATCGCGAGTTGATTGAGTTTGCACAAAAAGGAAAATTCAGGGAAGACCTTTATTATCGTTTAAGCACTGTTCCTATTAGGGTTCCATCGTTGCGCGACAGGAAAGAAGATATTACATTATTATTCAGAAAATTTGTAGTTGACTTTGCAGAACGCTATAAAAAAAATCCTGTCCAGCTCGATGATGAAGCAAGAAACCTGTTAATTAACTATTCTTTTCCGGGCAATGTGCGGGAGTTGAAGAACCTTGCAGAACAGATCTCGGTATTGAGCAACCAGCAAATGCTTAATGCGAATGAATTGAGGAAATTTTTGCCGGAAAAAAATTATAGCCGGCTACCTGTGTTAGCAGGAGCACATCCAACCGGTGAGTTCAATAACGAAAGGGAGATATTGTATAAGTTGTTTTTTGATATGAAGAAGGATGTAACGGAGCTCAAGAAGATGTTTTTGGAGATCCTGCAAAACCCTTCGCTGGCGGGCACTGCGGCCAATTTCACCAAAGAATCTTTGCTGAATGACCACACTGCCAATACCAATGAGTTGCATCATTCATCTATGTCGCAGCCCAATATGTCTCAGCCTGTCAACATCAGCAGTCAGCCGGTTATTTTAAATAATAATGACACGATCCATCACCATGAAGAAGTGGAAGAATCGTTGAATATCATGGATAAAGAAAAGGAACTCATCATCAAAGCGTTGAAAAAACATAAAGGCAAACGCAAAGATGCTTCCGCAGACCTTGGCATCAGTGAAAGAACTTTGTACCGGAAGTTGAAAGAATATGATATTGAAGAATAATTAAAATACAGCAATGAAAACCAGGCGTATCCATAGTATTTGTTTTTTGTGCATCATATTCCTGTTATCCGGATGCTCATATTCATTCAGGGATGTGTCAATTGATTATACAAAGACCAAAACAATAAAAATAAATTTCATAGAGAACAGGGCACGGCTCATCAACCCCCAGCTCAGCCCAAAACTGACTGAAAAATTGCTTCAGAAGATGACCTCTCAAACCAAGCTCATCCGTACCCAAAACGATGACGCTAATATCCTGATCAGTGGTTATATTTCTGATTATGGTTTTTCTACTTCAGCCATCACTTCTGCCCAGGCAGCTACCAACCGTTTGACAATAGGTGTTCATATCACCGTAAAAATGGTCACTGATCTTGGCCCCCCAAAAGAATATGATGTTAGCCGGAGTTTTGATTTTTCTGCTAACCTCTCACAACAACAGGCAGAAGACAGTTTGCTGGAAGATATCCTCAAAGGCATCACTGATGATATTTTTAACCGCATCTTCTCCAGTTGGTAAGATTTTAGTCACAGGAAATTGTATTTTCACCACATGAAGGCGGAAATTGAAAACGCGTTATACGAACTCACCGGCACCAGGAACCTGCAGGAAGCGAATATTGATGAACTTTTCCAGCTGGAAAATGAATACCCTTATTTTGCGCCCGGTCAATTTTTACTGGCTGCAAGATTAAAACTGGATGATCACCCTGCTTCTTTTTTACACTTATCTAAAACCTCACTTTTATTCAGCAACCCGTTTTGGCTGCAATACCAGTTAACCAATGATAGTAACGCATTTGTTCCTATGCTTCCCGAAGAGCAGCCTGCGGAAACACATACCTCATTACCGGTGGAAGAAATAAAGATCCCTGTTGAATTAGAAGAGATCACTGAAATAGAAATGATTGAAGACCTAAATCCCGAAGAAGAATTGCAGACACAAAAATTTGCTTCTGTTTTATCAGAGCAGGTAGCAGATTTTAAAAAGCCTGCTGAAAAAGATTCCAGGCTTGAGTTTGAGAGTGAGCCTTATTATATGATCGATTATTTTGCTTCACAGGGGATCAAAGCTGACTTAACAAAATTACCGCAGGATAAACTCAGTAAACAACTCCTCAGCTTCACTGACTGGCTGAAACAATTAAAAAACACTTCGCCTGAGTTAAAAGGCGCAGGGCCTGCTACAGCAGCGGAGAATGCCATCCAGGACAATGCCCAGGTATCCAATGAAACTAAAGAAATTGTGACCGAAACCATGGCCGAAGTGCTGGCAAAACAGGGCAAGACAGATAAAGCCATCCAGCTCTATATCAAATTAAGTTTTTTAGATCCTGAAAAAACCGCTTACTTTGCCGCCAAAATCGAACAACTAAAAGGAATGTAAAAATGGCTATTTTATTTTTGATACTGATCGTCGTAGCATGTGTTGTACTGGGTTTTATCATATTGGTACAGAACCCAAAAGGTGGCGGATTGGCCGGTAATGTAGGTGGCCTCAGCAACCAGTTCATGGGTGTAAAGCAAACAACAGATGTTCTGGAAAAGGGAACCTGGTTATTTGCCGGGATCATTGGCTGCCTGGCATTGTTCTCCACTTTGTTCTTAAAAGGAAAAATGAGCTCAGGCACAAATACTGACACCCTGAAAAGTATTCCTACAACACAATCACCTAAGCCTGCACAACAACCGGCTAGTGCTCCGGCCCCTGCGCAGCAACCAGCAAAATAAATATTTTTCAATATCTTATAACCCTGCCTGTTCATCACAGACAGGGTTTTTTATTTAACTTGAATTTCTATGAAGCGTTTCTTTTCCCTGGCTTTAATTTTTATCATCATTGCGGGTGCTGCGTTTGCGTGGATGTGCTTTAGCTCAGGAACAGCGTTCATAGAAAAGAGCAGGTATTTCCTTATTGAAAAAGGTGAAACAGATAAAGCATCCGTGCTGGGTGCCCTTGAAAAAAAACACATTATCAAACATTCCACTGCATTCTCTTTACTGGCATCTGCATTGGGGGTGTGGGACAAATTGCAACCGGGTAAATATGAAGTAAAAAAAGGCGAAAGCCTGCTGACACTTGCCCGCACATTAAAAAATAACCGGCAGGCCCAACTCAACCTCGTGATCAATAAACTTCGTATAAAAGAAGATTTTGCGAAATTGATCGGCAAAAATTTTATCAGCGATTCAACTGCCGTAATGAATTTCCTTAATTCCAATGATTCATTGCAAGCTTTTGGTGTAGATACCTCAATGATTTTTACATTGATCATTCCTAACACCTATAATTTTTACTGGAATACGCCTCTTAGAAAAATGTTTTCAAAATTTGCTGAGGTTTCAACTGCTTTCTGGAATAAGAATAACAGGAAGGGCAAAGCGGCTGAAGCAGGATTGTTGCCTGCACAAGTGTATATTTTAGCTTCAATTGTAGAAGAAGAAACAAATGTAACTGCTGACAAAGGGAATATAGCGAGTGTATATATCAATCGCTTCAATAAAGGCATGCCTCTGCAGTCTGATCCAACTATCAAGTATTCGATGAAAGATTTCAGTATCAACCGCATCTATTATAAATATTTAAGCACTCCCTCACCTTACAATACTTATCTCCACAAAGGCTTGCCACCAGGCCCTATCTGCATACCTTCAACCTTAACTATTGATGAAGTACTGAATGCACCGAAAACAGATTATCTTTTCTTTGTGGGCACAAGTGATTTGGGCAGCACCCTTCATTTCAGCAGTAATTTCGCAGAGCATGCACAGTATGCCAGGGAGTACCAGAAAGCACTTGATGTTTATATGGCCAAAAAACAAAACCAATCGCCACAGTGACAAAATTTGAACGTTTTATTTATAGCTTCCCCCCTATTGCTTTTCTCGTCCGGAAAAGCAAGACAACTAGTTTTCCCGGGTTCAAAGGGCTTCCTATATTTTATGTATTAAAAACATTTGTTTCACAATTGAATAAAGTAGGATTGTATGAAAGGGCTTCTGCTATTTCTTTTAACCTTGTAATGGCATTGCCTGCCGCATTCCTGTTCCTGCTGTCGGTGATACCTTATCTTCCCGATGCAGAGAATTTCAAAAAACAAATACTGATCTTATTCAAAGACATTACACCCAGTTCCGGCACATATAAATTTTTTGAGACCCTGCTGAACGACCTGATGCAAAAACATGTGGGAGTTTTTTCTTTTGGTTTTTTGCTCGTGATGTTCTATGCTTCCAATGCCATGATAGGAGTGATCCGCACATTTGACCGTTCCATCTCAGAGAATAAAAAATATTTTCTTCACAAACGCTGGAGAGCTATCAAGATCACCTTCCTGATGATGTTATTGGTATTTGGTTGTTTGCTGATGCTTGTTGGACAGGAACAACTCGCGATCATACTGAAACAACTTTTTCACATGAAAAGAAGGGCTAAAATACCCTGGTGGAGCGGGCTCAGGTGGTTCATCATTGTGGGTATCCTCTTCTATTGCATTTCCTTCATTTACAAATATGCGCCGTCTGTTAAGAAACGATGGAAGCTTTTGTCCATAGGCTCTGTCATTGCCACCATACTGATCCTCTTCACCACGATGCTGTTTTCGTACTGGGTCAACAATTTTGCCAGTTACAATAAGGTATATGGCTCCATAGGCACTGTGCTGATCATCATGGTTCTTATTTATTTCAACTCTCTTAGCATGCTCATCGGGTTCGAACTGAATGTAAGCATCACCTATCTCCAGGCAGAAATTGAAACCCAAGCCACTACCGACCCCGCAAATGTTAAACCCGGAATAAACCCGGAGCAGGTACTTGCATAAAAAGAAAATTGTTTCTAATTTCAAGCAAAATCTCCCGTATATGAAAAAGGCAATCCTCTTTTCTTTGGCTGCTTTTATTGCGGCACCTATCATCGCACAAAATATTCAAAGTATATCTATTGGTACTGCGATGCCGATGACAACCACAAAAATGAAAGATGTTTCCGGTAAAGATGTATCATTGAAAGATGCTGCTGAAAAAAATGGGTTGCTGGTGATGTTCAGTTGCAATACCTGCCCTTATGTGATCCGCAACCAGGAACGTACCAAACAGATCAACCAATATGCTTTGGAAAATAATATTGGCGTGATACTCCTAAACTCCAATGCCGCCGAACGCGATGGCGCTGATTCTTATTCCGCCATGCAGGCTTATGCGAAAAAGCAGGGATATAACTGGTATTATGCTGTTGATGATAACTCAAAGCTCGCCGATGCATTTGGCGCTACACATACTCCCGAGGTTTTCCTGTTTAATTCCAGCGGACAATTAGTGTATAAAGGCGGAATAGACGATAACCCTTCCGATGCGCACAATGTAAAACGCCAGCACCTGAAAGAAGCGATCAATGAATCAAAAGACGGGAAACCCGTGAGCCTGAAGGAAAGCCGTTCTATCGGCTGTGGTATTAAAAGGTTGTAAACTTTCGGCCAGGAAAGCCTGTGCAATAAAATATCCGGGCCTTTTATGGAATTTGAAAGATACTGAATCACATTCTTATCTCTTCACCAAAACTGCCGTTATGAAGATCCACAATTTCATCCAAAACCTTCTGGTTGTTTTTGTTCTTGTTCTGATTGTTTACTGCATTATTGACGGGATCAAAAACTCCACGTACCTGGGAGCCGGCCTGGCACTCGCAAGCCTCGGGGCACTGGTTCTCTGCATCCGGTTATTAAAAAGATGGAGGGAAACTGCGGAGGAAGAGTATTAAATTATAAAACGACTGAACTGGTACTCGCACTTTCTACCAGCATTCGCATTAGCCGCCTCTTTTTGTTCGGTCCCGCCAAAGGCGTGATTGGAAAAATGCGAAGCATATTTTTCCAAAGAATAAAAAGTAGTCCGCCTAGGCGGATTGCGGATGCGATGCCACCCGGCTTGAGGGAAAAGATTTATCAATTAGGGTATTACATTTCCCCGGGGTGATTGATGCTTCAATAATTACTACTCCACCAATTCCTTCAACGCAAGTTTCAACTTTGGCTCCGGCACCTGGTCACCAAAAAATTTCCGGTAATGCTTTTTATTGTTGACCATGAGTGATACCGGAATGGCACCTGACCATGATTTGTCAATCTTAGGGCAAAACAGATCAGCATTGGTTTCATTCAACCAGATCACCTGCGACTGGTAATTATTCTTCTTTACAAAGTCAGCAATGCCTTTGGGATAATCCTCAACAAAATCAATGCTCACCAAAATAAGCTTCACTCCTTTTGCTTTATACTCTGCAACATTCTTTTCAAACCAGGGTATTTCGTGTACGCAAGGCTGGCACCAGGTAGCAAAGAAATTTACAAGAAGTGGTGTGGTAGAAGTATCGATCATCTTTACCAGTTCAGCGATCTTTACTTTTTTTATTTGCTGCGCGATGGAAGCGTTCGCTGCAAATAAGATCATCATCACAAAAAACAATTTTTTCATTTTGTTTTATTTTTCATTTTCAAGAAAACCCCATTCATCCATTAAAGTATTTAATCTTTCAGCAGACAAGGAAGACTGCTCATATTGCCCGTCTTTACTTTTTTGCCTGTATGCTTCATAAATACTCACGGCACATGCCACCGAAATGTTCAGGCTTTGAATAATACCCATTTGCGGGATGATAAAATTGCCATCAGCCAAAGCCCTCACCTCTTCACTTACCCCATCGTGTTCATTGCCAAATACCAATGCCACATTTTGTGTAAAATCAATCTCATATAAACTTACTGCATCAGATGAGAGATGAGTGGTCAATATCCTGCTATATTGTTTGCGGAGCACTTCAAAACATTTTACAGCATCATCAAACGGATGAATGCTTAACCATTTGGCAGCACTGCTGCTGCTCTTTGCACCAAATTTTTTATGCTTGGGGATCTTTGTATTGAGAATGTAAATGTCCTGTATGCCTACCGCATCACAAGTACGC
>CAISDV010000116.1 GCA_903884185.1 uncultured Chitinophagaceae bacterium | reverse complement strand
TCCCCGACAGAGTCGGGGACGAGAGTCACGGCATCCCCAACAGAGTCGGGGACGATAATGCATTTTTCAACCATCCTCACCACCTCCCCCACCTTCCTTGCCTCCCCACTACCTAAATTATAAACTCCTGAGGGAATATTTTTTTCTGCCAAAGCCATCAACCCCAAAGAAACATCATCAATATAAATAAAATCATTGGCATTCTGTGGAGTGCGAATACCAGGTGACTGGCCATTCAATAGGCTTCTAATGATGGTGGGTATCAGTGACCCGCTTCTTTGTCCGGGCCCATACACATAAAATATACGTGTCCAGGCAAGGGTAATATTTTTTTCCAGGCATTTAAACTGTAAGAATTCTTTTAATGAATTTTTTGCCCAGGTAAAATGATTATGTGGAATACAGATTTCAGTTTCTATGCATGCCCCTTGCTTCTTATTATATTCAAATGCACTTCCTGCAACTACTACTTTTTTTACGGAAGGTATTTCCAGTATTTTGTTAAAAAAACTAAGCTGGTTATTTAGATTTTCGAGCGATACTGCAAATGAAAAGTCAGGTATTTTTTCCCAGGCAAGATCTATAACTATTTCAGGCCCGAATGCTTTTAGTTGATCAAAACCCTGTTCATTCAAATTCAGTGAAGAACTGATCCATTTTACTCTGCTCAAAACAGCGTCTTTCATTAATTCAGTAACCGGTTGCCTCGATACAGCCATCAACTCATGTTTCCCTGCGAGTAATTTTTCGCAGAGATTTTTTCCTATGAAACCGGTGGCGCCTGTAATTAATATTCTCATAAAGCTTCCAGGTCCAGGTTTGGATAATTAAGGTCTTGTTGCGAGATCACTGCAGGTTCAAAAGGCCAGGGTATAGAAAACAAAGGATCATTATACCGGAACCCCAAAGAAGTGGTCTTGAAAAAATCATTCATATAATAATGTATCCGCGTATCATCTTCCAGGGTAAGAAATGCATTGGCACAGCCAACGGGAATGTATAATGATTCCCTGCCATTATAAGAAAGTGAGAATTCCTGCCAGTTAAGAAAAGTCGGCGACTCCCTGCGAAGGTCGATCACTACATTATGAACACTGCCGCTGATACAGGAAATGATCTTTGATTCTTTACTCGGCTTGCGTTGGTAATGAAATCCCCGCATAGTAAGGCGGTGAATGTTCTCAGATACGTTTGCCTGTTTTACGCTGAAATCGATACCATTCTTTTTCAGTTCATCCTCGCAATAGTGACGGCGGAACATACCACGGTCGTCTGTATTCGGTTGCGCCTGCAATAAAACCACATCCTCTATCTGTTGTTTCTGAAAGATCATTTGATCCTGATTTCATTTGGCAATGGAACAATGATGGGGCCGGTAAATCCATTCTCTCTCAGGTCTGCGATCACTTCCTTTTCAAAATTCCAGGCAAGTAATAAAATGCAGGAACAATTCTGAAAACGTTCTTTGCCTTCTTCAAAAGAAATGATGGGGATATTGGTGCCTGGTGTGTACCTGCCCTGTTTTAAAGGGTTCTTGTCTATTACACAATCAATATTATTACTGTCCAGCAGTGCGTAGTTCAACATCGTAGAGCTTCTTGCCGAAGCGCCATAACCCAATACCGCACCCTTTGCTTTATATTCCTGTACAGTTTCTTTTAATTTTTTTGCATGGATAGAACAGGCATCTGCAAAATTCAGCCAGGTCTGCAATTCATTGATTTTGTTCTTCTCTTCTGTTGCCAGTGCTTCAGCCAGTGCAGGACTGATCTCTTTAGGATGTTTCGAAAAATAGATCACTAATGATCCACCACTGATCGGACTTCTCGTAAGATCATATACATGCAGCCCGTATTTCTTTAATAAAAACAGCATGCTTTGTAACGAGTAGAAGAACAAATGTTCATGATACACAGAATCATAATGCAGTTCATCTAAAATGATCTGTGAATAATGAAATTCTATCACTCCCATCCCGTTTTCCTGTAACAGGTTGGCAATTCCAAGAATAATGGAATGCACTTCTTTTACATGCGGTATCACGTTTCTTGCAAAAACTATATCGGCTTTGCCTTCTTTGTCTTCTATCTTCTTAGCCGTATCGCTGTTAAAGAAATCTGCCATGGTTGGCACACCTGCATCAGTTGCCATTTTAGCAATATTCTTTGCGGGGTCCACTCCCAGCACCTTACATCCATTCTTTGCAAAATCTTTCAGGAAAGTACCGTCGTTACTTGCTATCTCTACTACAAAAGGCTTTTCAACATTGCTGCGCAATAATACATTGGAGCAGAAAAATTTACTGTATTCATGTGCTGTTTTGGAGGTACCGGTTACCCATACATAATGGCTGAACAAATACGAAGGATCAACGGTAGCAGATAACTGCACAGTACAGCAATCAGCGCAATGAACCAATTGCAAGGGCACTGAAGGAAGGTTTTCAGAAAGGGTTTCTCTCAGGCTGTTTGCAGGTGGCTGGTCGCCAAGGTCCATCACTTTTGCGATCTTCTTTGATCCGCATATCCTGCATTCATTTATTAATTCAAATATTTCCATGCTATTTAATTAACCTATTGTTTCTAACTATTAAAATAAGGGTGACATCTTTGCGTCTTTGCTCCTTTGCCTCTTTGCTGCCTGCCCCGCTATATGCGGGGTGAAACCTAATGCGTAAGCATTCGCATTTTATCATTTACCTCACCGGATTGTTGCAAATAAGATAACTGCGCCAATCGGTTTGTTTTTCTTCCCCGAAAATCTGCTTCTGTAAAAGACACTTTTTTAAACAGTTCCACCAATTCCTTTCCACCTTTATCCAAATCCCATTCAGGTTTATAATGATCTGCCAACTCTGTTAGTATTCTTGTAAACCCAACACGGTAGGTTCTTGCATCGTTTCCATGCTCGCCTGTAAATACCAGGCTACTTCCCGGAACCGATCTCTGTGCCGCTTCAGCCAATTGCTTCACCGTAAAATTGCCATTGGGTATGCCTACATTAAATGAGCGCCCTGCTACTAAATTTGCCGGGGCATTCAACCCCGCTAAATAAGCAGAACATACATCTTTCACATGAATCACAGGGCGTATGGGAGAACCATCGCTCTTGATCTCTATCTTACCTGTTGTATAGGCGCAGGAAACAAGGTTATTAAATACAATATCACATCTCAATCTCGGGCTTGCGCCAAAGACTGTTGACGGACGAAAAGAAACAATAATAAATTCCGGTGATTCCAGTTTCTTCAATTCACATTCCGCTTCCCATTTGGTGCGTGCATAAGCGGTAAGCGGATGTTTCTCGCTGTCGTATTCATCCAGTTCACTATCCAGTTTTGAAATGCCATACATGCTTTGCGATGAGGAATAAATAAAACGTTTCACTCCTGCTTTCTTTGCCAGTGCGGCTAACTGAATGGTACCACCCAGGTTGATCTCTTCAGTAAGCCCCGGAACCAGTTCTCCCAGCGGATCATTGGATAAAGCAGCCAGGTGAATGATCGCATCCATTCCTTCCACATCTTCTATTGCCACATCACGGATATCTTTATTGATCTGTTTGATATTGGAAGCAACATCATATAAAAGGCAGTCCTTGTAATATCCTGTATCATATCCCACCACTTCATGCCCTTGATCCTGCAGAATGGGCACCAATACGCTGCCAATATATCCCTGGTTACCTGTAACTAAAATTTTCATTGTTTCTATTACTTTAATTCAATGCCGGCAATAAAATCTACAATTGCTACCAGCCATATATGATGTGCCATCTCAACTATATTATACAAGCTGCTTTCTACATACAGGTTTGCATCGCCCAATGTTCTTAGAGGGTTATCTGGTGCAAAGCCTGATAGTGTAACAACCGTCAATCCCAGTTCCTTTGCACGTTTTGCTCCATTGATGATATTCGGCGATTTGCCACTGCTGCTGATCAGTATCGCCAGGTCGCCCTTATCCGCATAAAAATCAAGTGCTTTCTCCACCCATTTTTCATAGCCATAATCATTTCCAAAACAGGTTAACAGATCAGGTTCATTGAATGTGATGGCCCTGCATCCTGCTGCTTTCGTAAGGTCAACTGCCACATGGCTCGCAATGGCTGCACTGCCGCCATTACCAATAACAATGATCTTTTTACCACTGGTTGAAGTGGCTTTCAGCATTCCGGCAATACGGGCAAGTTCTGCATCATCTGCAGAAGATAATGAGCCTAATAAAAGGGTGTTGAATTGGGTA
>CAISDV010000115.1 GCA_903884185.1 uncultured Chitinophagaceae bacterium | reverse complement strand
CTAATAAAGCCGGGCAAATTAATCCTTCCCACTCGATAGCATTATCCGCTCAACCAGGTCAACGTAAGCGCCGATGTCCATCTTAACCGTTTTAAGTATCATGGCAACCAGTTGTATGGTTTGCAGTTTCATCAGTGGCTCGTTGCTGGTATACGGTCCCGTCTCAAAAATCTTCATGTAGTAAATACCGCTTGCAACATCTTCGTCGCCTTCAAGCACCGGCCTATAAGTGCACCTGGTCCAGGTATCCGGGTCGTCGCACACCCTTTTAAATTCGGCTAAATCCACACCGGCGTTAATCAAAAGACAGTAAGTAATTACGGCAAATTGATAGACGTCACCGGTGTTCGGCACTGGTGTATTGCGGATAACTACCGGTGTTATCAGCTCACGAATGGCCCCCATCGGCATATCGGCTTCCGGGGTGGCCCATGTCTTCAGTTCATCATCTGTAAAAGGACAGCTACGCATGGTATTTTTCATTTTTTATCGGTTTTATTTTCGGGTAACTCAGCATCTTTAATAAGCTGCAAGTATTCATCACTATCTATATCATAAGTCTGTAGTATCCATTTTACGAGCCGGGCCAGGGTTTTCTTCTTAGCTTCCGGGTCGTCATCTAATGCTGGGAAAAATGAATACATCGTAACAGGTTCTTCTTCCCAAGTCTCGTCGTCCCTATCCTTTAAATTCTTCATTGCTTCATTGGTTTATTTTTATTGTGCTACCTACTTCAAGCTCATGTAGCAGCCCATGGTGTCGGCTCGGCATCCAGTGGTATAATAATTTCAAGGAATTCATCCCAGGGCACGTTCTGCTCGAAGTCCGCATATAGTTCTTCTTTCGAGCTATAATCACTTTTTAGCTGTGCTGGCCTCTCATTAACTTCTCTTTCCAGTATCCACTTAGGGTGGCTTTTGCCGCCCATAACAAGACCCTGGCAAAGCTGGTCATACTGTGTTTCTCTTTCTTTAAGGTCCTTAGTGTATTTAGTAATCGACCATAGGTTTTTCGCAAAGTCAGTGATGGTAACATCGTGTGTTCTTTTTCTGTAACTGGTCATGTTGAGTTTTCTTTTTTAACCGCGGGGTGCGGCTGTAAACACAATCGCCTGTGCGACCGTTATAGTGCCTTTAATTATTAGACGGTTTGACTATTGGTGTATCATCATCGGCAAGGTCCTCGAAAACCTCAAGCGGATACCAGGTGTAGGGGTCCTTAGCTACGCTGATGAATTCATCCAGACTGATACCAAAACTAAGTAGTTGCATAATTGTGAATCGAACATAGTGGCGCTGTTGTTCTGCTGTGGGAAGGGCCGCACCTTCAAATTCATAACGGGGAATAGGGCTGCCGCCGTTACCGGCATAGCTTTTTTCGAACCGGGCTTTCAGGCGTTGATAGGCCTTACTGTCTTTCTTCATTTCATGCAGGGGTAATTTTAATGCACTTACAGCTTCATATAAACATCGGCAATCTGTGCCTGAGTAATACCGAGGTATCTTCTGGTAGTGGCCACCGAAGCATGGCCGAATATTTCTGAAAGATAAATCAGGCTTCTTTCAGAATGGTTGTCTTGAGACCATACCCGGCGACCAAATGTTTTGCGGCATAGGTGCGAGCTTGGATTTGATGTATTGATATTATACTGCTTAACTATTTTATGAAACTCTTTATTTACGTAGCTAAGCGATAATGCACCGCCCCATTTATTGGCGAACAGAAAACCGCCCGGTTGGTATTTTTTCCTTAACATAAGTCTGGCCTTCACAAATTCCAGGGCTTCTTTAACACTTGCGTTGACGGTTATCTTTCGCGTCTTGCCCGTTTTCTTTTCCGCAACATAAAAGTCGTCGCGGTCAATTACATCCTGCCACTTCAACCTTAACAGGTCCCCGGCGCGTAAACCAAAGTAACTGCCGCAACAGATGAACAAATACATTTTCAGCCTGCCGTCTTTCTTCAAGTTATGAAGTAGCACCAGCATTTCATCCCAGGCCAAACCAGAACAAGTAGTGCTTTTACCAAGTCTTCCCATAGTCATATTTTTTATATACCTCGAAGAAGCAGCAAAACCGCCTAAATACTGTGCTAAAAAATCGCAAATAGGATTTGTCGTTTCACCGGTAAATTTCTGAATTGCGCAACGGCTTGGCAACCAGCTTTCCGTTGCGTTTTGCGCCCGTTAATAGTATAAGTAGGACATTAATTATCGGCCAAGTTTTTTATATGGAGCTTTGGTGGGTTAACACCAAACTCTCCAAACGTCGCATTAATTAAGTCAACTGCTTGGTCAACGTCTTCTGGTAGCACCAGGAAAGCATCGTGCAGAGTTAATAGCCTTATACCTTCGGTAAACAGTCTTTCGCAGAGGCGCTGAACGACCCTGCTTTCCAGTTTTTGAAGAAGCGATGGCAAAATTTTGTGCGAGTTGCTACTTACCCGATATTTGCCCCTGGTTTCTACAATAATATCTTTCAGCAAAGGCAGGTCGGTTTCATCAAGCCGCTTAACTGCCATAAAGAATTTATAAACCCCTGGGAAAAATCGCCTGAATTCATTTCGCATCATTACGTCGGCTG
>CAISDV010000114.1 GCA_903884185.1 uncultured Chitinophagaceae bacterium | reverse complement strand
GGATGCAGTGGCGGGTGTGGTGAATATCATCACCATAAAACCCGATATCAAAAATCCGGGAAATATAAAAGCAAGTTTGAGTGCGGGTAACCTCGGCACTTTCAAAAGCAATTTGCAGTTCTATGGAAAGGCCGGGAAATTGAGTTATACAGCGCGTTATTCCAAATTAAGGGCCGATGGTTTTTCTTCAGCCTATGATAAAACAGGAACATCAAATTTTGATAATGATGGTTATGATGGCAACGCCGCAAATACAAGTTTTCAATACCAGGCCACCCAACACTTAATGTTCAAAGCGTTTGCGCAATACAGCCAGTATAAAGCAGGTGTAGATGCCAGTGGTTTTACAGACAGGAGAAATTACGATATCAATAACAGGGATTTTTCTACAGGTACAGGCTTCAGGTACAAGAATCAAATACTTACACTAACAGGCAATTATCAGTACAGTGTCCTGAATCGTAATTATAATGACAATGCTTCTATTCCCGGTGCCGCATCCTGGTCGCTCAACAATTATAATGGCATTGCACAGTTTGCAGAATTGTTTACCAATATCAAATTAGGCGGAGGTTTTAGTTTATTGGTAGGTGGAGATTTCAGGTATAGTTCTATGAATAATCAATATGCCTCATTAAGTAGTTTTAGCCCCATCCCTTATAAAAGCAATTTCCCGGATTCATCAGTGAACCAAAGTTCTGTTTACTCCTCTCTTAATTTCAACAGTGATCATTTTAGTTTAGAAGTTGGTGCCAGGATGAATTCGCATTCGCGTTATGGAACCAATTATACTTATACATTCAATCCGTCTTATACTATCAATGAACATTACAGGGTCTTTGGAAGTATTGCAAGTGGATTCAAAGCTCCTACCCTTTACCAGTTATACGCGAAAGGTGGTACAGGAAATGTAAATCTCCGCCCTGAGACATCAGTGAATTATGAGATCGGTATTGATCAGCATTATAAAACATTTGGCCACAGGCTGGTTTTCTTTTATCGCGATATTACCGACGGCACTGATTTTAATAATAATTTTTATCAATACTTCAATTTAGCCAGCCAGTCGACAAGAGGTATTGAATACGAGATACATGTACAACCTGCAGAGCATTTTTCTATTTCCGCCAATTACACATATCTCTCAATTCAGGAATCTACCGAGAGCCGTATTAATTTCAAGGATACTACTTACGGCTATTCGCTGCGCAGGCCCAAGCATAATTTCAATATTACGACGGCTTATCAATTCACGCCTGCTTTATATATTAGTTTGAGCGGAAAATATGTGAGTGAAAGATATGATGCAGGCGCCTATGCTTCAGCAGATGTTTTACTGGATGATTACTTTTTACTGAGTGCGCATGCTGAATATACCTTCAGTGAACATTTCAGGTTGTTTACTGACCTTCAAAATATCGCCAATCGTAAATTTTTTGAAGTGAGGGGATATAATTCCATTCCCTTTGTGATCAATGCCGGGATAACATTGAATTGGTGATATTTTCCTCAAAATGAGCTAAGGGCGCATAGAAATTTTCTATGTGCCCTTTTTATTCCTTCAAAAAGGAAGGTCATCCCCACGCAACTGTTTACTTCTCCCAAAGAGATAGGATACCACAAACAATACTGCGCACACGAAGAAAATGAATTTTGCTATCCCTGCAGCGCCAATGGCGAGGCCGGAATAACCAAATACTGCGGCAATGAGCGCGATCAAAAGGAAGATTACAGCTAAACGTAACATAGGATGTGTTTTAAAAGATGATAAAAACATAAAACATGCCAGAAAGGAAGAACTGGTATGAATTTTCATTATTTGCCGGTGAGATCATGTTTCAATCAAGTGCGTTTTATCGAACATAGAATTGAAAGACGTTTATTCCTCCCTGCTATTTAGATAGGTTTCAAGGCCCTAATGCTGCTCAATAATCTTATTATCCAATAAAACCGGTGCAGCCCCTTACCTGCGGGATAAAGGGCGACCGGCATTTGAAACCAACAACCAACTGGAAAAATTCAAGGGCTATTAATCTATTTTTCAAGTTTGCTAATTTATACCCGGCAACCCCTTGGCCGGGCGACCAAAGGAATTACCAGGATTTTAAACGGGGGTGTTTTGTATGGCAAGATTAGAATTTGTTCAAACGCCTGGCAAGGGGTTTAAAACCTTATTATCATACGTTTTTAACGGCAGGATCCCGTAGAAATTCACGTATTTATACTGAGGTGAAATCGCCACAATATGCAGTGCGATAGTTGGGGTTGAGAAGATCGTTTCCCAAGCAGTATCTTTAGCCAAAGAAAACGGTTTTGAATGAAGATCAACCCTCTCTATCTCATACCTGTTGCGATCATGGCCGTTTGTTGCAATAGTAATGAACCAACTATCCAACCAAAAGAAATTACCTGGCACGGATGGAACCGTTACCAGATCCCTGAAACAGATTCATTGGCCAATTATGGCTACCGGCTGATCTCAAATACTGCGTATTTTTTGGGGCCGAAAGGAACTGTAATGCAGATCAGCAATGGCATGAATTGCCAAAACTGTCACCTGGAAGGCGGCACCATTCCCTGGGGGAATAACTACAGTGCAGTGGTGGCCACTTATCCCAAATACCGCGACAGAAGTGGCAGTATCGAAAGCATTGCAAAAAGAGTGAACGATTGTTTTGAGCGAAGCCTGAATGGCAAACCTATCGACAGCACAGGAAGAGAAATGAAAGCCATTATTGCTTATTTGCATTGGTTGGGTGATGAGATACCTAAAGGCAAAAAACCTCTTGGTAGTGGTATCATGGATATTCCTTTTATCAATAGAGCAGCTGATCCGTTAAATGGTAAAAAAGTTTATACCTCACAATGCCAGTCTTGCCATAGCGTTGATGGTGCAGGGCAAAAAAATCCCGAAGGGTATGGTTATACTTATCCCCCGCTTTGGGGACCTAATAGTTATAATATAGGTGCCGGATTATTTCGTTTATCGAGACTGGCAGGTTATGTAAAGAATAACATGCCTTTTCAAAAAACCAGTTATAGCAATTCCCAACTAAGCGATGAGGAAGCCTGGGATGTTGCCGCCTATATCAATTCCCAGCCAAGGCCTTCAAAGGAACTGGGCAAGGACTGGCCTATCGTATCTAAAAAACCAGCCGACTACCCTTTTGGCCCATACACAGATACATTTACCGAGAAGCAACATAAATACGGGCCTTTTGAACCGATAAAAAATTCATTGTCACGCAGCAAATAATAGATAGTTTACTTTCGCAGTAAACACAACCCTTCATGGAGGCAGTCATTAAAAATATTGGCGATCTTTTTTCTCACTGGAAAAAACATGCTGCAGAGCGAATTGAAAAACTTCCGCAAAGTGGCAGTGACCGCATCTACTTTCGCATTCATTCGGGTGCCAATACTTTTATTGCTACTTATGGATTGAATATAAAAGAGAATAATACTTTTATTCATTTCAGCAGGCATTTTAGAGATCACAAACTCCCGGTTCCTGAAATATTTTGTGTCAATGAAGATGCTACGATCTATATACAGCAAGATCTCGGCACAGAAAGTTTATTGAACAAACTTGAGCAAGAAGGCTATAACGATCATGTTTATGGCTTGTTTCAAAAAAGTCTTTATGCATTAGCACATATACAAGTGCTGGGCGATAAGGGAATGAATTATGACTGGTGCCTTACTGCAAAAGAATTTGGCAAGCAGGCGATCTTAAGTGACCTGTTATATTTTAAATATTATTTTTTAGATACGCTGCAGTTGCCGTACGATAAGCAGCAAATGATGGATGATTTTGAAGCACTTAGTTCATATCTCACGCATACCCAGCATAAACATTTCATGTTCCGCGATTTCCAAAGCCGTAATATCATCGTGAACAATGAAGAAGTACATTTTATAGATTACCAGGGCGGGATGAAAGGCGCCTTACAATATGATGTGGCGAGTTTGCTATGGCAGGCCAAAGCCGGCCTGAGCGAGGAATGGAAAGATAAATTATTACAATATTATTTGGATGTGGTGGATGGATTGCTGAAAAAACCCATAGACCGCGTCACTTTTGAGAGCCAGTACAATGGTTACGTATTGATCCGTCTTTTGCAGGTAATGGGCGCTTATGGATTCAGGGGGCTCTTTGAACGCAAAGCGCATTTTCTTGCCAGTATCCCATTAGCATTACACAACCTGAAATTTTTTCTCAACAACAAACGGATCGGTATTGTTACGCCTGAATTTGAAAGAGTATTAAAATTAGTGGTAGAAGATACTATGATCGATCGCTTTGAACCTGTGCAGGCAAAAGCAGATACGCCTTTGGTAGTAAAAGTAAGCAGCTTCAGTTATCGCAATGGCATTCCGCCCGACGAATCTGATAATGGGGGAGGATTTGTGTTTGATATGCGCGGCATATTGAATCCCGGCAGGTTTGAAGAATACAAAAAATTAAATGGCAGGGATAAACCCGTACAGGATTTTTTAGAACAACGCACCAGGATGAATGAGTTTTTGAACAGTGTTTGGGACCTGGTTGATATTACTGTAGAAGATTATATCAAACGTGGCTTCAGTGACCTCTCTATCAATTTTGGCTGTACGGGCGGGCAACACCGGAGTGTATATGCGGCAGAACAAACTGCAAGGCATTTGAGGAATAAGTACAAATTGAAAGTGGAGTTGATGTATACTAATTCGGAGAAATGGGTGATATGAGATATGGGATTGGGGATACGAGATGAGGGATACGGGATACGAGATCACTACATCATACATCTGACATCGTAAATCGTACCTAAAAATATGCGCGGAATGATACTGGCAGCGGGATTAGGGACAAGGTTAAAACCCTGGACCGACCATCACCCTAAAGCTTTGGCTTTGGTGAATGGCAAGAGCCTGTTGCAAAGAAATATTGAGTACCTGCAGCAGTTTGGAATTACACAAGTAATCGTGAACGTGCATCATTTTGCCAGCCAGGTATCTCAGGAAATAAAAAATAATAATGGCTGGGGATCTGAAGTTACCATTAGTGATGAAACGGATATGGTGCTGGAAACAGGTGGCGGTTTAAAAAAAGCCTCCTGGTTTTTTAAGAATGAAGGGGATTTAGTTCTGATGAATACAGATATCTTAACAGATATGGATCTCGGCGCTATGATTACACAGCATCGTTCTCATCAGCCACTCGCAACACTGGCAGTAACAGACAGGAAAACCTCACGTTATTTTTTATTTAATGATAAGAATGAATTGCGTGGATGGAGAAATATTAAAACAGGTGAAGAACGCCCTGATCAAATAACAAAAGAAAAATTGATACAAAAAGCGTTTAGCGGTATTCACGTAATTAGTACTCAATTATTTTCTTTAATAAAGCAGGAAGGAAGATTTTCAATGGTGGATGTTTACCTGGATCTATGCAGCAATTACACTCTACAAGGCTTTGATCATTCAGAATCAAAATTCATTGATGTAGGAAAGCCTGAAAGTATTTCGGAAGCAGAAAAGATGTTCTCCTGAATTCCGTTCTATTATTCAAACAGGATGTACAATATCAGGCACAATCATTCCAATATCCTATCATCCAGTAATCCTATGAACCTGTCCGCCGCAGGCGTGATCATAGTCAGACACGGATGTATATTTTTTTCTTATCCAGCACATAAACGATCAGCCAGAAAAAAGCGATCATTGCCAGCGCATAGAGGAGAGAGCCTACCCGCAGATCGTCTGCTATGTTTTTACAGATGTGTTCATAGAACCAGCCAAAAGGAGATGCATAAACAGGTTTCCCGTTAGCATCTACATGATCTGTAATTTTTATCAATCCCAATAATCGCGGAAGGAATCCACTCAATACAAAAATGAAAAGAGGATTTTTTCCAAAAACATCAAAGAAACGGCTCCACACACCTTTTGCGCCTTTGAATTCGATCAGGTAGATCAGTGTGGCAAGAGATAATATGGCAAGTCCGCTGGTGTATATGGTATAACTGCTTGTCCATATTTTTTTATTGATAGGGAATACCATATCCCAGCAGTAGCCTGCAAAAAGTAAAACTGCCGCAGCGACAAATAAATTAGAAAGCATTTCAAAATTCTTTCCTTTCACCTGGATGTATTGCCCAACGAAATAACCGAACACTACTTGTACTATAGCAGTCATTGTGCTGGTTAATCCTTCAGGGTCAAAAGGAACACCTTCTCCTTTATATACATGTGCAGCTCCAAAAAGATCGATATCTACATGGGTGCCGAAATATCCTTGCATACTGTAAGGATCAGATGGATTACCCAGCTGGTAACAGAGGAACCAGTATAATAATAGTAATGCGCAGCTTACTACATACGCACCTTTTGTTTTAAAGAAATAGATAATGAGTGAAGCAAAGAAATAAGCAAGGGCTATGCGTTGCAATACCCCCATAACGCGGATACCCGATTGTGATCCATCGGCATTCAGCCATGACCAGCCTTTGAGCACGAGAGTGCTGGTTTGGTCATATCGTACAAATGGACTCCAGTTCAACAATAAGCCAATAATAAAAATGAGTAATGTTCTTGTGATCACTCTTTTTAAAAAATAAGCAGTGCCTTTCTCTTCAAAACGGGGCATTACAAAAGCCATGGCATTTCCTACAGCGAAGAGGAAAAATGGGAAGACCAGATCGGTAGGGGTGCAACCATGCCAGGGTGCATGTTCAAGCGGGGAGAAGATATGTCCCCAGGAACCCGGATTATTAACAAGGATCATGAGGGCTACAGTAGCGCCCCTGAAAACATCCAGGGAGTAGTAACGTTGTTTCATGGCAGCTGGTATTAAGTATTGAAGATAAAATAAAATAGTTTGCATTTAAGTAAAAGGCTCAATTACACGTAAAACAGCCTCTTAGGGATATCAGGCAGTGATACTTATATTTGCAGGCTACTACAAGGAAACAAAACAGTATATGAAGAAAGCATTAATAACTGGCATTACAGGGCAGGACGGCGCTTATCTGACCGAATTACTTTTGAAAAAAGGATATGAAGTACATGGCATTAAGAGACGAAGCTCCCTTTTTAATACACAAAGGATAGATGGCTTTTATGAGGACCCGCATATACCCAGCAGACACTTGTTCTTACATTATGGGGATTTGACCGACTCTACTAACCTGATCAGGATCATCCAGGAAGTACAACCTGATGAGATATATAATCTTGCTGCCATGAGCCATGTGCATGTAAGTTTTGAGACCCCTGAATATACTGCCAATGCTGATGGGATTGGTACTCTGAGAATTCTGGAAGCGGTACGCTTATTAGGACTGATTAAAAAAACAAAGTTGTACCAGGCATCAACTTCAGAATTGTATGGCTTGGTTCAGGCTGTTCCACAAAGTGAAACGACACCTTTTTATCCCCGCTCACCTTATGCAATTGCCAAGTTATATGCCTACTGGATCACAGTGAATTACCGTGAAGCATATGGGATGTTTGCCTGCAATGGTATTTTATTTAATCATGAATCACCAGTTCGCGGGGAGACTTTTGTTACAAGGAAGATCACCCGTGCAGTTGCCAAGATAGTTTTAGGGCTCCAGGATATTTTGTATTTAGGAAATATGGATGCAAAGAGAGATTGGGGACATGCGAAAGACTATGTGGAAGGCATGTGGCGGATATTGCAGCATGATCAACCGGAAGATTTTGTTTTAGCTACAGGTATCACAACTTCAATAAAGGATTTTGTTAAGATGGCTTTTACAGAAACAGGTATTGAGATAGGGTTTAAAGGCAAAGCTGAAAAAGAAGAGGGGTATGTATTAAAAAACACCGGCAACTCT